>NZ_JBIWPA010000019.1:58580-167110 GCF_044768035.1 Kitasatospora sp. NPDC101176
GGGTATCAACCCCGTGGGGCCCCCCGCCCGGGCGTCCTCCGCCGCGGCGGCGGCCGCGCTCTCCCGCCGCGCGGCGGGGGGGGGGGGGGGGGGGCCCCCCCCCCGCCCCCCCGGCCGTTCCGCGCGCCGGCGGGCGGCCGCTCTCCGTCCGCGCCCGCCGCGCCGTCGCGGACGCCCGCCGCGCCGTCGTGGGGCGGACCGCAGGCTCAGCCCTCCGGTGCGGGCCGCTCGGCCCCGGGCGGGCCCTGGTGGGCCGGCGCGCCGCCCAGCCAGCCGCGGGCCCGGCGCTGCTCGTGGGCGACGCGCCCGGTGGGCTCGGGCGGCAGGCGGGAGAGCGTCGCGGCGGCGGCCTCGCGGCGTCCGGCCCGGGCGTAGGCGCCGGCCAGGCGGCCGGTGATCAGGGCGTGGTCGTGCGGATGCTCGGCCGGGTCCAGGTGTCCGAGCGCGGCGTCCAGGTGGGCCACCGCCGCGTGGGCGTGCGCGGCGCGGCCGGTGCGGACGGCGAGGTCCCGGTGGCAGGTGCCGTGCGCGACGCCGAGCACCAGCGCGGCGCGGGTCGGCCGGGGCTCCGTCCGCCCGGCCCGCCGGTCCGCCTCGGTCAGCCGCTCGGCCTCGACGAGCGCGCGCCAGGCCTCGGGCGCGGCGCCGTTCAGGGCGTGGGCGTGCGCCTCGGCGAGGGCGGCCCAGGACTGCAGGCCGGGCACCCGTCGCGCGGCGGCGCGGGCGGCCTCGGCGTGGGCGAGCGCGCCGGCCGGGTCGCCGTTCCACCAGTGCAGGGTGCTCTGCCGGGTCAGCAGGGCGGCCGTGGTGGGCTGGTCCCCGGCCGCGCGGGCCCATTCCAGTCCGGCCGTGAACCAGCCGAGCGCACGGGTCCGGCGATCCCCTTCGAAGTGCGCCCAGCCGGCGAGTTCGGCGTACTGGGCGGCGAGCGACCGGACGGCGGTGACGGCGCCGCGCGGGGTGGAGTGCTGCCAGCCGGCCAGGGTGCGGGCGTGGTGTTCGAGGACGGCGGCCAGGGGTTCGCCGCCGGTGCGGGCGGCGGCGGCGCGGTAGACGCCGAGCAGCTGGCGGAGCACCTCGAAGGTGGCGGCGTCCGGTGGGGTGGCGCCGCGCAGGGTGGCGCCGAGGGCTGGTCTGGCGGGTGCGACGAGCTCGCCGAGGCGTTCCCGCTCCTGTCGGACGGGCTGCCAGAGGGCGGCCAACTCCCCTCCAGTGAGCAGGAGTTCGTCAGCCCGGGCGGGAAGTCCGGGTGGTGGCCAGCGGCGGGCGTTCTCGACCCGGCTGATCAGCGAGTTGTGGTAGCCGAGCCGGCGGCCGAGTTCGGCCTGGCTGAGCCCGCGGGCCTCGCGCCAGTGGCGCAGCCGGTGGCCGAAGCGTTGGCGCGCCGAGGCGTGCGGCGTGGGGGCAGGGGGGAGGGGCACGGGGTCTCCCGGGAGGGGGTGGGGGGTGCTCGTGGGGGAGCGCCATGGCCCAGATATCCCCCTTGACGTGCCATCGTCAAACTGGCTCGCGCCGGAGCCGCTCGGGCGTGTCCGCCGGGCGCGCCCGGGTGCGTGTCGGGCGCGCCCGGCGGTGAGCGCCGGACGGGCCCCGGACAACGGCGCCGGGCCCGGGAGCCTCCGCAACGGCTCCCGGGCCCGGCGTTCCACGCGCGGTGCGGACGGGTCAGGACTCCGCCGCCACCGCGGCCCGCCGCCGTCGGCCCACCACGGCCGAGGCCACGAGCACGATCGCCGCGGCGACCAGCGACAGGTACATCTGCTTGCGCCCGTCGGAGTCGGTGAACATGTACGCCATCACGAACCCGATCATGCCGATGGCCGCCCAGGTCAGGTACGGGTACAGCCACATCCGGACGGTCAGTCGCTCGGGGGTCTCCCGCTCGATGATCCGGCGCATCCGCAGCTGGGAGAAGCAGATCACCAGCCAGACGAAGAGCGCAACCGCGCCGGAGGAGTTGAGCAGGAAGGCGAACACCGTGTCGGGCGAGGTGTAGTTGAAGAAGACCGCGACGAAGCCGAAGACCACCGAGGAGAGGATGGCCACCCGGGGCACGCCCCGGTCGGTCACGGTCGCGAAGGCCTTCGGCGCGTCGCCGCGCTGCCCCAGCGAGAACGCCATCCGGGAGGCCGTGTACATCCCGGAGTTGAGGCAGGACAGCACGGCGGTCAGCACGATCACGTCCATCACCTGGCCGGCGCCGGGGATGCCCACGTGCTCGAGCACCGCCACGTACGGGCTGCCCTTGACGGCGGCGGAGTCCCACGGGAGCAGGGTGACCACGAGCAGGATCGAGCCCAGGTAGAAGATCCCGATGCGCCAGATCACGCTGTTGGTGGCCTTGCTGACGGCGCGCTCCGGGTCCTCCGACTCGCCCGCGGCCAGGGTGACGATCTCGCTGCCCATGAAGGCGAACACCACGGTGAGCATGCCGGTGAACACCGCGCCCACGCCGTGCGGCAGGAAGCCGCCGTGGCCGGTCAGGTTCTCGGTGCCGACGGCGTGGGTGCCGGGCAGCAGGCCGAAGGCGGCGAGGGTGCCGATCACCAGGAACGCGGCGATCGCGACCACCTTGATGCCGGCGAACCAGAACTCGAACTCACCGTACGAGGCCACCGAGAACAGGTTGGTGGCGGTCAGCACCGCCATCACGATCAGTGCCCAGCCCCACTGCGGCACTCCGGGCACCCAGTTGTTGAGGATCTTGGCGCCGGCGGTGGCCTCCACCGCGAGGACCACGACCCAGAAGAACCAGTACAGCCAGCCGATGCCGAACCCGGCCCAGCGGCCGAGCGCGCGGTCCGCGTAGGCCGAGAAGGAGCCGCTCTGCGGGTCCGCGGCCGCCATCTCGCCGAGCATCCGCATCACCAGCACGACCAGCACACCGGCCAGCGTGTAGGAGAGCAGGATGCCCGGGCCGGTGGAGGCGATGCCCGCGCCGGAGCCGACGAACAGGCCGGCGCCGATCACGCCGCCGATGGCGATCATCGACAGGTGGCGGTTCTTGAGCCCGGCCTTCAGGTGGCCGTCGCCGCCGCCGTGCCCGGCCGGCCCCGACTGGTGGGGGACGTGGGGAGCCGCCGTCGACTTGGTGGTGTCCGCACTCATCAAAGGGTGCCCTGTGCCTTTCCCGCGCGGCTGACCCTCGGCTCGTCGCGCCGGAGGGTGGGGGGATTGACCCGCGCATTGCGGTGCAACCTAACGACTACGCACGAGTATCGGAACAATGGTTTGGTAACTGTTCGCTCAGCGGACACGAAAGAGCAGGTCAGAGGGGGTGGACCGGGGTCCAGAAAAGCTCAAATCTGACGCATCGTCATCGGTCGGGGCAGCTCCGAAGCTCTGCTGGAGCTCAGATCTCGCGCAATTCCAGCACGGTGATCCGAAGATCATTCGGCTGCGAACGTCCGCCCGGTCGATCACCCGGCCGTCCACCCGGTCGCTCACCGGGGTGCGCGGCCAGGCGGGCGGCCAGGCGGGCGGCCAGGATCCGCGGGACGTCGCCCTCCCCGGAGTACCCCGGCACCACCTCGACCTCGTCCCGGCGCGTCCCGGGCTCCCCGGCCACGGCGTACGTCACCCGGTACCTGGTGCGGTCCGGCGGCGGGGCCTGCCCGGGCCGTCGTCCGGCCGTCATCCGCTCCACCTCCTCGGCCCCCGCGAGCCCATTGTGTGCTTCCCGTGCGGATCGGGGGAAACGCGGGCAGAGTGGAGACTCCGGAGCCCGGAAGCTCCGTCGGACGGGAACCTCCGGGAAGGAGCGACCCCATGCAGACCACCTGGAAGGGGACGATCAGCTTCGGGCTGGTCAGCATCCCCGTCCACCTGTACTCGGCCACCCAGGAACACGACGTCCCGCTGCACCAGGTGCACGCCAAGGACGGCGGACGGGTCCGGATGAAGCGGTACTGCGAGCAGGAGGAGAAGGAGGTCCCGTACGCGGAGATCGCCAAGGGCTACGAGTCCCCCGACGGCCGGACCGTCACCCTGAGCGACGCCGACCTCGCCGACCTGCCGCTGCCCAGCAAGAAGATCATCGATGTGCTGGCCTTCGTCGACGCCGGTGAGATCGACCCGTTGATGTTCTCCAAGGCCTACTACGTGGGCGTCGCCGACAAGGCCGCCGCGAAGCCCTACGCCCTGCTGCGCGACGCGCTCACCGAGTCCGGGCAGATCGCCGTCACCAAGATCGCCCTGCGCACCCGGGAGTCGCCCGCGGTGCTGCGGGTGCACGACGGCACCCTGGTGCTGCAGACCTGCATCTGGCCCGACGAGGTCCGCCCGGCGGCCGGCATAGCGCCCGAGGAGGACGTCGCCGTGCGGCCGCAGGAGCTCAAGATGGCGCGCTCGCTGATGGACACCCTCTCCGAGGACTTCGACCTCTCCCAGCTGCACGACGACTACCAGCAGGCGCTCCAGCAGGTGATCACGGCCCGGCTGGAGGGCGTGGAGGTCCCGCACGAGGAGGAGCCCGGCGAGGCGCCCGACAACGTGATCGACCTGATGGAGGCGCTGCGCACCAGCCTCAAGCAGGCCAGGAGCGGGCGGGGCCAGGGCCCGGCGGAGGACGCGCCGGAGGAGGAGGGGAAGCCCGAGCCCCGCCGGCGCGCCCCGGCGAAGAAGAAGGCGGAGCCCGACGCGAAGGCCGCCGCGGCGAAGCGGACCACGACCCGGAAGACGACGGCCGGCGGCACCGCGGCCGGCGGACCGTCGACGGGCAAGGGCACGAAGGCCAAGAGCACGACGGCCAAGACGGCGACGGCCAAGTCCACGACCGGAAGGACCACGACCGGAAAGTCCACGGCTCCGCGCAAGGCCTCCTGAGCCCCGCGGATCCGGCCAGCCCCCCCCCGAGACCCGGAGGCGATCCCGATGGACCTGCTGACCTACAAGGAAACCGAAACCGGCCCCGACGCCCCGGCGAACCCCAGCCGGATGCACCGGGCCTGGCACTGGCTGCTCAGCCTCAGCCCGACCGTGGTGACCGTCATGATCGCGCTCTCGATCGGTCTCTGCATGGTCGCCGTCCAGATCAGCCAGACCTGGGTGATGGTCGTCCTGGCGATCTTCTGGGGCCTGACGGCCGTCGCCATGGTCGGTGTGCTCGCCCGGTGGATGACGCCCGGCCCGGGCAGGCACCGCGTGGCCTCCTGACCCGGGCCGGGCACCGGTGCGGTCCGGGAGCGCTCAGCCGAGCCAGACCGTGGTGACGTTGCAGAACTCCCGGATCCCGTGCCCGGAGAGCTCCCGCCCGAACCCGGAGCGCTTGACGCCGCCGAACGGCAGGGCGGGGTGGGAGGCGGTCATCCCGTTGAAGAACACCCCGCCGGCCTGGACGTCGCGCACGAAGCGCTCCTGCTCGCCCTCGTCCCGGGTCCACACGTTGGAACTCAGGCCGAACGGCGTGTCGTTGGCCAGCGCCACGGCCTCGTCCAGGTCGGCGACCCGGTAGACGGTGGCCACCGGGCCGAAGGTCTCCTCCAGGTGGATCCGCATCGCCGGGGTGATGCCGGTCAGCACCGTCGGCTCGTAGAAGTACCCGGTGTCCCAGCCCTCCGGGCGCCCGCCGCCGCACTCGACCCGGGCGCCGTGCGTCCGGGCGTCCTCGACCAGCTCCTCCAGGTCGTCCCGGCCCTGGCGGCTGGCCAGCGGGCCGACGTCGGTCGCCTCGTCCATCGGGTCCCCGACGCGCAGCGACCGCATCCCCTCGGTGAAGCCCGCGGTGAAGCGGTCGTAGACGTCGGTGTGCACGATGAAGCGCTTGGCGGCGATGCAGGACTGGCCGTTGTTCTGCGCCCGGGCGCGGACGGCGGTGCGCACCGCCGCGTCGACGTCGGCGCTGGGCATGACGACGAACGGGTCGCTGCCGCCGAGCTCCAGCACCGCCTTCTTCACCTCGTCGGCCGCCGTGGCGGCGACCGCCCGGCCGGCCGGCTCGCTGCCGGTGAGGGTCACCGCGGCCACCCTGCGGTCCCGGATGACGCCCTCGACCGCGCCCGAACCGATCAGCAGGGTCTGGAAGCAGCCCTCCGGGAAGCCGGCCCGCCGGAAGAGCTCCTCCAGCGCCACCGCGGTGCGCGGGACGTTGGAGGCGTGCTTGAGCAGGCCGACGTTGCCCGCCATCAGGGCCGGCGCGGCGAACCGGATCACCTGCCAGAACGGGAAGTTCCACGGCATCACGGCCAGCACCGCGCCGATCGGGCGGTAACGGACGTAGGCCCGGGCGGCGCCGGAGTCGGCGACGTCGGCCGGGTCCGGGTGCTCGTCGGCCAGCAGCGCCTCGGCGTGGTCGGCGTACCAGCGCATCGCCTTCGCGCACTTGGCGGCCTCGGCCCGGGAGGCGGTGAGCGGCTTGCCCATCTCCTCGGTCATCGTGCGGGCGACCGCCTCCTGGTCCTGGTCCAACAGGTCGGCGGCCCGGCGCAGCAGGTCGGCGCGGGCGGCGAAGGGGGTGGTGCGGTAGCTGTGGAACGCGGCCTCGGCGCGGGCCAGTCTGCGTTCGATGCCGGCCGCGTCGAGCGGCTCGAAGGTCTCCAGGATCTCTCCGGTCGCGGGGTTGACGCTGGCGATGGGCATGCGGGGCTCCCAGGGGGTCGGGGTCCGGTGCGGCTGCGCCTCTCACCCTCCCCGACGGCCCGCCCGCGGGCACGCCACCGGCGCCCGGCGTGTCCCCGCCGGGCGCCGCCGCGCGGCCGGTCCGGACGCCCCGGTCGGCCGCCGGGGCAGGCCGCTACTCGGGCAGCGACTCCGCCCGGGCCGCGGCCTCGCGGGCCCGCGCGCCGGCCCTGGTCCGGCCGGCCGTCACCAGTCGGTCGGGAAAGCGGTGCAGGTACTCGGCCTCCAGCTGTCCGGTGCGCAGGGTGTGCCGCCTGAGCGCGTCCTCCGAGCCGTGCAGGAAGGTCTCGTGACGGGTGCGGTGCAGCTGTTCCAGCTCGTGCAGGAGCGTGTCGTTGCCCAGGGCGTGCGGGGAGATGCCCTCGGGCCGGACGTGCGGGTCGACGTGCCGCATCTCGGTACCTCCTCGGCGGAAGCCCCCTCCTACCGGGTGCCCGCTGGCCGCCCCCGGTACACCCGCGGGGGTGACGCCTGCTCCGCCGCGCGCCCCTCCGGAGGGCGCCGGCCGGGAGGGAGCGGAACGTAGGATGAATCCTTCCGGATCATCCGTTTCGTCCCCTACAGCTCGGACAGATCTCCCATGCCGCTTCCCAAGGCCGAACTCCACCTTCACATCGAAGGCACCCTGGAGCCCGAACTCGCCTTCGCCCTCGCCGCTCGCAACGCCGTCACGCTGCCCTACGCCGACACCGAGGAGCTGCGGAAGGCGTACTCCTTCAGCGACCTGCAGTCCTTCCTCGACCTGTACTACGCGCTGACGGCCGTCCTGCGCACCGGGCAGGACTTCACCGACCTCGCCGACGCCTACCTCGCCCGGGCCGCCGAGCAGGGCGTCCGGCACGCGGAGATCTTCTTCGACCCGCAGGCGCACACCGCGCGCGGCGTGCCGCTCGGCACCGTGGTCGACGGGCTGACCGCGGCGCTGGAGCGCAGCGAGGAGCGGTACGGGATCAGCACCCGGCTGATCATGTGCTTCCTGCGGGACGAGTCCGCCGAGTCCGCGCTGGAGACCTTCGAGGCCGCCCGCCCGTACTTCGACCGGATCGCCAGCATCGGCCTCGACTCGGCCGAGGTCGGCCACCCGCCGGCCAAGTTCCGCGAGGTGTACCGGCGCGCCGCGGAGGCCGGCCTGCACCGGGTCGCGCACGCGGGGGAGGAGGGCCCGGCCTCCTACATCACCGAGGCGCTGGACGTCCTCGGCGTCGAGCGGATCGACCACGGCCTGCGCTGCCTGGAGGACGGCGAGCTGGTCGCCCGGCTGGTGCGCGAGCGGATCCCGCTCACCCTCTGCCCGCTCTCCAACGTCCGGCTGCGCTGCATCGACACCCTCGCCGACCACCCGCTGCGCGAGATGCTGGAGGCCGGCCTGCTGGTCACCGTCAACTCCGACGACCCGGCGTACTTCGGCGGCTACGTCGAGGACAACCTCCGGGCCGTGCAGCAGGCCCTCGCCCTGGACCAGGAGACCCTCCGGCTGCTCGCCGCGAACTCCTTCCGCGCCTCCTTCCTCTCCGAGGAGCGCCGGGCCGAGCTGCTCGCCGAGGTCGCGGCCCACCGGTTCTGAGCCGACCGCTTCCGAGCCCGCGGGCAGTGCGTCCGCTGGCAGTGCGCCCGCCACCCCCGGGAAGGGAGGTGGCGGGCGCGGGCCGAACGGGGTGCTCCGGCGGCGCTCAGAGCAGGGTCGACCAGTAGTACCAGAACCGGTTGAGGACCAGCAGCGCGATCACCGCGTACCAGAGCGCCGGGACGACCCAGTGGTAGCGGGCGGCCTCGCGGACCACCGGGCGCAGGGCGCGGCCGGTCGGGATGACCCCGGAGCGCAGGTTGTGCAGCGTGGTGTACCAGAACAGCGGGATCATCGCGGCCCAGACCACCATGCAGTACGGGCAGAGCGCCCCGATCGAGTACAGCGCCTGGTACATCAGCCAGGTCACGAAGCCGATGCCGAAGACCGTCCCGGCCTGCAGCCCGAGCCAGAACCAGCGCCGGTACGAGGCCCCGGCGAGCAGCCCGGCGCCGACCGCGACGACCACCGCGAAGCCGACCAGGCCGAGCAGCGAGTTGGGGAAGCCGAAGGCCTCCGCCTGGTCGCTGCGCATGATCGAGCCGCAGCTGATGATCGGGTTGATGTTGCAGCTCGGGACGTACGACGGGTCCTTCAGCAGCCGGATCTTGTCCAGGGTGAGGACCGCCGAGGCGAACAGCCCGACCGCGCCGCCGATCAGCAGCAGCCACGCGAACGGGCGGCTGGCACCGTACGTCCGCGCGGCGGGGGCGGCGGTCGTCATCCGGTCACCTGCTTGACCAGCGCGGTGAACTGCTCGGGGCTGACGGCCTTGCCGCCGGTGAGGACGTCCAGCTTCTTCCCGTCCAGCTTGACGGTCGGGGTGCCGGTGACGTCGCTGTTGTTGAACTCCTCGTTCACCTTGGCCGCCCACGGCGCGTAGGTGCCGTCCTGGACGGCCTTGACGAAGCCGTCGGTCTTCAGGCCGGGGACCTTGCCGGCCAGGTCGAGGACGTGGTTGACGTCGCCGAAGGCGTCGCTGCGCTCGTCGGGCTGGTTGGCGTAGAGCACGTCGTGGAACTGCTTGAACTTGTCCACGCCCTCGTTCAGCGCGGCCCCGGCCGCGGCCAGCGCGGTGCGCGAGCCCTTGCCGCCCAGGTTCTTGTCCAGGAACGTCGCCAGGTGGTACTCGATCTTGTACGTGCCCGCGTCGGCGAGCTGCTGCATGGTCGCACCGGTGGTGGTCTCCAGCTGCTCGCAGAACGGGCAGCGGAAGTCCTCGTAGACCTCCAGGGTGTGCGGGGCGTCGGCCTTGCCGTAGGTGATCACGGTGCCGTTCGGGCCGCCCGCGTTCGCCGGGACGACCAGCGGGCCGTTCGCGGCCGCGTCGCCGGAGCCGGAGCCGGAGGAGCCGCCGACGGCGAGGGCCACGCCCGCGGCGAGGGCCAGCACGGCGGCGGAGGCGGCGCCGACCACCACCCGGCGGCGGATCCGGTCGGAGCGCTCGGCCTGGGCGCGGGCGGCGCGCATCCGCTCGGTGGCGTTGGTCTTGGCGGCGGTCTTGCGGGTGTTGCTCATGGGTGTCGTCGTCCTGTGCTCTCGGGCGTGCGGAGGGGCGGCGCGCGCCGGCTCGGGGGCGGGGCTGCGCGCGGGCGAGAGGACCGGTCGAGGCGGGGACGCGTCGGGAGCGGTCCGTGGGGACGGCGGGACGCGCCGGGGCTCAGCCGGCCGGGGCGAACGCCGGCGGACCGCGCCGGACGGCCGGGCGGACGGCGACGTCCTCGGCGGGCACCAGGGCCCGGCTGGCCCGGGGGAACGGCACCCGCGCCACCGGCCGGGCCGGGACGGGTGCGGCGAGCAGCCGCAGCCGGCGGGCGGCCGCCGGGACGTGCCGGTGCAGGACGTCGCCCAGCATCCGGACGGCGCGGGCGAGACGGGCCAGCGCGGCGTCCGCCCGGCGCAGCCAGAAGGCCGCGGACAGCGCGATCACGGTGTGCAGCAGCAGGAGCAGCAGGACGCCGGTCTGCTGGGAGACGCCGTGGCCGAGCAGGAAGCCGCCCAGCGAGCCGCCGCCGCAGAGCAGCGGCTGGAAGCCGTGCGCGGAGCCGGGCGGCAGGGACGGGCAGGAGGTCTGCGCGAGGTCGAACAGGGCGCTGACGCCGAGCTCCAGCGGCAGGAACACCGCCGCGACCGCCGGGTAGCCGCGCTCGCGGCCGGCCACGGCGAAGGCCGCCGCGAACACGGCGACGGAGGCGAGGGCCAGCGTGCCGACCGGCAGCGCGCGGCCGGTGACCACCACCTGGCCGAGCCCGGCGAGCAGCACGACGAGCGCGGCGAAGACCGCCGCGCGAAGCGTCCTGGTGACCGGGCCGATGTCCATCGCCATCGAGTCTGCCACAGGTCGACGGCGGACCCGGCGGCCCGAGGGCCCGCTGTGAACAGCCTCACCACCCGCTCTGAGCTGGCCTTATGCCGTCCTTACCGGTCCGGCCCCGGCGGGCTCACCCGGGCCTCGACCAGCTCGCGGAAGTGCTCCAGGTCCCCCCGGACCGCCCGCTCGATCGCCCCGGCCAGGGCGAACCCGCCGGGCCCGCCGATCGCCTCGCGCAGCGCCGCCGGGTCGTACTCCACCCGGATCTGCACCCTGGTCCGCCGGGCGTCCAGCGGTAGCAGGGCGAAGGCGCCGCTCAGCGGGATCCCGTCGAGCGTGCGCCAGGACATCACCCGGCCCCGGCCGCGGTCGGTGATCTCGGTGTCCACGGCCCGCTCGGCGCCGCCGATCGCCACCCCGAGGTGCGCCAGGTTCCGGCCGTGCGGGTGGGCGCTGTGCACGCCGTCGACGAACCGCGGGTACTCGTGGACCCGGTGCAGCTGCTCCCAGGCGGCGAGGACGGGGGCGGCGACGTCGATCTGTTCCTCAAGGGTGTTCATGCGCCCTCCTCAGGTACCAGCCTGCGCCCGCGGACGGTGCCCGGGCAAAGCGGGTGCGGTCGGGCCGCCGGTCCCGGGCCCGCACCGGCCGGCGGTCGGGCACCGGCGGGCGGTCGGCGCGGGGCTGCGGGAGACTGGGCGCATGCCGGAGCTGCCGGAGGTCGAGGCGCTGAGCGCCTTCCTGGCCGAGCGGCTGACCGGGCGCGAGATCGCCCGCGTGCAGCCGGTGGCGATCAGCGCGCTGAAGACCTACGACCCGCCGGTCACGGCGCTGGAGGGGCGGACGGTCGGCGGGGTGAGCCGCCACGGCAAGTTCCTGGACGTCGAGGCCGGCGGGCTGCACCTGGTGGTGCACCTGGCCCGGGCCGGCTGGCTGCGCTGGAAGGACGCGCTGCCCGCCGAGCCGCCCCGCCCGAGCCCGCGCAACCCGCTGGCGCTGCGGCTGCGGCTGGCGGGGGAGGCGGGGGACGGCTTCGACCTGACCGAGGCCGGCACCAAGAAGGGCCTGGCGGTCTACGTGGTGGCGGACCCGGCCGAGGTGCCCGGGGTGGCCCGGCTCGGTCCGGACCCGCTGGACCCGGCGTTCACCGCGGCCGACTTCGCGGCCCTGCTGCACGGCGAGCGGCGCCGGCTCAAGGGCGTGCTGCGGGACCAGACCGTGCTGGCCGGGGTGGGCAACGCCTACTCGGACGAGGTGCTGCACGCGGCCCGGATGTCGCCCTTCAAACTGGCGTCCAGCCTGACCGACGAGGAGACGGCACGGCTGTACGAGGCCCTCGGGACCACCCTGCGGGACGCGGTGGAGCGCTCGCGCGGGCTGGCGGCGGGGGAACTGAAGGCGGAGAAGAAGGTCGGGCTGCGGGTGCACGGCCGCACCGGTCTGCCCTGTCCGGTCTGCGGGGACACCGTGCGCGAGGTCTCCTTCGCGGACTCCTCGCTGCAGTACTGCCCGACCTGCCAGACCGGGGGCAAGCCGCTGGCGGACCGGCGGCTGTCGCGCCTGCTGAAGTGAACGGACGGGCCCGGTGGGAGTCTCCGCCGACCCCCACCGTGCCCTTTCCGGTCAGCGCTTCACGGCGACGCCGCCCCAGTAGTAGGCGGCCTTCGGGTCCGCCGGCGGTTCGCCGTCCGGGCGCCAGCCGAGGACGGGGGCGAGCCCGGGCTCGACCAGGTCCCAGCCGTCGAAGAAGCGCAGGACGTCGTCGTGGGTGCGCGGGACGAGGGTCATCCCGCCGGCCCGGGCGGCCTCGGTGACCTTGCCGACGGCCACCGGGTCGAAGTCCTGGGTCGGCGTGGTGAGGGCGAGGCAGCTGCCGGCGGGCAGGGCGTCGCGCAGGGCGGCGACCCGGCCCCAGGGGTCGTCCTCGTCGGCGATCAGCATCAGTACGGCGATCATCAGCAGCCCGACCGGCTGGGTGAGGTCGAGGGTGGCGGTGAGCGCCGGGTCGGCGAACAGCTCCTCGGGCTTGCGCAGGTCGGCGTGGATGTAGGTGGTGCGGCTGGCCGGGCTGGACACCATCAGGGCGCGGGCGTGGGCGAGCACGATCGGGTCGTTGTCGACGTAGACCACCCGGGTGCCGGGGCTGACGGCCTCGGCGATCTCGTGGGTGTTGGGCGAGGTGGGGATGCCGGTGCCGAGGTCGAGGAACTGGCGGATGCCGTGCTCCCGGGCGAGGTGGCGGACGGCCCGGCCCTGGAAGGCGCGGTTGGCCTTGGCCATCTCCTTGACGCTCGGCACGGCCTCCTCGATGGCCTGCCCCATGGCGCGGTCCGGCGGGAAGTTGGTCTTGCCGCCCAGCCAGTAGTCGTACACGCGTGCGGAGTGCGGGGCGGTGGTGTCGACGCCGAAACGTTCCCACTGGCTCGGCTCGGCGGCGTCCTCGTCGCGGGTGCCCTGGTCGGGGAAGTCCTGACTTGTCGTCATGGCCACGTCCTCTGATGGCAGATCATCATACTGGGGAGGCTCAGCGTAGCGGCCTCCCGGGGGTGCCGGGCGTCCGGTCCGGGAAGTGTGGCGTACGGAGGGCCGGGGGCGTGGCCGCCTTGGGCCGTCGGAGTGGTGATCGGGTCCGTCGGGGTCATGCGCGGGGAGCGGCGATGTCCGCCGGGGGAAGCATTCGACATGTCGTCAGATCGTCAGATTACTTCGCGAAGATTGCTGCTGGTCGCCGCCGGGATGTCCCTCCTCGGAGCCGCCGCTGGCTGCCGGAGCCCCTGGGGCGGTGGGGGCGGCCCCACCGCGGCGGCGGCGCCCGAGGGGTTCAACGAGTCCCTGGCCGAGCCCGGGGCGACGCCGGGCGCGGCCCCGGTCACGCCGTCCGCCGCGCCCTCGGCGTCGTCGGCGCCACCTGCCGCCGCCGCCCCGGCCGGGCCGAGCGTCGAGACCGTCCGCCACACGATCTCCACGGCGGAGAGCAAGCCGGTGTACGAACTCGACGCGGAACGGCGGGTGGTGGCCCTCACCATCGACGACGGTCCGGATCCGCGGTACACGCCGACCGTGCTGTCCCTGCTCCAGCAGCACGGGATCCGGGCGACCTTCTTCCTGATCGGTGAGAACGCCGTCCAGTACCCGGAGCTGGTGCGGGAGATCGCCGACCGGGGCCACCACATCGCCAACCACACGTGGACCCACCCGGACCTGCGGAGCCTGTCCGAGGGCAAGGTCCGGGACGAGCTGGAGCGCACCTCCGACCTGCTGCACCGCACCACCGGCCGACTGCCGACCTGGTTCCGGGCGCCCGGCGGCGACTGGTCGACGGAGTCGCTCAAGGTGGCCGCGGACCTCGGGATGCGGAACATGGCCTGGTCGGTGGACCCGCGGGACTGGGCCCGGCCCGGCACCTCGGCGATCACCGACCGGATCCTCAAGGACGTCCGGCCCGGGGCGATCGTGCTCAACCACGACGGCGGCGGGGACCGCTCGCAGACCGTCGCCGCGCTGAAGGCGTACCTGCCGGTGCTGGTCGACTCGGGGTACTACTTCACGGCGCCGCCGAACTGACGGTGGAGTGCGGGTGAGTGGGAAGGTCGCGGCTTTCCTGCGTAAACCACCCGAAAGGGTGCATTAGGTGAACCGTTTCTGCGGATTTTCGGCCTCTAGGGTGATCTCGCACCAATGAACCGGTACCACGGGGTACCACCTGAAAGGCCCTCACTCATGCGTCTTCGCAACGCCGTTCTGGCCCTCGCCAGCGCCGCCACCCTCGTCCTCGCCATCCCCACCTCCGCCAACGCGGCCATCGGCGACTTCCTCTACAGCGTCGGCCCGGGGGTCCCGGCCGGCCTCGCCGACCCGGAGAGCGGCAAGTGCCTCAACCTGTTCGGGGCGACGGAGAACGACCCGGCCTTCGCCCCGAAGAACCTCACCGCCTCCACGGCGACGGTCTTCCTCGACTTCGACTGCAGCGGCGACACCTTCTACGTGATGAACCCGGGCAAGATCCTCGGCAACCGGCTGAAGCTCCGCTCTGTGGTCTTCTCCTGAGGCGGACGGAACCCGCCGACCCGCGGGACGGCCCGGTGACCGGCAGTGGCCGGTCCCGGGCCGTCCGGCGTTCCTGGTCGCGGGCCCGCCAGGGGTGGCCCGGGCGCAGCGTCCGACGTACGTTCGATAGTGGCCGGTCCGTCCGCGGTGCACCGGTGCGTGCGCGCCCGCGGGCCCGGTGCAGTGCGGTCCCGGGCGCTCCGCCCGGCGGCCCCGGGCAGAGCGAAGGAGGCCCCCGGATGACCGGCAACGGCTACGCGCACCCCGAGACGCTGGTCCGCACCGAGTGGCTGGCCGACCACCTGGACGACGGGACGGTCCGGGTCGTCGAGGTGGACGAGGACAGCACCGCCTACGACCGGTCCCACATCCCCGGCGCGGTCGGCTGGAACTGGACCACCGACCTGCACAGCCGGGTCGGCCGCGACTACGTCGACCGGGAGGGCGTCCAGCACCTGCTGCGGGCGGCCGGGGTGGAGGACGACACCGCCGTGGTGCTCTACGGCGGCAACAACAACTGGTTCGCCGCCTACGCCTACTGGCTGCTGCGGCTGCGCGGCTTCGGCCCGGTGCGGCTGCTGGACGGCGGGCGCAAGAAGTGGGAGCTGGAGGGGCGGGGGCTCACCCGGGAGGTGATGGACTACCAGCACACCTCCTACCGGCTGGCCGGGCCGGAGCGGCCGGAGCTGCGCGCGCTGCGCGACGAGGTGCTCGGCAAGGCCGAGGTGTTCGCCAAGCCCGGCTCGGACGCGGTGCTGGTCGACGTCCGCTCGCCCGCCGAGTTCCGGGGCGAGCTGATCGCCCCGCCCCACCTGCCGCAGGAGCAGGCGCAGGTGCCGGGGCACATCCCGGGCGCGGTCAACGTCCCCTGGTCGCAGACGGCCAACGACGACGGGTCGTTCCGCTCGGCGGAGGAGCTGCGGGCGCTGTACGCGGCCAACGGGGTGGAGCCGGAGCGCGAGGTGATCGCCTACTGCCGGATCGGGGAGCGCTCCGCGCACACCTGGTTCGCGCTGACCGAGCTGCTCGGGTACGAGCACGTGAAGAACTACGACGGCTCGTGGACGGAGTACGGCTCGCTGGTGCGGGCGCCGGTGGCGCTCGGGGGGTGAGGGCCCTGCGGGGAGCGGCGCGTGGGGCCGGTGCGGCCCCCGGGAGTGTTGAGGCGGGTGTCCGGGGCGCGGCGGCGTGATTTCGGCCTGTTTCTTATCATGAACATCTCACAATCCGGGAGTGGAGCGGGGCGCACCGGGACAAGGATCGATCCGACCCTTCGTCCCAGTGATCCTGGAGGACCACGTGCGCAAGAGGCTGATCGTCTCCGCCGCCGCCGGCGCCCTGAGCCTGCTCCTGACCGTCCCCGCCTCGGCCGCCGACTTCAAACCCGGCGCGGCCGGGGCCGGCGACGCCTACTACCCGACCTACGGCAACGGCGGCTACCGCATCTCGCACTACGACATCCGGCTGAAGTACCAGCCCGCCACCGACGAGCTGGAGGGCACCACCACCATCCTCGCCACGGCCACCGACAACCTCTCCCGCTTCAACCTGGACTTCGCGCTGGACGTCCAGGAGGTCCGCGTCAACGGGCGGCCCGCCGCCTTCGCCACCAGCGGGGAGCAGGAGCTGGAGGTCACGCCCGCCCGGCCGCTCGCCAAGGGCGCCCAGGCCACCGTGGTCGTCCGCTACAAGGGCGTCCCGTCCACCGTGAAGAAGTACGGCTTCACCGCCTGGCAGCGCACGCCCGACGGTGCCGTCGCGGCCGGGGAGCCCGAATCGGCCTGGTGGTGGTTCCCCAGCAACGACCACCCGAGCGACAAGGCCACCTTCGACGTCTCCGTCCTGGTGCCGGACGGCAACGAGGTGATCAGCAACGGCGTCCTCGCCGGGAAGAGCTCGCAGGCCGGGTGGACCCGCTTCAGCTGGCGCGAGAACAAGCCCCAGGCGACGTACCTGGCCACCCTCGCGGTCGGGAAGTTCGACGTCACCACCGACACGACCCCGGGCGGGCTGCCCGTCTACAACGCCTACAGCAAGGACCTCGGCGACAACGCGGACGCCGCCCGGGCCAGTGTCGAGCGCACCGGGGAACTCGTTGACTGGCTGAGCGGCTACTTCGGCGATTACCCGTTCAGCTCCGTCGGCGGCTACGTGCCCAACACCAGGACCGGCTTCGCCCTGGAGACCCAGACCCGCGTCTACTACAGCCCCCGGCAGTTCGCGAAGGGCTCCAACACCTCGGTGGTCGTCCACGAGCTGGCCCACCAGTGGTACGGCGACAGCGTCTCGCTCTCGGGCTGGAGCGACATCTGGCTGAACGAGGGCTTCGCCCGGTACGCGCAGTTCCTCTGGTCCGAGCACGAGAACGAGGGCACCGCGCAGGAGCTCGCCGACTACGTCTACGCCTCGCACCCGGCCGACGACAGGTTCTGGACCGTCAAGCCGGGTGACCCGGGCCCGGACAACCAGTTCGACGGCGCCGTCTACGACCGCGGTGCGGTGGCCGTCCAGGCGCTGCGCAACACCGTCGGGGACGACGCGTTCTTCCGGATCCTCAAGGGCTGGCCCACCGAGCGGCGCTACGGCAACGCCACCATCGCGGACTTCCGGGCGTACGCGGAGAAGGTCTCCGGGAAGAAGCTCGGCGACCTCCTGAACACCTGGCTGTTCACCGCCGCCAAGCCGGCCCTCGGACCGGTGCCCGCGGGGGCGCCGGCGAAGGCCTCGCCCGCGCCGGGTGCGGGCGCGGGGCGGGCCGACGGGCAGTCCGGCGGCGCGGTGCCGGTGGAGCCCAAGTCCTGGAAGAAGATCCAGGAGACCAACTCGGTGCACGACGACGGGCACTGACGGAGGTCCGGGTCCGGGTCGCCCGGCCACCCGGCGCGGGGCCCCGCGCCGGGTGACCCGTCCGCACCGCTCCGTCGGGCGGCCCGCCGGGCCCGGCCCTAGCATGAGATCCGCCGAACCAACGGCAGCAGCCGGGTCCGCCCCGCCGGGGTACGGGCCCGTCCCACAGGTGATCCGCCGGCAGTCGACGCGCGGACGCACCCCGGAGGGAAGAGCGAACCGTGAGCACTGCTCCCGCCGGCGGATCCCCGCGCTACCTGGTGCTGGCGGCGATGATCTTCGCCGTCTCGATGACCTTCATCGACCAGACCATCGTGTCGATCGCCGTACCGAACATCCAGCACGAGCTGGACCTCACCAGCACGGGCGTGCAGTGGGTGGTCAACGCCTACCTGCTCACGCTGGCGGCGTTCTTCGCCTTCGGCGGGCGGCTCGCCGACACCGTCGGGCACCGCACGATGGTGGTGCTCGGCGTGCTGGTCTTCGCCGGCGCCTCGGCCTGCTGCGGCTTCACCCCCACCGGGAGCCTGGCCGAGGCCTGGCTGATCGCCTTCCGCGCCGTCCAGGGCGTCGGCGGCGCCATCATGTTCCCGGCGGCGCTGGCGATCGTCGTGCAGAACTTCGCCCTCCGCGAGCGGGGGCGGGCCCTGGCCCTGTTCTTCGGCATCGCGGGCGGTCTGACCGCGATCGGCCCGGTCCTCGGCGGGTACCTGACCGAATGGACCTGGCGGGCCATCTTCTGGGTGAACCTGCCGGTGGCCGCGATCGCGCTGGTGCTGATCGCGATCTCCAAGCCGGTGACGCAGAGCCGGCCCGCGACCATGGACTACCGGGGCCTGGTCCTGATCGCCGGCGGCGTCGGGCTGAGCGTCTTCGGGTTCCAGCAGTCGCAGGTCTGGGGCTGGTCCAACCCGGCGATCGGGCTCTGCATCGCGGCGGGGGTGCTGCTGCTGGTCGTCTTCGCGGTCGTCGAGAAGCGCACGGCCTCGCCGCTGATCCAGGTGGACATCTTCCGCATCCGCGCGTTCTCCGTGCAGAACGTGGTGCTCGGCATCTCGATGCTGGCGTTCGTCCCGGTGTTCTTCTTCTCCAGCGAGTACGCGCAGATCGCGCTCGGCGACTCCTCCTCCGAGGCCGGCGTCTTCCTGCTCTACTTCTTCATCGGGTTCGTGATCGCCTCGCAGCTCGGCGGCCGGATGCTCGACCGGGGCGGCGCGAAGCGGCCGGTGGTGCTCGGGTGCGTGCTGGCCGCCGTCGGGTTCTACCTGTGGGCGGGCGACGCCACCACGCTGAGCTTCAGCGAGCAGCAGTGGGACATCGTGCTGGCCGGCGCCGGCATGGGCTTCATGCTCAGCCCGGCCAGTACGGACGCCGTCAACCGCGCCTCCCGGCTGTCCTACGGCGAGGCGACCGGCATCACCCAGACCGTCCGCAACTACGCCGCGAGCCTGGGCCTGGCCGTGCTGGGCACCGTCCTGGTCACTGACCTGCGGTCCGGGCTGACCGACTCCCTGGTCGCCCAGGGCCTGCCGCAGGACCAGGCGGAGTCCACGGCCGCGCACCTCTCCCAGGTCCAGGCCCAGAGCGGTGGCGGGAGCACCTCGGCGATCCCGGACTTCTTCCGGGTCGACTTCGCCCACGCCACCCAGACGGTCCTCTACTGGATGGCGGCCTTCATGGCCGCCGCCGCGGTGGTGGCGATGGTCGGTCTGCGTCCGGGCGTGCAGGCCGAGGCCCCGGCCGAGGAGGAGGAGTCCCTGTCGGCCGGCGGCGGACCGGGCCAGGCCTGAGGCACGCCCGGCGCGGATCCGGCCGGGTCGGCGCCCGGCCGGGTGAGCGCCCCTTCACCGGGACCGCGGCACCGGGACCGGATCACCGGGACCGCGCGACGCTCGCCAGGGCGAGGGCCTCCTGCTCGGGGGTGAAGCCGTGGCCGAGCGGCGGCTCGCCGCGCTCCCGGTCCCAGGCGAGGACGTCGGCGGCCGTCACCGCGAGCGGGGTCGCCGGGAGGCCGGCCGCGCGCGCCCGGGCCGCGCTGCGCTGCTGGCCGGTCCAGGTCGGCTCCGGCCGCACCAGCGGGAAGAACATCTGCGGTGAGCTCTCCGGCGGTACCGGGACGACCTCCGCCTCGGTGCCCGCCGCCTCGGCGCAGGTGGCGATCAGGGCGCCCAGGGTGGTCGGCTCGGCCGGACCGACGGCGTGGAAGGCGCCCGCCCGGTCGTCCCGGACCAGCCGGACCACCAGCCGGGCCAGATCGCGCACGTCGACCAGCTGGACGGGCTGCTCCGGGCGCCCCGGCAGCGCGATCCGCCCGCCCTGGGCGGCCCGGCGGGCCCAGTAGGTGAGCCCGCGCTGGTCGTCGTGCGGGCCCGCCACCTTTCCGGGCCGTACGATCGTCGCCCGGTCGCCGTAGCGGGCCCTCACGTCGTCCTCGCAGGCCACCTTGAGCCGGCCGTACGTCGCGTCGGTCAGCTGCGCCGCCTCGCGCAGCGGCGCCCGGAGCGGGGCGGACTCGTCCGAGCCGGGGGCGAGGCCCTCCTGCTCGTAGACCGAATGGCTGGAGACGAAGAGGTAGCGGCCGACCCGGTCGCCGAGTGCGTCCATCGCCTGGTCGACCTGGTGCGGGCGGTAGCCGGTGACGTCCACGACGGCGTCCCAGGAACCGCCGCGCAGGGCGTCGTAGTCGCCGGTGTCGCGGTCGCCGATCAGGTGGACGGCGTCCGGGAAGAGGCCGGGGTTGGTCCGGCCCCGGGTGAACAGGGTGACCTCGGCACCGCTGCGCAGGGCGTCGTCCGCGATCGCGCGGCCGACGAAGGAGGTGCCGCCGAGAATGAGGATCCGCATGGGCTCAGCCTACGGTCGGGACGGGCGGCGCTGCCGTGATTCGACTGCGGGGTGCGGTGGTTGAACACGAGGGGGGTCAACCACCGCGCCCGCTGCTGCACTTGCGGGGCCGGACGGTCAGGCCTGCGGTTCCGGCCCGGAGTGGTCAGCCCCGATGGTGTGGGCCTCGGTGAGGATCAACTCCTCGATCCCGTAGAGGAAGCGCTCCATCGCCGGGCGCGGGAGCACCGCCGGGTCGGCGGTCATGGCCAGGCTCAGGGCCTCGGGGGACTGCAGCGCGTCCAGGGCGTAGGTCAGGCCGGGGCGAGGCTCGAACTCCACCGGCCAGCTGAGGGTGGTCTCCTGCCGAGGGCCCCCGTCGGGCTCCGGTGCCGCCGGGACCAGCTCGCGGGTGTCGTTGAAGACGCACGACCGGTCGGCCAGCGGAACGCCCTCGGCGGCGAGCCGCTCGATCTCGGTGCTCAACCGGAGCTTGTCGTAGTAGGCGTGCCGGTAGGAACCGATCGCGGCGGCGTGGGTGCGCCGGACGACGTCGCCGAACTCGGCCGTGGCGTCCGGGAGGTGGAACAGGCCGTCGCCCGCGACGACGCTCACCGCGTTGGTCAGCTCGGGCAGGAAGCGGTTGTTCACCACGACGTTGAGCACCGCCTCCGGCGTGCCGGACAGCCGGGCCGTCATCGCGGCCGTCGCCGCCAGCAGCACCGAGGAGGAGCTCACCCGGTGCGCGGCGGCCACCCGCTCCACCGCCGCGGGGAGGGCGGGGGAGCGCAGGACGGCGTTCGGGAACGGCGCGGCGGGGGCGTCCGGTGCCGGCGGGGCGGGCGGCGGGAACAGCCGGGCCGGGCCCAGGCGCAGCTTGCGCAGGAACTGCTTGCGGGCTCCCGCGTCGCGCTTCCGGCCGCGTTCGGAGTCCTGGAACGCCGCCTCCTCCAGTGGCTGCCGGGCAGGCTCGCGCAGCTCGGCCAGGTCCGCCGGTGAGCTGCCGAGGCAGAGCGCGGTGAGGTCCGCCACCAGGCGGTTCATCCCGGAGCCGTCGACCGCCGTGTGCGAGAGCACCAGGCTGACGTAGCGGGCCAGCCCGTCGGCCTCCACCACGCCGACCCGGAGCGGCCACTGCTCGGCGGTGTCGAACGGTCGGGCGGACAGCTCCTCGTGCAGCCGCGCGCCGGCCTCCGCCACGCCGGTGCTGCCCGGGCCGGTGCTGCCCGGGCAGGTGCGGACCTCCACCGCCAGCCGTCCGTCCGGGTCGACGACCTGGCGCAGACCGCCGGCGCCGTCCGGCAGCAGCCTGGTGTGCAGGGAGTCGTGCAGGTGCAGCAGCTGCTCCAGGCCGCCCAGCACGACGGGGAGCGGCAGCCCCGGGTCGATCGGCGCCGCCGTGCCGATGTTGTACCGCGGTGCGTCGGCTGCGGGCAGCCGGCTCACGGCGTCCCAGATGGCGCGTTGCCCCCAGGTGGCCGGGCCGGCCCCGGACCGGCCGGACGAGAAGGGGATCTCCAGCAGTTGACGAGTGGTCACCGTGTGGCTCTCCGTTGTGGCGGTGGGTCGCGACGTCGTACCGGTGCGTTGGGAGCGCGGGTGCTGCTGGGGAGAGTGTGGCGCACCGCCCGCCCGCCGTCGAGGGCGGGCCGGGTGGGCCCGCCGGGGCGGTCCGGGGCGTCCGGGGAACGAGGAAGCCCCCACCGGAGCACGGCGGTACCGTGCTCCGGTGGGGGCTTCCTCGTCGGCGGCCGGGCCCGTGGCCCGGGCCGTGCCGCCGTCCTGCTGCGCAGAGTGCTCGCGGTGTGCGGCGTCGGTGCGGTGCGCGGAGTGCCCGTGGTGTGCGGCGGCGTGCCCCACAACACGCCGACCGCCCACCACTGACTCCAACGGCGCTGCCCCGCGCTTCGGTTCACCGACTCCCGGGGAGGGGTCGGTGCCGTCGTCGAAGCGCCGGTCAGAGGACGAACATCGCCGCGTACGGCGGCGTTATCCGCTCCTGTCGCGAGCCGAAGTCGACCAGCACCGCGGCGCTGGCTCCGTCCTCCACCTCGATGACGCGGCCGAGACCGTACCTGTCGTGGGTGACGCGGTCACCCACCGCGAAGTGCTTGGGCGGTTTGTCGGGCTTGGCTTTGAAAGGGCTGGTGGGAAGGGGGCGTCGGACTGCCGGTGTTTTACTCATCGTGGCCAGTATGCTCCGAAAACCCGCCCGCCGGGCCGGTGGGGAGCAGCGGATTTCCCGCCGCGGGGAATCCTCCGGTCGGGGGGCGGGGTGGCAGCCCGGAGAAAGATTCCGGACCGGGCGGCGTGACGGGGCGTGGCGGCAAGTTCCTCCCGGACCAAGGGCGTTCCGGGTGCGGCGGGGCCGGAGGTACCGCCATCCGGTGGCCGGGCCGGAAAATTCCCCCGGATTTTCCGCCGGTCAGGACCGGATCCTGCTACAGTCGAGGTAGTTGCAGTTGTGGTTCCCATGGACTTTGTGTGCGCCTGCTGATCGCTGCGGGCGCATTTTCTGTTTTTCCGGATCTTTCCCGGTGGGTTCTCATCGCGGCGACGCGAAAGTCTGCACCGTGCAGGCTTCGAAAAGTCTCTCGAAGGAGATCTCCCATGGCCACCGGTACCGTGAAGTGGTTCAACGCGGAAAAGGGCTTCGGCTTCATCGAGCAGGAGGGTGGCGGCCCCGACGTCTTCGCCCACTACTCGAACATCAACGCCAGCGGCTTCCGTGAGCTGCTCGAGGGCCAGAAGGTCGAGTTCGACGTCACGCAGGGCCAGAAGGGCCCGCAGGCCGAGAACATCCGCCCGCTGTAGGACCACCGCCCCCGGCCGGGGGCGGGGCGCGGGCCCGGGCCCGGCCCGGGCCCGCGCCGTCCGAACCGGCGTTCTCGAAGGTCACAGGCCGTTCCCACCGTGAGGTGGGGACGGCCTGTGGCGTTCCGGGGGCGAAGGGGGAGCCGACCCGACCCCACCCGGGCTCAGGCGAGATCGGCGGTGACGACGTGGTAGTCGAGCAGGCCGGTGCGCCAGGCGTGGTGGAAGTTGCGGCTCCAGTGGCCGGGCGGGACGGTGTCGGCGAGGTAGCGGTCGAGGCCGGGCCAGACGTCGGCGCCGATGGACGTGGCGGTCACGTCGCCGAAGCCGGCCTTGCCGAGGTCGGCGGTGAAGGCCGAGAGCGGGTGGGGGACGTCGAGGCCGTCGGCGAAGCTGCCGAGCAGGATGCTGAGGCGTTCCGCGACGTCGGGCCCGTCGGCGGTGAAGAAGGTGGTGACGACCAGGCGGCCGCCGGGGCGCAGCACCCGGGCGGCCTCGTGGGCGAAGCCGGTGAGCTCGCGGAAGTGCTGGGCGGCCTCGACGGAGTAGACGCCGTCCAGGGAGCCGTCGGCGAAGGGGAGGTCGTCGGCCGGGCCGAGGGTGTAGGCGAGGCGGTCGGGGTAGGTGGCGAGGGCCTTGGCGTTGACGGCGCGGGCGCGTTCGACCTGGTCGGGGTGGATGTCGACCCCGGTGACGGTGGCGAAACGGAACTCGCGCAGCGCGAGGGCGGCGCCGAGGCCGCGGCCGCAGCCGACCTCGGCCAGCCGCCGGTGCTCGCGCGGCTCGGGGAACTCCCGCAGCACCCGGCGGTACAGCTGCTCCTGGCTGTGCACCCGGTCCTCGGGGGTCGGGGCGGTGAGGTCCATGCCCTGCCAGTAGCCGAAGTTGATGAAGCCGCCGCCGAATGACGGGGCGGTGCTGAGGTCGTCCGCGCCGTACGTCCGGCGGACGGTCGGGGGGATGCGGTTCTGGTCCATGGGTCGTCCGGTCTCCTGCTGCTCGCCTGGTCGCCGCGCCCGGCCCTCGGGCGCGCCGAGGTACGTACCCAAACCGGTGAGATCGTGAACACGGTGAGTGAGCGGAGTGGAGTTCCGGGGCGCGGTGCTGCCGGAGGGAAAACCGGTGGGGGCGCGGTGGCCGTTTCGCTACAGTCCGCTGGGGCCCGTCCTCGAACCCGCGTCTGCGGGGCGGCGACAGGCCCGAGGGTCCGGCGGTCGTCCGGGCCGGGGAGCCCGGCCCGCGGGGGCCGGGCGCGGAGCAGGGAGAGCCGACACCGTGAACACCGACGAACGCCCCGCCCCGCCGCTGACCGGCGGCGAGCGCGAGATGCTGCGGGCCTTCCTGGACTTCCACCGGGCGACGCTCGCGATGAAGTGCGAGGGGCTGACGGACGAGCAGCTGCGCCGGCGCTCCAGCCCGCCGTCCACGCTGACCCTGCTCGGGCTGGTGCGGCACATGGCGGAGGTGGAGCGCACCTGGTTCCGTCGGGTCATCGACGCCGAGGACGTCCCGCTGGTCTGGTCCCCGGACGGTGACTACCAGGTGGCCTACGACGCCTCCGGAGCCACCCGGGCCGAGGCCTTCGCCGCCTGGCAGGACGAGGTCGAGCACTCCCGCCGGATCGAGCGCGCCGCCGCCTCGCTGGACGTCACCGGCTACCAGCCGCGCTGGCAGGCGGAGGTCTCGCTGCGCCTGGTGATGCTGCACCTGATCCACGAGTACGCCCGGCACAACGGCCACGCCGACTTCCTGCGCGAGGCCATCGACGGCACGGTCGGCGCGTAGCGCCCGGGGCGGCGGGGCGGGCTACCAGCCGAGCAGGTGGGTGCGGTGGGTCAGCGCGTCCAGCACGGACTTGGCGGTGGTCTCGGGGGTGAGCCCGGCGGTGTCCAGCACGTGGGCGTCCCGGGCCTCCCGTGCGTCCGGGGCCTGCGGATCGTCGGCGGCGGCACCGGAGCGCAGGACGACGTAGTGGAGGGCGGCGCCGGTGGTGCGGCTCTCGCGGCGGAAGGTGTCGAGGGCGGGCGGGACGGCCGGGCACTCGACGACGACCTGGTACCCGCCGGTGGCGTACGCGAAGGCGGCCTGGGCGGCCGCGGCGAGGGCGGTGGCGTTCTGCCGCCCGGCCTCCGGCAGGTGGGGCGGCAGCTGACCGTTGCGGATGACCCGCACGAAGTCGTGCGCGCGCAGGTGGACGCTCGGTCGCAGCTCGGCCGCGAGCAGCCCCGCGACCGCGCTCCTCCCGGCCCCGGACGGGTCGACGAGGACGAGGACGCCCCCGGCACCCCGGCCGCCCCCGAGCTCCGGCCC
Source organism: Kitasatospora sp. NPDC101176 (assembly GCF_044768035.1). Classification (NCBI taxonomy): domain Bacteria; kingdom Bacillati; phylum Actinomycetota; class Actinomycetes; order Kitasatosporales; family Streptomycetaceae; genus Kitasatospora; species Kitasatospora sp. NPDC101176. The sequence goes on from NZ_JBIWPA010000019.1 coordinate 83,912, forward strand.
ACCTACGGTCGTACGGTTCACAGCTGCTGATCCCTTCGCGGGCCGGGGACGGACGGGTAGCCGGGGCGAGGCGGTCGGAGTGCGAAAGGGCCGGTCGGACCCGGATGCGGACAGCCGACCGCCTCGTCCCTACGACTGATGCTTTCGGGGATCAACCTAGTCCACGCCGGTGCCCCGAGTCGTCCCCCCTCCTGGCCGGACCGGTTCCCCGGGGCGGCCGGGCCCGCCGCACGGCCCGGCCCGGAGCCGTCCGGGCCGCTCCGGCTCACTCCTCGGCGCGCAGCACGACCGGGTTGGTGAGGGCGGCCATCGGGCCCCAGGGGAGGTCCGGTCCCATCGCGTTGCCCCGACCGGGCGTCCCGTCGGGCCGCGGGTGGCGCACCTCGGCGCGGACGTAGGCGGCGAGCGAGGCGGTGGTGCGCCAGACCACCGTGCCGGCGCCGTCGGCGGGCAGCGACTCCTGGTGCAGCTGGCCCTCGTCGGTGAGCAGCCGGACCGTCCCGCCGGGGACGCCGGAGACGGTGAGCCGCACGTCCAGCGGGGCGTCGGCCGGGACGGTCAGCTCCTCGCCGATGCCGGCCCGGCGGCCGTGCCCGGTGACGGTGAACTCCAGCCGCACCGCGGAGGACTCGGCCAGCCAGCTGCGTCCGGCGCGGATCCCGTCGAGGACGGCGTCGCGGGTGAGGTCCTCGGCCAGCACCACGGTGTGCGGGGAGCCGATCACCTGCGGGGCGCTGTGCGCGTCGCTGTTGCCCATCGCGGGCAGCCAGGAGCGGCCCTCGCGCAGGGCGACGGCGAGCCCGGCGTCCCAGGTGTCGACCGCGGACTCGTCGTCGTAGGTCCACGGCCCGTTCCAGACCTCGACGGCGTCGGCCTGCTCGTAGCCGAACTTCCACTGGCAGGCGACGTACGGGCAGTACGGGTGCGCGGGGACGACCAGGCCGCCGGAGCGGTGCACCTGGCGGACGAAGCGCGGGTACTCCTCGTCGCGGGAGCGGTAGCGCCAGTCGACGAACTGGCCGGCCTCCAGGCCGAGGGCCAGCCAGTGGCCGTTGCGGGTGGTGACCTCCTCGCCCGGCAGGATCAGCAGGTCCGGACCGGCCAGCGGGCCCCAGGCGGCGTGCGAGGAACTGGTGTTGTGGTCGGTGGAGACGATGAAGTCGAGGCCGGCGGCGCGGGCGCCGGCCGCGACCTCCTCCGGCAGGCGTCGCCCGTCGGAGTGCACGGTGTGCAGGTGGCAGTCCCCCCGGTACCAGGCCCGGCCGCGGCCGCGGGCCCGCTCGGGCGGGTAGTGCGGGGTGAACTCCGGCCCGGGGGCGCCGAACCGGAGGGTGACCTGGACGCGGTAGTCGAGCCCCTGCGGGGCGATCTGGTAGGGGCCGAGGACGATGTGCCAGGTGCCCGGGTTGATCGGGCCGGGGAGGTAGCCGGGGGTGGCGGTGTCGCGGGCGATGCCGAACTCGGTGCGGAAGCCACCCGACCAGCCGCGGAAGCCGGGGCCGCCGAGGCCGGTGCCGCGCTCGTCGAAGACGCCGATGTCGCAGGAGTTCCCGGGGGTGCCGGCCGGGACGGTCGGCTTGTCGTAGCCGTAGGAGACGGCCAGCTCGCGCACGCCGTCCGGGACTTCGACCGGGAGGTGCACGAAGTCGGGCGCGCCGGTGGGGAGATGGCCGGTGAGCACGATGGTGCGGTCGGCGGGGGTGGCGGCGCCCGGCGCGGCGGCGGCCCGGCCGCCGCCCGCGGCGAGGCCGAGTGCGGTGGTGGCACCGGTGGCGAGGCCGGTGCGCAGCAGGTCGCGGCGGGCGGGGCGGGGGGAGCCTGGGTCGGTGGGCATGGGTGGCCTCCGGGCTGGGGATCGGGTCCGCCGGCGTTCCTACCCGGGGCGGTGAACCGGGGGTGAGCCGGGGCCCGCGGGGGTGGGGCGGGTCGGTGAAGGAGGGGCCGGGGGCGGGGCAGCGAGTTGCGGGGCGTGATGAATCGTCGGTTCATATTCATGGGTGAAGGCGGTGTCAGCCTCGCGGTGCGGGCTGCGTCCTGCCGCACGGCCCTGCACCGTGCCGCGTCGCGTCGCGTCCGACGGGCCGGAGCGGGAGCGGACCGTCGCGGAGCCGGACCGTCGCGGAGTCGGACCGGTCTGACGCCGGATCGCCCTGACATCGGATCGCGTGGAGGAGGCGGGTGTGACACTGAACCGACGGACACTGCTGATAGCGATGGCCGGGAGCGCGCTGACCGGGTGCGCGGCCGCCGGGCGGGGCGGACCCGCCGCGACGGCCCCGGCACCGGTGACGGGAGCGGCCGGGACGGCCGCCGCGGTCGAGCAGGCCTCCGCCGCGACCGGAGCGGCCTCCGGCGTCCGGACCGCGATACCGTCCGCGGCCCCGTCCGCCACCGAGGCGGGGCCGGCCACCCCGTCGGCCACCCCGCCCACCGCGGACCGGCTGCCGACCAGGGCGGAACTGGTGGAGCGCTACGGCGGCACCGCCCCCACGGAATGGGGGCTGGAGGTCTCCGGGGTGATCACCGAACTGCCCGACGGAGAGCGCGCGACGGCGCTCACCTTCGACGCCTGCGGAGGCCCCGGCGGGAACGGCTACGACGCCGACCTGATCGACTTCCTGCGCGCGAACGCCGTCCCGGCGACCCTGTTCCTGAACGCCCGCTGGATCGACGCCAACCCGGACGTGTTCGAGCAGCTCGCCGGGGACCCGCTGTTCGAGATCGGCAACCACGGGACCGCTCACCGGCCGCTCTCCGTCACCGGTCGCTCCGCCTACGGCATCGCCGGCACCGACGGCGTCGGCGCGGTGCACGACGAGGTGGCGGGCAACGCGCAGAAGCTGGCCGGGCTGCTCGGCCACCCGGTGCGGTTCTTCCGCTCCGGCACCGCGCACTACGACGACGTCGCCACCCGGATCGTCGCCGACCTGGGCGAACGGGTCGCGGGGTTCACCGTGAACGGGGACGGCGGGGCGACGCTCGGCGCCGCCCAGGTCCGGCAGGAGGTCGCCGCCGCCCCGCCGGGGTCCATCGTGATCGGGCACCTGAACCACCCGGGCGGCGGCACCGCCCCCGGCGTGGCGGCGGCGGTGCCGGGCCTGCTGGCGGCGGGGCGGCGGTTCGTCCGGCTCTCCGACGTCCTCGGGTGAGGGCCGGGCGCCCCGGCGCGGGCGGGCGTCACCCGGGTGGACCAGGGCCCGCCCCGGGCCGGGCGGCGCGCCGGCCGCCCTCGGAACGGCCGCCCTCGGAACGGCCGCCCTCGCGCCGGCCGCGCTCCGACCGGGCCGGCCTCAGCGCAGGCGCAGGCCCCCCGGGTGCTCCTCCTCGATGATCCGTACCAGCCAGTCGAAGACCGTCGGCCCCCGCCCGGCCCGGGCGGCGGCGAGCTCGGCGCGCACGTGCTCGCGGTTGGCGGGGTGGCAGCGGCCGAGCCGCAGCTCCAGCTGACGGACCGTCTCCGGGTGGCCGAGGTGGCGCCGGGAGGTCTCGTGGTCGCGCCACTCGATCACGTAGTCGCCGTCCTCGGGGGTGCCGTAGCCGCCCCGCAGGCAGTCGGCGAAGGCGTCGAGGTTGCGGCCGAAGTAGCCGTCGGCGCCGATGGTCTCGCCGACGACGTCCCAGAAGTCGTCCAGGGTGTCGATCCGGGTGCCATCGATCACATAGGTCACGGTCACGGGGTCGAGGATATGCCGCCCTCCGGGGATCGCTCCGGTCGGACCGGGGCGGCCCCCGGGCGGGCCGGGGCGGCGGAGCTCAGGCGGGCCGGGCGGCGGCGCTCAGGCCGGTACCGCGATGGCCGTGGCCAGCAGGCCGTCGCGCACGGCCCAGCGGCCGTGGAAGCCCTGGACGAGCCGGCCGCCGACCACCGGGCCCGGGACGAGCAGCCGGGCGGTGAACGTGCCGTCGGGGGAGAGGGCCAGCTCGGCCTCGTTGAAGTCCAGGAACAGCTCGGTCAGCGGGAACCAGGCCTTGTAGACCGACTCCTTGGCGCTGAACAGCAGGCGGTCCCACGGGGTGTCCGGGTGGGTGGCGAGCAGGTCGGCGATCCGGCGCTGCTCGGAGGGCAGGGCGACGGCCTCCAGGACGTCGTCCGGCAGCGGCAGTGCGGGCTCGGCGTCGATGCCGATCGAGAGGAGGTCGCCGGAACGGGCGACGGCCGCGGCGCGCAGGCCGTCGCAGTGGGTGAGGCTGCCGACCACGCCGTCCGGCCAGGTCGGGGCCCCGCGCAGGCCGGGGACCAGCGGACGGTAGGGGACGCCGAGCCGGGTGAGGGCGGTCCGGGCGCAGTGGCGGACGGTGGTGAACTCGCGGCGGCGCTTCTCCACCGCCCGGGCGACGGCCTCGGCCTCCTCGGGCTCCAGCCGGGCCTCCGGCGGGTCGTCGTAGGCCACTTCGGTCACCACGGTGTCCGGCAGCAGGTCCCCGATCACTCTCTCCCCCTCGGTCGAACGCGCGGCCGGGCACCGCGCCGACCGAGCCTAACGCGGGTGGCGGCCGTTCGGGAGGGGGCACTTGTGGCTGGTGGGAGGCCTGGGGCAGGGGGAGCGGGCCCCGGGTCGGCACCCGGGGCCCGCGGCCGCCGTCGTCACCCGGAGGTGCCGCGGCCGTCACTCGAAGGCGGCCGCCGCCTCGCGCAGCGCCCGGGCGACCGTCTCCGGGTCGTACGGGGCCGGTTCGCCCGGCAGGTAGGTGACGGAGTGCAGGGCGCCGGTGTAGCGGAACGAGCGGTGCCGCTCGTACACCGGCCAGGACACCGGGGACTTGCGGTCCACGCCGACGCTGACGCCCTGGAACGGCGCCATGCCGATCAGCTGGTGGACCGGGCCGAGCCGGCCGCCCTCGACGCCGTCGACGAGCAGCCGGAACTCCCACTTGAGGTCGGCGACGGCCGTCGCCTCGACGACGACCAGCCGGGTACCGGCCGGCACGGGCCCCGCGTCGGCCTCCAGCAGCTCGCCGTACTGGTTGTAGGCGAACCGCAGCCGGCCGTCCTCGACGTACAGGCTGTAGCCGCCGCCCTGGTCGCCGTGCGAGACCAGCACGCCCTGGTCGCCGTCGCGGTGCCGGTCGAGGGCGACCTCGACGACGAAGGAGCGGAAGGAGATCAGCCGGGAGGAGCGGTAGCGCTCCAGCTCGGGGGTGCCGGCCAGCAGGGTGACGGGGCGTCGCAGGCGCTCGTCCTCGGGGCCGCGCAGGGCGAGGGCGCCGCTGCCGTCGGCGAGCGGGAAGACTCCGTCGCGCCAGGCGGAGGCCTCCCAGGCGGCGGACAACTCCTTGACCAGGTCGGGGTGTTCGGCTGCGACGTCGTGGATCTCGGTGGGGTCGGTGCGCAGGTCGTACAGCGCCCACTCCTCGTCGTCGTAGGGCGCGCCGAAGCGGTGCAGGGTGACGAGCTTCCAGCCGTCGCGGTAGTAGCTGCGGTTGCCGGTCATCTCGCAGTACTGCTCGGGGTGGGTGCTGGGGGCCGCGCCGTCGCGCAGGACGGAGCCGAAGGCGATCCCGTCCAGCTCCTGCACGGGGTGCTCCGACCGCCGGGAGGGCCGTTCCACGCCGGCGAGTTCGAGCAGGGTCGGCAGTACGTCCGTGACGTACTGGTACTGCGCGCGGACTCCGGTGTCGCCCTCGGCGCGGGGCAGGCCGGCCGGCCAGGAGAGGACGAACGGGACGCGGACACCGCCCGCGTAGGTCTGGCCCTTGTAGAGGCGGAACGGGGTGTTGGAGGCCATGCCCCAGCCGCGCGGGTAGTGCACCAGGCTCTGCGGGCCGCCGATCAGGGAGATCTCGCGCTCGACGTCCGGGTTCCAGTCCTCGGGCAGGCCCGGGTGGTGGACGAAGCGGCTGAAGTAGCTGCGGGTGCCCTCGGCGCCGCCCTCGCCGGTGCCCCCGTTGTCGGAGGTGAAGACGATGATGGTGTCGTCGAGTTCGCCGAGGGCTTCGAGGGTGTCGGTGAGGCGGCCGAGGTTCTGGTCGACGTTGTCGACCATCGCGGCGTAGACCTCCATGTAGCGGGCGTACAACTTCTTCTGGACGTAGGTCAGTTCGTCCCAGGGGCCGACCTCGTGGCCGGCTTCGGAGTTGCGCTCGGGCAGTTCGGTGCCGGGCGGGAAGTGCCCGGCGGCGAGCTGGCGGGCGAAGCGGCTGCGGCGCAGCTCGTCCCAGCCGCCGTCGTAGCGGCCGCGGTGGCGTTCGAGGTCGGCGGGCTTGGCCTGGAGCGGGCCGTGGACGGCGTTGTGGGCGAGGTAGAGGAAGAACGGCTTGTCGGCGTCGTGGGCGCGCAGCGACTTGACCATCTTGACGGCCTGGTCGGTGATGTCGTCGGTGTAGTAGTAGTCGTCGGGGAACTCGTCGATGTCCAACGGGCTGTTGTCGCGGACGAGTTGGTGGGGGTGGAAGAGGCTGGTGAGGCCCTCCAGGACACCGTAGTACTGGTCGAACCCCTTCTGCAGGGGCCAGTTGGCGCGGTCGTCGGCGGCGTTGGAGGCGGAGTCGCGGGTCAGGTGCCACTTGCCGACGGCGTAGGTGGCGTAGCCGGCGTCGTGCAGCAGCTCGGCGAGGGTGGGGATGTCCCCGGCGACCTCCATGCCGTAGCCGGGGAAGCCCGGGTCGGCGTTGGCGACGAAGGAGTAGCCGACCCGGTGCGGGTTGAGGCCGGTGAGCAGCGCCGCCCGGGCGGGGGAGCAGAGCGGCATGGTGTGGTAGTTGGCGAGCCTGACGCCGGTGGCGGCCAGGCGGTCGAGGGTCGGGGTGGGGATCTCGGCGCCGAACGGGCCGATGTCGCTGTACCCCATGTCGTCGATCAGGACGACGACGATGTTGGGGGCGCCCTCGCGGGGGCGGACGCGCCGGGGCCAGGCCGGGGTGGACTCGCGGAAGGTGCGGCCGACGGTGCCGGGGAAGCCGGCGTAGGGGTCGCGCCGGTGCGGGTCGGCGCCGTGCGGGCCGGTGGGCGGCTCGGTGGTCGGGGTGGCGGTCATGCGGTGCTCCGGGTGGTGGGTCGGGCGGCGTCCAGGGCCGGCACGGCGGCCAGGAGTTCGGCGGTGTAGGGGTGTTCGGGTGCGGTGACGACGCGGTCGGCCGGCCCGGTCTCGACGATCCGGCCCCGGTGCATCACGGCGATCCGGTGGCTGACCCGGCGGACGACGGCCAGGTCGTGGGCGATGAAGAGGACGGCGAGGCCGAGTTCGCGCTGCAGCCGGGCGAGCAGCTCGATCACCTGGGCCTGGACCGAGACGTCCAGCGCCGAGACCGGCTCGTCGCAGATCAGCACGCTCGGCTCGGGGGCCAGCGCCCGGGCGATGCCGATGCGCTGGCGCTGGCCGCCGGAGAAGGCGCGGGGGTGGCGGTCGGCGGCCGACGGGTCCAGGCCGACCTGGGTGAGCAGTTCGGCGACCCGGGCGGCCCGCCGTTCGCGGTCGCCGAGGCGGTGCGCGATCAGCGGCTCGGCGATGATCCGTCCGACGGTCATCCGCGGGTTGAGCGAGGAGTACGGGTCCTGGAAGACCATCTGGATCTCCCGGTGCGGCGCGTGGCCCGCCTCCTCGCCGCGGAAGCGGATCCGGCCCGCGGACGGCTGGTGCGCGCCCACCAGGGCCCGGGCCAGGGTGGACTTGCCGGAGCCGGACTCGCCGACCAGCCCGAGGGTCTCGCCGGGGTGCAGGGTGAGGTCGACGCCGTGCAGGGCGGTGACGCTGCGCCGTCGTGGGCCGTAGGTCTTGCCCAGCCCGCTGACGGTGAGCAGCGGGGTGGCCCCCGGCGTGCTGTTGGCGGCGGCCGCCGAGGGCTCGTCCAGCCGGGGGACGGCCGCGAGGAGCTCTCGGGTGTAGGGGTGCCGGGGGGTGCCGAGGACGTCCGCGGTGTCGCCCCGCTCGACGACCCGGCCGCCGCGCATCACCAGCAGCCGGCGGCAGGTGTGGGCGATCACCCCGAGGTCGTGGCTGATCACCACCAGGGCCGTGCCGGTCTCCCGGTTGATCCGGGTGAGCAGTCGCAGGATCTGCCGCTGGACGGTCGGGTCGAGGGCGGTGGTCGGTTCGTCGGCGACCAGCACCTCGGCGTCGTGGGCGAGGGCGAGCGCGATCATGATGCGCTGGCGTTGCCCGCCGGAGAACTGGTGGGGGTGGTCGCGCAGTCGTCCGGCGGCGTCCGGGATCCCGACCAGGTCGAGCAACTCGGCTGCCCGGGAGGCCCGCTCGGCGCGGGGGCGGCTGCCGTGGGCGCGCAGCGCCTCGTCGAGCTGGCGGCCGACGGTGAGGACGGGGTTGAGCGAGGACATCGGGTCCTGGAAGATCATCGCGATCCGCCGGCCGCGCACCGCGCGCAGCTCCTCCTCCGGGAGGGCGGCGAGGTCCCGGCCGGCGAGCTCGACGGAGCCGGCGGTGATCCGGCCGCCGGGCGGCAGCATCCGCAGCAGGGCGAGCGCGGTGGTGGACTTCCCGGAGCCGGACTCGCCGACGATCCCGAGCGTGTCCCCGGCCGCGAGCTCGAAGCCCACGCCGTCGACGGCGGTGGAGCCGTCGAAGGCCACGGTGAGGTCGTCGACCCGCAGGACGGTGTTCATCGGCGGATCCCCCGGTTCAGGGCCTCGGCGATCAGCGTGAAGCCGAGCACCAGGGCGGTGGTGGCGGCCAGCGGGGCCGCCGCGAAGGTCGGGTCGGTCGACAGGTAGGCCACGGACTGGCTGAGGATGCTGCCGAGGGTGGGCTCCGGCGGGCGGACGCCCAGGCCGAGGAAGCTGAGCGCGCCCTCGATGAACACGCCCAGCGAGAGCGCGAGGGCGGTCTGCACGATCAGCGGGTCCACGGCGTTGGGGACGACGTGGCGCAGCAGCACGCGGGCCCGGGAGGAGCCGCCGACGCGGGCCGCCAGGGCGTACTCCCGCTCCCGCTGGACCAGGATGCCGGCCCGCAACTGCCGCCCGAAGCCCGGGATCTCGACGAGTGCGATGACGATCACGACCGGCCAGCGCCCGGGGCCGAGGACGGCGGTGATGGCCAGGCCGAGGATCAGCCCGGGGAAGGCGAGCAGCAGGTCGAAGCCGCGCTGGACGGCGAGGTCGGCCCACCGGGAGGTGGCGGCGAGCAGGGCGGCCGCGCAGCCCAGCGCGGCGCCGATCGGCACGGCGGTGAGGATGATCGTCAGGTCGGTGCCGACGCCGTGCAGCACCCGGCTGAGCACGTCGCGGCCCAGGTCGTCGGTGCCGAACGGGTGCCGGGTGCTCGGGCCGGCCAGGGCGAGGGCGCTCTGGGCGTTCGGGTCGAGGCCGGTGAGCAGCGGTGCGAGCAGTCCGGCGAGGCCGGTCAGGCCGACCAGGGCCAGGCCGGTGAGGCCGCGCCAGGTCAGCAGGGCGGACAGGTGGCGGTGGCGGCCGCGCGGACGGGCGGTGCGCAGGGCCGGGGCGGTGATGGTCATCGGGTCACTCCCACCGGACGCGGGGGTCGAGCCAGGTGTAGGCGAGGTCGGTGAGCAGCTGGACGGCGACGTAGCAGGCGACGACCAGCAGGAGCAGGTCCTGCACGACGGGGTAGTCCCGGCGGACCACGCCCTGTTCGATCAGCTGGCCGAGGCCCGGCCAGGCGAAGATCCGCTCCACCACCACGGCGCCGGCGATGAGCTGGCCGACCTGCAGGCCCAGTACGGTGACCGCGGAGGGCAGCGCGTTGGGCAGCGCGTGCTGCCAGACGATCCGCCGCCGGGAGACGCCGAGGGCGGTCGCGGTGCGGACGTAGTCCTCGGCGAGGGCGCGCCGGAGGCCGTCCTCGAGGTGGCGGGCGACGACGGCGGCGCTGGGCAGGGCCAGGCAGAGCGCGGGCATGGCCAGGTACTGGACGGCCAGGTCGGGGGCGTCCAGCAGGGACTCGTGCCCGCCGGCGGGGAGCAGCCCGAGCGTGACGGCGAGGACCAGGACCAGCAGGACGCCGGTGACGAAGGGCGGTACGGCGAGCACGGCGGTGGTGAGGGCCCGGACGGCGGCGGCGACCGGCCGGCGCCGGGTGGTCGCGCTGGCCACCGCCAGCGGCAGGGCCAGCAGCACGACCAGGAGCAGGGCGCCGAGGGTGAGCTGGACGGTGGCGGCGATGCCGTTGCCGATCAGGTCGGCGACCTGGCCGCCGATCGCGTAGCTCGGCCCGAGGTCGCCGCCGAGCACGCCGCCGAGCCAGTGCAGGTACTGGCCGGGCAGCGGCTGGTCGAGCCCGAGCCGGTCGCGGACGGCGGCGAGGGTCGCCGGGGAGGCGTCCGGTCCGGCCAGGGCGGTGGCGGGGTCGCCGGGGATGAGCCGCAGGATGAGGAAGATCAGGAAGGAGGCGAGGACGAGGACGAGCAGCCCGCTGGGCAGTCGTTTGAGGAGGAAGGTGCGCATGGGGGTCGGGGCTCCCGCTCAGGCCGTCAGGTAGGCGTCGTCGAGGTTGAGGTAGCTGAACTTGTTGAGCGTCACGCCCTGCACCCCGGCGCCGGCCACCTCGACCAGCCCGGCGATGGCCAGGTCGATGACGAACTCCTCGTCCAGCAGCACGTCGGTGATCTGCTGGTAGAGGGCCTTGGCCTCGGGGCTCTCGCTGTCGCTGCGGTTCCACGCCCGCTGGACCACGTCGGTGTAGGCGGGGGAGCTGAACCGCGAGCTGTTCTTGGCCTCGTTGAAGGGGTAGGCGCTCACCGCGAGGGTGGCGGGGTGGAGCTGGGCGAAGCCGTGGCTGAGCGTCCACAGCGCGGGCATGCTCTGCGCGATGAGCTGCTTCTGCATGGTGGGCGAGTCGGTGGGCTGCAGCACCACCTCGATGCCGACCTGCTGGAGGTCGTACTGCAGGATCTGCGCGACGGCGGTCGACCCCGGGTCGTTGGAGTGCGCGAACGGGAGGGTGAGGGACTCCGCGCCGGCCTCCCTGAGCAGCGCCTTCGCCTTCTCCGGGTCGTGGCGGTAGTGGGCGGCGCCGGCTTCGCTGTAGGCGGGGGAGGACTTGGGCCACGGCACCGAGGAGACGGTGCCGTACCCGCCGAGCGCCTGCTGGACGAAGCGCTCGCGGTCCACGGCCCAGGCGATGGCCTGCCGGACGCGCTTGTCGCCGACGTGCTCGGCGGTGAGGTTGACGCCGATGTAGTAGGCGCCGGAGCCGGTGTCGTACTGCCTGATCCGGAACCGCGGGTCGTTCCTGAGCGTGGCGACGTCCTTGCCGCGGACGGCGTAGGAGAGGTGGGTCTGGCCGGTCCGGAGCGAGGAGAGCAGCGACTCGGCCTGCGGGACGACCCGGATCTCCACACCGTCGAGGTAGGGGCGGCCGGGGTTCCAGTACTTCTCGTTGCGGGCGAGGGTGAGCGAGGAGCCGGGCTTGCGGTCGGTGAGGGTGAACGGGCCGGTGCCGATCAGCCTGTTCCCGGCGAGGGCGTCGGCGACGCTGGCCGAGTCCGGGACGATCATGAACTCGAAGAGGTCGAAGAGGTTGCTGACCGGGTGGGCGAGCACCAGGGTCAGCTCGAAGTCGCCGTTCTTGCGGAAGTCGGTGACGGCGGCGGCGGTGGAGCGCAACTGGGCCGCCCGGGAGGGGTCCTGCAGGTTCCTGACGGCGAACACCACGTCGTCGGCGGTGAACCTGCGCCCGGTGTGGAAGGTGACGTCCTCGCGCAGCTTCAGGGTGACGCTCAGGCCGTCCGCCGCGACCTGCCAGGAGGTGGCCAGCTCGGGCTGCGGCCGGAGCTGGTCGTCGTACCTGGTCAGGGTGTTGAAGACGAGCCGCTGGACGAGCGTGTTGGCGCTCTGCGCGAAGAGCAGGCTCGGGGTGAAGTCGACGCCGGTGGCCACGGACAGGACGCCGCCGCGGCGCGGGCCGCTCGGAGCGCCCGCGGCGGAGGCCGCGGTGTCGGCGGCGGAGCGGCAGGCCGCCAGCGTCAGCAGGCCGGCGCCGGCGAGGCCGCCGCGCAGCAGGGCGCGGCGGGACAGGCCGGGAGCGGAGGGGCGGGTGAACGCGGTCATGGCGGTCCTTCGGAGACGGGCGGGCGGCGTGCGGGCGGGCGGTCGGGTGCGGGCGGTCGGGTGCGGTCGGACGGACGGACGGACGGACGGACGCGGCACGGTCAGGGCGCGGGCGCGGCGGCCAGGGTGCGGAACGGGCGGGCGTACAGCTCGCCGAGCACCGGGGCGCCGGCCGCCACGGCGAGCGCGTCGGCGCCGCGGGTCTGGGCGATCAGCAGGTCGGCGCTGCGGTGCAGGTGGGAATGGCGGGCGAACTCGGCGCGGACCACGTCGAGGTAGCGGGGATCGAGGACGGCGAAGGTCTCGGTGAGGACCAGCAGGTCGGGGTTGACCACGTCGGCGAGCAGGGCCAGGGCGCGGCCGATCGTCCCGGCCCGGGCGCGGACCAGCCGGTCGGCCCGCGGATCGCCCCGCCGGACGGCGTCGACCAGCCGGGCGCGGTCCGGCCCGGGGGTGATCCCCTCGGCGGCCGCGGCCTCGAACAGGGTGGTGTCCGAGGCGGCGGTCGAGAGACAGCCCGGGCGGCCGCAGTGGCAGCGGGCGTCCCCCCCGGGGACGGGCCGCCCGGGCGGCCCGGCGACCGGGAGGTGGCCGAGGTCGCCGGCGGCCGAGGGCGGGCCCAGGTGGACCGTCCCGGCGACGGCCAGCGCCGCGTCCACCACGTGGCCGACGAAGAGGTGGACCATGCTCCGGCGGGCCGCCGGGTGGCCGAAGAGGATCTCCGCCAGGGTGAGCGCCCGGGCGTGGTTGTCCACCTGGACGGGCAGGCCGGTGGCGTCCGCCAGCAGGTCCCGGAGCGGCAGGTCCGTCCAGCCCAGGGGCCCGTGCCGGAGCGTCAGGCCGCGCTCCGGGTCGACGGTGCCGCCCGTGACGGCCCCGAGGCCGACCACCGTCCGGCCGCCGCGCACCGCGGTGAGCAGCCGGGGCAGCCGCTCCAGCAGCGGCCGCAGGACGGCGAACCCGGTGCGGCCGCGGTTGGAGATCTCCTGCCGGTGCAGCACCCGCCCGCGCAGGTCGAGCAGGGCGAAGGTGGTGTACGGGACGCCGAGGTGCAACCCGGCGACGGCGAGCCGGTCGGTGTCCACGGCCACCGGCAGCTGCGGCCGGCCGAGTGCGCCGCCGGCGCGGGCGGCCGCCAGCTCCGGCCGCTCGCGCAGCACACCGAGCCGCACCAGGTCCACCACCTGCCGGGACACCGCCGAGGCGCTGAGCCCGGTCAGGGCGGCGACCCGGCTGCGGGCGACCGGCCCGTGGTCGAGCACCGTCCGCAGCACGGCGGCGGCGTTGGCGTCCCGGCGGTCGTCCCCGGTGCGGGCGGCCGGGCGGGGGAGCAGGGTGGTGGACATGGCGGTGGCCCCGGCTTCCGGTCAGTTGGCGGCTTCGAGCTCCTCGGCGGGCACCAGACCGGCCACCCGCGGCGGGTCGGCCGGCTCCAGCAGGCGGCTCGGGACGCCGTCGACGCCCTGCGGCAGGTCCCCGTCCAGGGTGATCCGGCGGACCAGGCGCGGCTCGTCGCCGTAGTCGTTGACCGCGTAGTGCTGGGTGGCGCGGTTGTCCCAGATCGCCACGTCGCCGACCTGCCAGTCCCAGCGGACGGTGTTCTCCAGCCGCTCGACGTAGCGCTGGAAGAGGTCGATCAGGGCCCGGCTGTCGGCCCCGGAGACGCCCTGGATCCGCTGCGCGAAGGCGCCGAGCAGCAGCGACTTCTCGCCGGTCACCGGGTGCACCCGGACCACCGGGTGCTCCGTCTTGAAGGCGGTGGAGACGAACACGTCGCGGAACAGCCGGGCGATCTCGGCGTCGTCCGCGAGCTCCGGGCGCAGGGCCAGCCGGGCCGCGTAGTCGTAGTCGTTGGTGTGCACCGCCCGCAGGCTCTCGGCCAGGGTCTTCAGCGGTGCGGGCAGGTCCTGGTAGGCGGCGGCGGTGTTGGCCCAGACGGTGCTGCCGCCGGCCGGGGGCAGTTCGAGCGAACGCAGGATGGACGCCTTGGGGTAGGAGGGCACGAAGGTCACGTCGGTGTGCCAGTTGTTGGCGCGCACGCCCTTGGTCGCGTCGAGCTCGAAGACGTAGCGGCCGTCGGCGCTGGGCACCGTCGGGTGGCCGACCGGGTGGCCGAGCAGGCGGGCGAAGGCCTCGTGCCCGGCGTCGTCGAGGTGCTGCTGGCCGCGGAAGAACAGCACCTTGTGCTCGTACAGCGCGTTCTCGAGGGCGACCACGGTCTCGGCGGGCAGGTCGCCGCCGAGGCGGACGTCGTGGACGACCGCGCCGATGCGGCCGGCGGCGGGGGTGAGGCGGAGTTCGGTCAGGGCAGTGGTCATGACGGATCCCTTTCAGGGGAGATGGTGACGGTGAGTGATGAGAGGGGAGGCCTTCGCCCACCCTGACAGCCGGTGCCGGGGCAGCCGGAGCGGCCCGGCGGGGCCGTGGGGCGGGGTGGCGCAGAGCGGCCGGCCGGGGGTGCCGGACGGTCAGGAGGCGAGCGCGCCGGAACAGCTGCGGCGCGTGCGGCAGGCCGGGACGGGGCGGACAACGCGGTTCATCGCCCCTCCTTCCGGTTCGCTGCGAGTGGGCTCGGCGCCCATCGTGCTGAAGGGCACGGGGGGCTGTCAATCGGCATCTTGGCTGCTGGGAACGGGTGTTGCCGGTGCATTGCGGCAGATGACGGCCGGTGTCGCGGGGGTGACGGGCGCACGTCGCGCGGATGTTCGGCCTTGTGACGGGCACATGTCGGTTACTAACTTGCCGAGCGGAAGTAAGTCCGGACGCCGGGGGGCAGCCCTCCCGGGGCCGGTGGTTCGCGAAAGGGGGGCGGGCGGGTGCCCGTGCTGGAGCTGCTGCAGGCCCGGGTGTCCGCGGGGACCACCTGGCGGGTGGTGCAGCTGACTGATGGTGACGGAGCGTACGGGCTGGGCGAGTACTCGGACGCCGGGCCCGGGGCCGCCGGGGTCTGGGCGGCGGTCGCGGCCGGGCTCGCCGAGGGCGGGTCGGTCTCGGCGGTGGTGGCCGGACTGAACCGCCGGGGCCCGCTGGCCGTACGGACGGTGCGCGGCGCGCTGGAGCTGGCCGCGGCCGACCTCGCGGCGCGCCGCACCGGTCAGCCGCTCTGGCGCTGGCTGGGCGGTACGGAGCCCCGGCCCGTCGCGCGGCACGCCAGCATCGACCGGGCGCTGCGGCTGCGCACGCCGGAGGAGTTCGCCGAGGTGGCGCGCGCGGCGGTGGCGGACGGCTACCGGGCGGTCAAGTGCGCGCCGTTCGACGGGTTGCCGGCGAAGGTGCGGCTGCGGGTGGGCCTGGCCCGGGCGGTCGCGGTGCGGCGGGCGGTGCCGCAGGCCGGACTGATGGTCGACGTGCACGGGCTGTTGCGGGTGGATGACGTTCTCGCGTCGGCCCGCGAACTGGGGGCGCTGGGGCTGCGGTGGCTGGAGGACGCGGCGCCGGTGGCGTCCCTGCGGGCGGTCGCCGGGATCGCGCCGCTGGCCGGCGGGGAGCTCGCCGCCGACCTCTCGGAGCTCCAACCCGCGCTGCAGGAGGGCCTGCTGGCCTGGGTGCTGCCCGACGTGAAGCACGCGGGCGGCTTCCGGGCGGCGACGTCGCTGGTGTCCGCGGCCCTGGGGGCGGGGGCGGGCGTCTCGCTGCACAACCCGGCCGGGCCGGTGGCCACGGCGGCGGGGGTGCACCTGGCGGTGGCGCTCGGGCCGTCGGTGGAGACGGAGTTCGCGTACGGCGAGACCGCCTGGCGGGCGGACGCGGTGCGCCCGGCCGAGGCCGGCGCCGGCGCGTGGCTGCGGCCCGCCGCCGGGCCGGGGCTGGGCCTGGAGTTGGACCGGCGGCGGTGGACGCTGGAGCGGGCGTGGTGACGCGGGACGGCCGCGTGGGCGGCGGGCGCCGTGGTGACGCCCGGCCGTCGTGGTGACGCCGGGCGGGCTCCGGGGCGGGTGGCTACTGGCCCAGCAGCCGGGCGAAGTCCAGTCCGAGGCTGCCGAGCACGGGCAGGGCGCCCAGGTCGGTGACCCCGCCGACCGGGATGCTGTAGCCCTGGTTGACCGCGCGGGGCCCGGTGGTGGCGGCCGCGGCGGGCGTGGCCGCGGCCGGGATCAGGACGGCGCCGAGGAGCAGGGCGGCGAGTGCGGTGCGCATGGGGCGGGGCCTCCGGGGGACGGGCGTGGTGGCCTGTCAACACCCTGCGTCGCCGTGCGGTCACGCATCTTCGCCCCTTCGGCCGCATTCGTAAAGATCCCTGCCTTGTGTTCATGACAACAGTGCGGAGGTCTGGACCACATAGATCGCCAACACGTACCGTCGCCTTGCCCGTCGCCGTGAACTCGATCGCGGCCGCGGGGAGTTCCATCGCCGTATGCATGTCATGAACATGATCAAAGCCTGGAGGGAACCATGCGCGCCATCGCCAAGAACCTCAGGATCCTCGCCGGCGCCCCGCTCGCCGCAGCCGCCCTGATCGCCCTCACCGCCGGCACCGCCAGCGCCGCGATACCGATCAACAAGCCCATGAGCGGCAAGGCCACCTACTACAACGACGCCGGCTTCGGCGCCTGCGGCACCCAGATCAACGCCGCCACCCAGATGCTCGTCGCCGTCTCGCACACCTGGTGGACCACCGCCAACCCCAACAACGACCCGGTCTGCAAGGGCATCTCGGTCAAGGTGACCTACCAGGGCAAGACCGTCACCGTGCCCGTCAGGGACCAGTGTCCGTCCTGCGACGCCACCCACATCGACCTCAGCCAGCCCGCCTTCGCCCGGCTCGCGCCCCTCGGCAAGGGCGTCATCACCGGACTCACCTGACAGTTCGTCAAGGCCGGCCTGAACGGCACGACCGTGGCGCTCTCCGAGCCCGTCACCGGCTCCACCCTCGGCTGACCGGCCCCGCCCCGGACCGCCCGGCCCCGCCCTCGGGACCGCTCCGGCCCGACCCCGCCCGGCCCGGCCGCGTGCGGGGGCGGGCGCCCGGGGCCCGGCGCCGCCACCGGACCTCGTATCGTGGCGGGTCGGTGACGCGAGGGGAGCCCAGGAGATGACCAAGCCGGTGCTGTACGTCGTGGTGTGCGCGGCCGGGACCGCCGGCGCCGGCGGGGTGGAGGAGCTGATCGGGGCCGCCCAGGAGCGCGGCTGGGAGGTCGGCGTGGTCGCGACCCCGCAGGCCATGGGCTTCATCGACCAGGAGGCGATCGTGGCGCGGACGGGATACCCGATCCGCTCCGCCTGGCGCAGGCCCGGCGACCCCCGCCCGCTGCCGGACCCGGACGCGATCATCGTCGCCCCCGCCACGTTCAACACGATCAACAAGTGGGCGGCGGGGATCTCGGACACCCTCGCGCTCGGCATCCTCTGCGAGTCCTACGGCCTGGGCATGCCGGTGGTGGTCCAGCCGTGCGTGAGCTCGGCGCAGGCGGCGCACCCGGCGTACGGGGAGAGCCTGGACCGGTTGCGCAGGATGGGCGTGCGGTTCGTGGACCCCGAGCCCGGCGAGCAGGGCTGGACGACGCACCTGCTGGACGTCGTCGCCGACTGACAGGGTGACTGGCCGGGATCGCGGATCCTGGCACTGTGCCGGTGTTCGGGGACGAACCGGAGGGAGTAGCGTCCGGGCAGGTCAGCGACGGTTCAGGAGGATCCGGTGGCGGTCAACGGCGAGGTGTCGTTCTGGTACGCGGCGAGCGGGCTCCCGGAGCCCGGTCCGCCGCTGCCCGGCGGGGCCGACGTGGACGTGTGCATCGTCGGCGGCGGCTACACCGGGCTCTGGACGGCGTACTACCTCAAGAAGGCCGACCCCTCCCTGCGGATCGCGGTGCTGGAGCGCCGCTTCTGCGGCTACGGCGCCTCCGGCCGCAACGGCGGCTGGCTCTACAACGGCTTCGCCGGGCGCGGCGCCTTCGCCAGACGGTACGGCCGGGGCGCCGCCGCCGCGCTGCAGCGGGCGATGGACGAGTCGGTCGGCGAGGTCGTCGACGTCGCGGCCGCCGAGCGGATCGATGCCGACGTGGTGCCCGGCGGGGTGCTCGAAGTGGCCAGGAACCCGGCCCAGTTGGCCAGGCTGCGGGAGTTCGCCGAGGCGGAGCGCGGGTACGGCGAGGGCCGGGTCGAGCTGCTCGGCGCCAAGGAGACGGCCGACCGGATCGCCGTCGCGGGCGCCCTGGGCGGCACCTGGTCCCCGTACGGCGCGCGGATCCAGCCGGCCAAGCTGGCGCGCGGGCTGGCCCGGGTGGTCACGGACCTCGGGGTGGCGGTGCACGAGGGGACGGAGGTCACCGCGATCCTGCCGGGCACCGCGTACGGCCGCCCCCGGGCGGTGACGCCGCACGGCACGGTGACCGCCGAGTACGTGCTGCGCGCGACCGAGGGCTTCACCGCCGGGCTGCGCGGCGAGCGCCGGACCTGGCTGCCGATGAACTCGGCGATGATCGCCACCGAACCGCTGCCCGCCGCGTTCTGGGCGGAGGCGGGCTGGCAGGGCCGCGAGGTGCTGGGCGACTTCGCGCACGCCTACATGTACGCGCAGCGCACCGCCGACGACCGGATCGCGCTCGGCGGCCGGGGCGTGCCCTACCGGTTCGGCTCCCGCACCGACGCGGACGGCGGCACCCAGGTGGAGACGGTGCGCCAGCTGCGCGCGATCCTCGACCGCTTCTTCCCCGGCGCGGCCCGGGCCCGGATCGACCACGCCTGGGCCGGCGTGCTGGGCGTCCCCCGGGACTGGTGCGCGACGGTCGAGCTGGACCGGGCGAGCGGGCTCGGCTGGGCCGGCGGCTACGTCGGCAGCGGGGTCACCACCACCAACCTGGCCGGCCGTACGCTGCGCGACCTCGTCCTGGGCCGGGACACCGGACTGACCGGGCTTCCCTGGGTGGGCCACACCGTGCGGCGCTGGGAGCCGGAGCCGCTGCGCTGGATCGGGGTGCACGCGATGTACGCGGCCTACCACGCGGCCGACCGGCAGGAGGCGGCCGGGCGGGCGACCACCTCGCCGATCGCCCGGGTCGCGGACGTCGTCTCCGGGCGGCACTGACCCGCGACCGGTTCGGGCCCGCGACCGGCGCGGTCCTGCGAGCGGCGCGGTCCTGTGAGCGGCCCGGGCCCGCGAGCGGCCCGCGCTCCGGCCCCTGCGGCCCGCCGGGCCCGGGCGGCGGGCGCGGCCGTTCGGACGCCCCGCCGTGCGGAGCCGCCCTGCGGCCCGCACGGTGGGGGCGTGCTGAGGAGAACTCTGGTGGGCCTGTGCGCCCTGCTGCTCTGCGTGCCCGCGACCGGCGCGCGCGCCCGCTCGCCCGGCTGGGCGGTCGTCGCCGTCGACCAGGCGTCGCGCCGGGTCCTGGTGCTGCAGAGCGCCGAGGAGTTGATGGCCTACCAGGGCCCCGACCGGCTGCCGGTGGTCTGGAGCTGGAGCGCCGACCGGGCGCCCGGCCTGGCGGACCTCGCGCCCGAACGGAGCTGGAGCAACCCGGACGAGGCGAGGATCCGGATCCGGCAGGGCCGGCGCCACCTGCTGGCCACGGCCTCCGGCGGACTGGTCGCGGTGGTCGACACCGCGACCGGCTGCACCCGGTGGGCCGTCGACGTGGGCGGCGCCGCGAACCCGCACAGCGCCGAGCTGCTGCCGGACGGCAACGTCGCGGTGGTGGCGAGCGGCGGCGGGTGGATCCGGCTGTACGCGGCCTCCCAGGGCCCCCGGGCCACCGCGCACGCCGCCGTCCCGCTGCCCGGGGCCCACGGCGTGTACCGGGACGCCCGGACGGGTCTGCTCCTCGCGCTCGGCGACGACGTGCTGCTCGCGCTGCGGGTGGGCGGGACGCCGGCCGCGCCCACCCTGACCGTCGTCCGGACGACCCCGCTGCCGGACCGCGGCGGTCACGACCTCGCCCCGGTGCTGTCCGCGCCCGGCCGGTACTGGGTGAGCACGCTGGAGCACCTGTGGAGCTACGACCCGTCGGCCGACCGCTTCACCCCCGTCCACCTGGGCACTCCCGCGGCCGAACGGGACGTGAAGAGCATCGGCGACGAGCCCGGCACCGGGCGGATCCTCACCGCCGCCCCGGACCACGCGGGGCCGTGCGACTGGTGCACCTCGGTGATCACCCTGCACCGTCCGGACGGGGTGCGGGCCCTGCGCGGGACGCACGTCTACAAGGCACGCTGGTGGGGAGGGCGGTAGCAGATCCGTGACGCACGGTAGCGGATTCTGCCGGTCGGGTCGGTGAAACCACCCGATCTGCCGACGGCATTCGGCTGATGGGGCATATTGTGTACCCCGGCAAACTACTCCAATGGAAGTGAGTTTCCCGGTAGCGTCCGCAAACCATCCGCCGACCCGCTCCGACTGGGATAGCGTCGAAGGCGTCGGGGGGCCGACACCGATCCGGTGCATTCGAACGCTGGTTACCGGGCCGTAATGGCCGTGATAAGTCCTGGAGAAAAACATGCAGAATTGCCTTTCGGAAGACCTGCCGGGCGCGATCGACGATCTGCAGCTCGCGGTGGACTCGCTGGCGGCATTCCCGGCGCGGAATCCGGCCGGCGGCGCCGCCGTCACCGAGCGCCTCGCGGCGGTCGCCGAGCTCTGCCGCTCGGTGGACGCGGTGCTCGACAGCCTGGTCGTCCAGGCCGCCGCGGAGGCCGCCGAGGAGGGCTGGACGGCGGCCCGGATGGCGGCCGAGCACTCGGGCTACTACGCGAGGCTGCGGCGCGCCTTGCTGCCCGTGGCGGGCGGCGCCGGGTCGATGCAGCAGTGAGCGCGCTGCACCCGGGCGTGCACGTGCTGTCCTGCCCCACCCGGTGGAGCGACGTCGACGAGAACGGGCACATCAACAACGTCCGGCTGATCGGTTACGTCCAGGAGGGGATTTACGACCTGTTCTGCCACCACGCGACCGCCGTCCGGGAATCCCTGTTCTCGTCCGGATTCATCATCGCGCGGCACGAGATCGATTACCTGGAGCAGTTGCACCACCGGCCCGAGCCATTGTCGGTGCGGCTGACCGTGGAACGCCTCGGGCGGAGTTCCGCGCACGTCGTGGTGAATGTCTGCCGGGATCCGCTCACGTTTATGCGGGCGAGAACCGTGGTGGTCGCCCGGGACCGCGAATCCGGCCGGTCGAGGAAACTCAGCTCGAACGAGCGGAGATTTCTCGCCGCGTTTATGCCGGAGGCCGTGCGGGCGGTCGCGGCACCGCCCACCGCGCCTCCGGTGGCGCCGCAACAGCGCGTAGCGGCCCGGCCCGGGTTCTCCTCGACGCGCCGCACCCGGCGGCACTGTCGCGCCTCGGCGGCCTGAGGGCGGACCGGCCACCCCGGCGGACTGCCGCGCGGCCCCGCTCCCGGGCCCACCCCACGGCGGCCCGGGCCGGCGGCGTGATCGACAACGGCGTCGATCCGCCCGGCCGGGCTCCCCGCGGCCCCGGCGCAGTACTACGCTGAGCAGCACGGGCACCGGTGCGGCCCACGGCCGGTCACGGGCAGCGACGGAGCCGCCGACCGGACCCCGCCGCCACCGGCGTCCGGCCCGACCGGCACCGGTCCCGCAGACTCCGCCGACCCGGAAGGAGGACGCGATGACCATCGCCTGGGAGGAGTTCCGCGCCCGTGTCGTCGAACGCGGGGAGTACCGGGGCGACGCCGAGGCGGAACACGCCGTCCGGGTCGTCCTCGGGCTGCTGGGCGAGCACCTGGTGGGCGCGGAGCGGATCGAGCTCGCCGACGCCCTGCCCGAGACCTGTGCCGCCCTGCTGCGCGACGCCGCCCCCGCCCGTGAGCCGCTGACCGCCGAGCGCTTCGTGCAGGCGGTCGGCGGCTGGATCGACGGGGCGACCGGGACGACCGCGCAGTGGGACGTCGGGGCGGTCCTCAGCACCGTCGCCGACCTCGCCCCGGACGGGCTGATCGACCGGGTGCTCCAGCAGCTTCCGGACGGCTACGACCTGCTGTTCGGCCACCCGCTGCCGGCCTGAGCAGGCGCACCGCTGCCGGCCCGCGCGGGCGCGCCGGCGCCGGACCGGGCCGGGGCGCCGGTGGTGGCCCGGGTGGGCGGTGCCCCCGTGGTGGCCCGGAACAGCTCCGCGCCCGGGCCGGTCAGCTCGACCGGTCCGGCCCCCGGCCGCAGGTAGGCCGAGGCGCCTGGCGGCAGCGCCAGGTCGGGGTGCCCGGGCGCGCGCAGCCGGGCCCGGCCCGCGACGCAGAGCAGGATCTGCGGGGCGGGCAGCTCGACCCGGACGGCCGTCGCGCCCGGCCGCAGCCGGGAGAGCCGGAACTCCTCGGCGGGGGAGCGGAAGCCGGCCTCGACCGGGCCCCACGGCTGAGGTTCGAGCACCCGGGGCCCGCCGGTGCGGAAGGACGTGACCGCCAGCAGGCCGTCGACGTCGACGTGCTTGGCGGTCAGCCCGCAGCGCAGCACGTTGTCCGAATTGGCCATCAACTCCACGCCCACGCCGCGGAGATAGGCGTGCGGGACACCGGCGTCCAGGTACAGCGCCTGGCCGGCGGCGAGCGGCACGTGGTTGAGCAGCAGTGCGGCGAGCAGCCCCGGGTCCCCGGGGTACTGCGCGGCGACCCGGGCGTACGCCGCGCTGGCCCGGGCGTACCGGCCGCCCGAGCCCGCGAGCCGCCGCAAGGCCGCTTCCACCGCGGCGAGTTGCGAGCCGGTGGGCCGGTCGGTGGCCAGCGCGCCGCGCAGCAGCGCGGGCAGCGCCTGGGCGGCCGGCCGGGTCCGCAGCGCGGTGGCCCAGGGGGCGAGCAGCGGGACGTCCAGCGCCTCCAGCAGCCCGGCCGTCCCGGCGGCCGGACGGAAGCCGCACAGTGCCTCGAAGTCACCCAGGGCGCAGATGAGTTCGGGCTTGTGGCCGCGGTCCCGGAAGACCCGGCCGGGTGCGTCGCGCGGAACGCCCCGGGCGTCCTCGGCGGCGTGGCCGGCCACCGCCTGGGCCCGGGTCGGATGGACCTGGAGGGAGAGCGCCCGGTCGGCGGCCAGCAGCTTGAACAGGAACGGCAGCCCGGGGCCGAACCGTCGCACCGTCTCCGGCCCGAGCAGCCCGTCCGGGTCCGCCGCGATCAGCCCGTCCAGCGGCCGCGGACCGCCGGCCCCGTCCGCGGGGCCGAGGGCGGACGGCGCGGACGGGTGCGCGCCCATCCACAGCTCGGCCTGCGGGGCGCCGGTGCCCGGGGTGCCGGTCAGCTCGGGGATCGCGGTGGTCGAGCCCCACGCGTAGGCGCGGACCGGGTTGTGCAGCAGGGCGAACGGCGGGAGCGGCATGGCGCGGGCCTCCGGTGGGGCGGGTCAGCGGCAGAGCGCGGCCGCGCCGATCAGCCCGGCGTCGGTGCCGAGTTCGGCGCGGCGCACGTCCAGGCCGCGGACGTAGGACAGCGTGGCGTAGTGGTCGAGGTGGCGGGCGAGCGGCGTGAACAGGACGTCGCCGGCGGTGGCGACGCCGCCGCCGACCACCACCCGCTGGAGGTCGACCAGGGCGGCGGTGGCCGCGATCCCGGCGGCCAGGGCCTGGGCGGCGCGGTCGAAGGCGGCGAGCGCGATCCCGTCGCCCGCGGCGGCGTCGGCGGCGACGGCGCGCGCCGAGCGGTCCTCCCCGCTCGGGCGCCAGCCCCCGGCGAGGGCGCGCCGCGCGATCGCGGTGCCGCTGGCCAGGCCCTCCAGGCAGCCGCGCGAGCCGCACGGGCAGGGCTCGCCGTCCAGGTCGACGGTGATGTGCCCGAGGTGGCCGGCGTTGCCGCTGGGGCCGGGCCGCACCGCGCCGTCGAGCACCAGGCCGGCACCGACCCCGGTGGACACCACCAGGCAGAGCGCGTTGGCGGCACCGCGGGCCGCGCCCTGCCAGTGTTCGGCGGCGGCCATCGCGACGCCGTCGCCGGCGAGCCGCACGGGCAGCCCGCGGGCGGCCACCGCCGGGTGCGCGGCGACCTCGGCGACCAGCGGGAAGCCGCGCCAGCCGGGGATGTTGACCGGGCTGACGGTGCCGTCGGCGAGGTCGACCGGTCCGGCGCTGCCGACCCCGACGGCCGTCACACCGGCCCAGTCCGCGGTGTCGGCGAGCCGGTCCAGCACCCGGTGCACGACGGCGAGCACGGCCGGGCCCGGCTCCTGCGCGGGGGTGGGCAGCTGCAGCCGGTGCCGCAGCCGGCCCCCGCCGTCGACCAGCGCCCCGGCGATCTTGGTGCCGCCGATGTCGACGGCGGCGAACAGCGGGGCGGCGGCGGGCGGCGGGGTGCGGGTCATCGCGGCGGGCTCCAGGCGGGTGCGGACGGGCGGACTGGGTGGGCTGGCGGGCGGGCCGGGCCGGTGGGGCCGGCGGTGCCCGGCGCCCCGGCCGGGAGGGCCGGGGCGCCGCTCAGCGTAGAACAGCGCCGTCGCTCAGCCGGCGGCGGTCAGCCTGAGCGTGACCAGCTCGAACGGGCGCAGCGCGAGGTGGACCGCGCCGTCCACCACCGACACCTCGCCACGGGTGCCGTCCCAGGGCCGCTCCAGCAGGTCGCAGGGGACGGCGCCGGCGAGCGGGAAGGAGGTGCTCAGCCGGCCCCGGGCGCGGCCGCCGCCGGCCTCGTAGACCCGGACGACCAGGTCCCCGCTGCGGTCGTCGGCGAGCTTGACCGCGCTCACCACGAGCGCGTCGTGGTCCACCGCCACCAGCGGCGCGACCCGCTCGACGCTGCCGGTCATCCGCCGCTCGGGCAGGCCGATCCGGTAGCCCTCGCGGACGGCGTCGCCGATCGCCGCGCCCGGCACGAGGGCGTGCCGGAAGCGGTGCACGCCCTGGTCCGTCCTCGGGTCGGGGAAGCGGGGCGCGCGCAGCAGCGAGAAGCGGACGGTGGTGGTGGTGCCGCCGTCGGTCTCGCGCACGGTGCGGGTGACGTCGTGGCCGTAGGTGGAGGCGGTGACCAGGGCGACGCCCCAGCCGGGCTCGTCGAGGTGGACGAAGCGGTGGTTGCAGGCCTCGAACTTGGCGGCGTCCCAACTGGTGTTGGTGTGGGTGGGCCGGTAGAGGTGGCCGAACTGGGTCTCGGCGGCGTACCGCTCGGTGTGGACGTCCAGCGGGAAGGCGGCCTTGAGGAACTTCTCGGTCTCGTGCCAGTCCACCAGGGTCTCGACGTCCAGCCGCTGCTCGCCCGCCCGCAGGGTGAGCGTCTGGACGGCGGTGGACGAGCCGAAGGAGCGCACGACCCGGACGGAGACCGTCTCCGCCGTCTCCGCGAAGACGGTCAGCGAGTCCACCCCGGTCAGGTCGGTGACGGTGTTGCGGTAGAACCGGTCGACGTCCCAGGCGTCCCACATGTTGGGGAAGTCGGGGTGCAGCTGCAACAGGTTGGCGCGGGTGCCCGGGGCGACGCTCTCCCGCCCGCTCGCGACCTCGACCACCGAGGACACCAGGCCGTCCGCGTCGACCACGACCTCCAGCAGGCCGTTGCGCAGCAGGTAGCCGCCCTCGGGGCGCTCGGCCAGCGTGCAGCCCTCCGCCGGCGGGGCCACCACGGCGGCGCCCCCGGCCGGGACGGTGGAACGCTGGTGCGGCGCCGCGTTGAACACCAGCTCGTGCTCGCCGCGGTGATCCCCGGCGAGGGCCCGCTGCGCCGACGCGATCAGCTCCCCCAGCTCCTCGGCCAGCGCCGCGTAGGTCGCCACGGCCTCGCGGTGCACCCAGGCGATGGACGAACCGGGCAGGATGTCGTGGAACTGGTGCAGCAGCACCGTCTTCCAGATCCGGTCGAGCTGCTCGTACGGGTACTCCGCGCCGGTGCGCAAGGTGGCGGTGGCGCACCAGAGTTCGGCCTCGCGCAGCAGGTTCTCGCTGCGCCGGTTGCCCTGCTTGGTCTTGGCCTGGCTGGTCAGGGTGGCCCGGTGCAGCTCCAGGTAGAGCTCGCCGACCCAGACCGGCGGGTCCGGGTACTCGGCCTCGGCCTCGGCGAAGAACTCGGCGGGCTTCTGCCAGCGGACGGTGGCCGAGCCCTCCAGGTCCTTAAGGCGGGCCGCCTTGGCGACCATCTCGCGGGTGGTGCCGCCGCCGCCGTCGCCCCAGCCGGTCGGGGCGAGGGAGTGCCGGGCCACCCCCTTGTCCTTGAAGTTCCGTGCCGCGTGGGCGATCTCGCTGCCCTTCATGGAGCAGTTGTAGGTGTCCACGGGCGGGAAGTGGGTGAAGATCCTGGTCCCGTCGATGCCCTCCCAGAGGAAGGTGTGGTGCGGGAACCCGTTCACCTGGCTCCACGAGATCTTCTGCGTCAGCAGCCACTTGGAGCCCGCGTTGCGGATGATCTGCGGCAGGCCGCCGGTGAACCCGAAGGTGTCCGGAAGCCAGGCCTCCTGGTTCTCCACCCCGAACTCGTCCAGGAAGAACCGCTTGCCGTGCACGAACTGCCGGGCCATCGCCTCCGAGCTCGGCATGTTGGTGTCGGACTCGACCCACATGCCGCCCGCCGGGACGAACCGGCCCTCGGCGACGGCCTTCCGGACCCTGGCGTACACCTCGGGGCGGTGCTCCTTGATCCAGGCGTACTGCTGCGCCTGGGACATCGTGTAGAGGAAGTCCGGCTCGTCCTCCAGCAGCGCGGTCATGTTCGCGGTGGTGCGGGCGACCTTGCGCACGGTCTCGCGCAGCGGCCACAGCCAGGCCGAGTCGATGTGCGCGTGGCCGATCGCGCCGATCCGGTGCGCGGACGGCGCGGCGGGCGCGGCCAGCACCCCGGCGAGCTCCGAACGCGCGGCGGCCGCAGTGCCGTTGACGTCCTGAAGGTCGACGGCGTCCAGCGCCCGCTCGATCGCGCGCAGCAGCTCCCAGCGGCGGGCGCCCTCCACCGGCAGCTCGGCCATCAGCTCGCCGAGCACCTCCAGGTCCATCACCAGCTGCCAGACCGTCTCGTCGAAGACGGCGAGGTCCATCCGGGCCAGCTTGTACTGCGGCTGGTCGCCGGCCGTCTCCCGGTCGCCCAACTCGGTGGGGAGGAAGGGGTGGTAGTCCAGGATGACGGGGTTGGAGGCCGCCTCGACGTGCAGCAGCACCTGCTCGCCGCCGGCCGCGGGGGCGGCGATCCGCACCCACTGGTTCTGCGG
Source organism: Kitasatospora sp. NPDC101176 (assembly GCF_044768035.1). Taxonomy (NCBI): domain Bacteria; kingdom Bacillati; phylum Actinomycetota; class Actinomycetes; order Kitasatosporales; family Streptomycetaceae; genus Kitasatospora; species Kitasatospora sp. NPDC101176. The sequence goes on from NZ_JBIWPA010000019.1 coordinate 110,926, forward strand.
GTTGAGGCCCTTCACCGGGGTGCCGTCCGGGCGGTAGACCAGACCCTCGCACTGGAAGCCGGGCATGTTGGCGTCGAAGCCGAGGTCGATCAGCGCCTCGACCGTCCGCCCGGCCCAGGCCGCCGGCACCGTGCCGGTCACGGTGATCCAGCTGGTGCCCCAGGGGGCGCCCCACGCGTCACCGACCGCGATCGGGGCGCGCGGAGCGGCCAGGCCCTCGGCGACCGGGACGGGCTCGCCGGGGGCCGTCCAGATGCCGACCTCCAGCGGGACGGACTCGGGGTACACGGCGGGGCGGATGCGCTCGTCCAGGACGCGCTTGAGACGGGATTCCACCAGGGTGCGGTCATCGTGCATGTCAGCGGGCTCCGTTGGGTGGCTGAGGGGGTCGGACTACGGGCAAGGTACGTCGTCGGGGTGGACCACCTCGGTGATTCCGCGCGCCGCGAGGTGGGCGCGGTCCTCGGCGCGTTCGGCGAGGACGGTGGTCGGGCGGGCGCCGTCCTCGGCGAGGCGCATGAACGCCTCGTACACCGGGCCGCCGGGGCCGCAGACCGAGCGCTTCGGGGAGGTCACCTCGTCGCCGGTGGCGACCACCAGGGCGGTGCTGCGCGGCCGGGGCGGCCGCCAGGAGCGGCGGGCCTCGGCGGCGGCCTCGGCGAGCCGGGCGCCGGCCGGCTTGACCTTCCGCCCGGTGGTCAGCAGGCCCAGGCTGTACTCGAGTTCGGGGAAGTCGGCGAGGGACCGGTCGACGTCGTGGGAGCACCACCAGGTGACGCCCCAGAGGTCCGGGCAGTCCAGCACGGCCTCGACGGTGGCGCCGGTGAACCGGGCGGCGTCCTCCGGTGTGATGTGCGGGGCCGGCGCGCCGACCTCCTGCAGCCAGACCGGGCGGGCCGGGTCGTCCGCCCAGGCCTTGGAGAGCTCGACCAGGTACGCGGCGTGCTGCGCGGTGGCGGTGGAGTGGGCGCCGTAGCGCTGGGCGGTGCCGTTGAACACCCAGGAGTGCACGGCGGTGGCGGCGCCGATCCGGGCCGAGTGCCAGGGGGTGAACGGGTGCTCGTCCAGGTACCAGGCGGCGTCGTAGGAGGCGTGCAGGTGCAGCCGGCCGGGGGCGGCCGACTCGCAGGCGTCGAGCATCCGGCGCAGCCAGGCCTCGACCTCGGCGGGGGTGGCCCGGTCGGGGTCGGGGTGCGGCCCGCCGGAGAACTGGTTGATCTCGTTGCCGAGCGTCATGCCGAGGAAGTTGGGCCGCCCGCGCAGCGCTCCGGCGAGGGTGTGCAGGTAGGCGGCCTGGCCCTCGACGACCTCGGGGTCGGTGAAGAGGTTGCGCCGGTGCCAGGTCTGCGTCCACGAGGGCAGGAAGTCGAAGCTCGACAGGTGGCCCTGCAGGCCGTCCACCGCGACGTCCAGCCCGCGTTCACCGGCCGCGACCACCAGGTCCGCCAGCTGGTCGACGGCGCGCGGTCGGATCAGGCTGCGGTTGGGCTGGAACAGCGGCCAGAGCGGGAAGACCCGGACGTGGTCCAGGCCGAGGTCGGCGATGGAGTCGAAGTCGGCGCGCACGGCGTCGAGGTCGAAGTCGAGCCAGTGGTGGAACCAGCCGACGCTGGGGGTGTAGTTGACGCCGAAGCGGGGAGCGGTGGTCATCGGATGGCTTCCTCGACGTGGTGGGGGCGTGCGGACGGTGGCGCCGGGGCCGGTCCGGAGTGGACCTACCCCTTGACGGCTCCCTCCTCGACGCCCTTGAAGAAGAAGCGCTGGCAGACGCCGAACACCACGACGATCGGCAGGAAGGCGATCATCGTGCCGGCCGCGATCAGCCGGGGGTTGGCGGAGAAGGTGCCGTTGAGGTACTGGAGCCCGACGGTGAGGGTGTACTTCTGCGGGTCGTTGAGCACGATCAGCGGCCAGAGGAAGTCGTCCCAGGCACCGATGAAGGTGAAGATCACGATCACGCTGATCATGCCGCGCACGTTCGGCAGGCCGATGTGCCACAGCCGCTGCCAGACGGTGGCGCCGTCCACCAGCGCGGCCTGGTCGAGCTCGACCGGCACGGCGGCGAAGGCGGTGCGCATCAGCAGCACGTTGAGCATGGCGATCGAGCCCGGCAGGGCGACGCCGGCCAGGGTGTCGGCCAGGCCGAGACCGCGCACCAGCACGTACTGGGAGACGATGGTGACCTCGCCGGGCAGGACGAGCGTGGCGAGGAAGAGCCCGAGGACGAGCCTGGCGCCGCGGAAGCGCAGCCGGGCGAGCGCGTAGCCGGCCAGGGTGCAGCCGACCACGTTGCCGGTGATGCAGACCGCGGCGACGATCACCGAGTTCAGCGCGTACGTCCACACCGGGATGGTCTCGGCGACCTTGCCGTAGTTGCCGAGGGTGGGCTGCTCGGGCACGAAGACGGGGGTGCGGGTGAAGACGTCCTCGGCGGGGCCCCTGAGCGAGGTGGAGAGCTGCCACAGGAAGGGGCCGACGACCAGCAGCAGGACGAGCAGCAGGAGCAGGTAGCGCACGGCGGTCTCGGCGGGGGAGGCGGTGTTGAAGCCCCGGGAGCCCCGGGGGACGCGGGAGGTGCGGGAGCCCCTGCGGGACCCGGAGGTCCCGGCGGCGGCCGGCTCCGCGGGGGCCGGGGCCGCTCCGGGGGCCCCTGCGGTGTTCGGGCGGACGGTGGTCACGGGATCAGGCCGCCTTCCGGTTCAGGCGCATCAGGAACAGCATCGGGCCGAGCGTGACGACGAACAGCAGCAGGCTGAGCGCCGAGGCGTAGCCGAGGTGGCCGTTGAAGCCGCGGCTGTACATCTGGATGAGCATCACCACCGACATGTCCCGCCCGCCGGGGCCGCCCTGGCCGTTGGAGAGCACGTACAGCTCGGAGAAGACGCGCAGCGAGCTCACCGAGATCAGCGCGGAGACCAGGACCATGGTCGGCCGGACCCCGGGCAGGGTGACGTGCCAGAACCGGCGGACCGGCCCGGCGCCGTCCACGGCCGACGCCTCGTGCAGCTCGCGCGGGACGTTGGCGAGGGCGGACAGGTAGATGACCATGTAGTAGCCGAGGCCCTTCCAGACGGTCAGGGCGATCGCGCTGAACAGCAGCAGCCAGCGGTCGGTGAGGAAGGAGACCGGGGAGTCGGCCAGCCCGGTCTGTCGGAGCAGTCCGTTGACCAGGCCCCGGTCGTCCAGGACCCAGCCCCAGATCAGCGCCACCACGACGGCCGAGGCGATCACCGGGGTGTAGAAGGCGGTGCGGAAGAAGGTGATGCCGGGGATCCTCCGCTGGACGAGCAGGGCGAGCAGCAGCGGCAGGACGGTCAGCAGCGGCAGGCAGACCAGCATGAAGACGATGCTGTTGAGCAGGGCGTCGGCGAGCTGCGCGTCGTCCAGCAGGCGGCCGTAGTTCTCCAGGCCGGTGAAGCGGCCGCCGCCCAGGGGCTTGGCGTTGGTGAAGGACAGGATCACCGTGTTGACGGCCGGCCAGAGGTTGAAGACGGCCAGCCAGACGATCGCGGGCCCGGCGAGCAGCCAGGGGGTGAACCAACGCCGGTGGGTCATGCGCCTGCCTTCCTGGGGCCTGGGGTGGTGCGGGTCGTGCCCGGGAGCGGCGGGTGGGGGCCCGCCGCGTCGCCGGTGGTCGGACGGAGCGTGCCGGGGTCAGCCCTTGAGCAGCTTGTCGCACTGCTCCACGGCGGTGTCCAGCGCCTGCTTGGAGCTCGCGTCGCCGCTGATGGCGAGGGCGATCTGCTGGTTGATGACGGTGCTCATCGCGTCGTCGACCTGGACGGGCTGGATCAGCTTGGCCTTGGCCAGCGAGGTGAAGGCGACCACCTTGGCGTCGCCGGCGTTGGTGCCGTCGCCCTTGCTGAAGAACGGGTCGTTCGCGGAGGCCTTGGTGGACGGGAAGATGCTGGTCAGGTGGGCGAAGGCGGCCTGGTTCCCGGCGTTGGTGACCCAGCGGGCGAGGGCGACCGCGGCGGCCGGGTTCCTGGTGTTCTTGGGGATGGACAGGCCCTGGACGTACAGCGGCGGGGTGGCGAACGCGGGTGAGGAGACGACCTTCGGGGCGAGGGTCGGGTTGTCGGTGGCGAGGCTGGTGATGTAGTTGGCGCCCGCGGTCGTCCAGGCCACGGTGCCCGCGTTGAACAGCTTGGTGTTCCCGGCGTAGGTGTTGGTCAGGACGTCCTTGGGCAGCAGGCCCTCCTTGAAGGCGTCCCGGTACTTGTCGAGCAGCGCGGCGGCCTCGGGGGTGTTGAAGGTGAAGGCCGTGCCGTCGTCGGACATGATCTTCACGCCGGCGTTGTAGAGGTCCCCGAGGCCCGGCTTGCGGCTCATCAGGTAGGTCTGGCCGCCGGACTTCTCCTTCATCACCCGGGCCTGGGCGATGAGCTCGTCCAGGCTGGTCGGGGGCTTCTTCGGGTCCAGTCCGTTCTTCGTGAGGAGTTCGGAACTCCAGTAGTTCACATCGGTGTTGAGGTACCAGGGGTAGCCGAAGACGCCCTGCCGGCCGGCGAAGCGGTAGGCGTCCACACCGCCGGCGACGTACTCGTCGGCGAGCTTCGGGTCGGCCTTGGCGACGTCCAGCAGGAGGTCCTTCCTGCTCAGCGGGAGGGCGAAGTCCGGCGGGAGGTTGACCACGTCGGGCAGGGTGCCGGCGGCGGCCTGGCTGAGCACCTTGTCGGAGTAGCCCTCCCCGGGCTGGTCGAGCCACTCGACCTCGACGCCGGGGTACTTCTTCTTGAAGCCGTCGATCACGCCCTGCACGTAGTCGGTGAACTTCGGCTTGAGCGCCCAGGTCTGCAGCGAGACCTTGCCCTTGACCTCGCCGGTGGCGGCCGCACTCGCCACGCTGTCGCCGTTCTTGGTGTCGCCGGAGCCGAGTCCGCAGCCGGTGAGCGCCGCCGCGGTGAGGGCCGTCGTCGTCAGTGCCGCCCAGATTCTTCGCATGAGGGTCTCCCGGTCCTGGGGGGTGGGTGGGGGATCGTGCCGAGCTCGGGGTCGTGCCGGATTCCGGCACCTGACTCACGTACTGTCCAACCAACTAAACCGGTCTAGCTATGGCAGGGACTATGCTCCCGCCTAAACTTGGATGTCAAGAGAGGAGTCGGGTCCCTTGGGCAGACCGACGATCGCCGACATCGCCCGCCAGGCCGGTGTCTCCAAGGGCGCGGTGTCCTTCGCGCTCAACGGCCGCCCGGGCGTCAGCGAGGCGACCAGGGCCCGGATCCTGCGGGTCGCGGAGGAGATGAACTGGCGCCCGCACAGCGCCGCCCGGGCCCTCGGCGGCGCCCGGTCCGACGCCGTCGGCCTGGTGATCGCCCGCCCGGCCCGCACCATCGGCGTCGAGCCGTTCTTCAGCCAGCTGCTCTCCGGACTCCAGGCGGTGCTCTCGGCCAGCTCGGTCGCGCTGCACCTGATGGTGGTCGAGGACACCGCCGCCGAGATCGGGGTCTACCGCCGCTGGGCCTCCGAGCACCGGGTCGACGGCTTCATCGTGGTCGACCTACAGGTCAGGGACCCGCGACTGCCCGTGCTGGACGAACTGGGGCTGCCCGCCGTCGTCCTCGGCGGCCCCGGCAAGGGCGGCAACCAGCTCCGGATCTGGGCCGACGACCGGGAGGCGATGCTCTCGATCGTCGACTACCTGGCCGCCGTCGGGCACCGCCGGATCGCCCACCTGGCCGGGCTGCCGCACTTCCAGCACACCCAGCGCCGGATCCGCGCGCTGCGCGACGCCTCCCGCCGGCTCGGCCTGGAGGAAGCCGTCTCGGTGCCCACCGACTTCAGCGACGCCGAGGGTGCGGCCGCCACCCGCACGCTGCTCTCCCGCGCCCGGCGGCCCACCGCGATCGTCTACGACAGCGACGTGATGGCCGTCGCCGGGCTCGGCGTGGCGGGGGAGATGGGCGTCGCGGTGCCCGGCGAGCTGTCCATCGTGTCCTTCGACGACTCGGTGCTCGCCCGGATCGTCCACCCGCCGCTGACCGCGCTCAGCCGGGACACCTTCGCGCTCGGCGAGCAGGTGGCCCGCAGCCTGCTGGAGGCCCTCGACGGGGCCGGGCCAGGCCGGGACCTGCAGATGCCCACGCCGCGGCTGACCGTCCGGGAGTCCACCTCGCCGCCGGGCGCCCCCGGCGCTCCGGCGACCCCCTCCATGGCCGGACCGGCCGCCGGGGCGGCGGCCCGTTCCGGGGCCGGTTCGCTCCCCGGGGTGGTTCCTGCGCGAGTCGTTGACAGCGGTTCTGAACCGGTTTAGCCTCGCAGCGCCGAGCGGGAGCCGCTCGGCGCGCTCCGCCGCACTCCGTCCGGCTCCCGCTGCGCCCGTACGCCCGGGGAACCACCGCAGCGGCGAGGACCCCCACCCGTGCCGCCACCCCGGTCCCTCCCGCACCACGCGCGCAACGGCGCCCCCTACTCCGGCACCACGCTCGTCGGCGCCACGCACTCCGGTGTCCCGTACTCCGGCGCCACGCGCCCCGGTGCCGCCCGGACCGGCACCGACCAGCTCCCAGCACCGGCACGCCCACATGCAGCCGGGCCCCGCACACCACGGCGGGCCCGCCCCCACCCCCCTCCGCCCGATCGGAGCCACCGCATGTCACGACGCCTCCCCCTGCTGCTCAGCGCCGTCCTCGCGACGGCCGCCCTGACCGCCACCCCCGCGGCCCGGGCCGATCCGGCCCCGGCGGTGGCCCCCGGACCGGCGGCCACCACCGCCGCGGGCAACCAGCCCTACGCCTCGTACTGGTACCCCGACACCATCCTCACCTGGGACCCGGCCACCGACCCGGACGCCCGTTTCAACCGCTCCCGCGTCCCGCTCCAGCCGCGCACCAGCGACCCGGCGCTCAGGGCCAACCCCAACGCCCGGGCCGGCGAGGGCAGGATCGCCTCGCTGGTCTCCTTCGGCCCCACCTCCAACAACCCCTCGCAGGGCTCCGCCGACCCCAACTACTACGCCTTCGGCTACTGGCAGTACGTCGACAAACTGGTGTTCTGGGGCGGCTCGGCCGGCGAGGGCCTGATCCTCGCCCCCAACCCGACCGTCATCGACGCCGCCCACCGCAACGGCGTCAAGGTCTACGGCACGGTGTTCTTCCCGCCCGCCGCCTACGGCGGCCAGACCCAGTGGGTGCGCGACTTCGTCCAGAAGTCCGGCAGCCGCTACCCCGTCGCCGACAAGCTCGCCCAGGCCGCCCAGTACTACGGCTTCGACGGCTGGTTCATCAACCAGGAGACCGGCGGCGGCGACTCCTCCCTCGCCACCGAAGTGCGCAACCTCATGCAGTACACCAAGGCCCGGAGCGGCACCGAGTTCATGTGGTACGACGCCATGACCACCTCCGGCGCGGTCAACTGGCAGAACGCCCTCACCTCCGCCAACTCGCCCTTCCTCCAAGACGGTTCGAAACGCACCTCGGACTCGATGTTCCTGAACTTCGACTGGAGCCGGTCCGGCCTGGACTCCTCGCGCGCGCTGGCCCGGCAACTCGGCCGCAGCGAGTACGACCTCTACTCCGGCATCGACACCGAGGCCAACGGCTACAACACCGGCGTCGACTGGAACACCCTCTTCCCCGCCGGGCAGCCGCACACCACCTCGCTCGGCCTCTACCGGCCCGAGTGGACCTGGAAGTCCGCCACCGACCGCGCCGACTTCTACGCCAAGGACGCCCGCTACTGGGTCGGCCCGAACGGCGACCCGTCCCGCGCCGACCCCGCCGCGGCCTGGCCCGGCCTGGCCGGCTACGTCGCCGAGTCCTCGCCCGTCACGAGCAAGCCCTTCGTCACCAACTTCAACACCGGGCAGGGCGACTTCTACAACGCGGCCGGCACCCGGGTCGCCACCGGCGGCTGGAACAACCTGTCCCTCCAGGACGTCCCGCCCACCTACCGCTGGACGGTCGACTCGGCCGGCAGCCGGCTCACCCCCTCCGTCGACTTCACCGACGCCTACCAGGGCGGCTCCTCGCTGCGCCTCACCGGCACCCTGGACGCCGCCAACACCGTACGGCTGTACGAGACCCGGCTGCCCGTCGCGGCGGACACCCGGCTGGACGTGGTGGTCAGGACCCCGGCCGCCGGGCCGACCAAGCTCAAGGCCGCGGTCTCCTTCACCGACGCGCCGAGCACCTTCACCACCCTCGACCTCGGCGCGAACTCCGGTACGGGATGGGAGAAGCACAGCCTCGACCTCTCCCCGTACGCCGGCCGCACGATCGCCCAGATCGGGCTCCGGGCCGAGGGTGCCGACCCGGCGTACGACGTGCGGATCGGCCAGCTCGCCGTGCACGACGGCGCCGCCGCCACCCCCGCCGCACCCACCGGCCTGACCGTCCTCGGCGCGAGCGACGTGACCGCCGGCAGCAGCCAGTCCCTGCGGCTCTCCTGGACGGCCGCCCCGGGCGGCGACGTCCACCACTACGAGGTGTACCGCCGCAACGCCGACGGCAGCCGGGCCTTCCTCGGCGCGACGCCCAACGACGCCTACTTCGTCGGCAGGCTCGACCGGGCCGGCACCGAGGACACCACCACGCTGGACGTCGAGGCCGTCTCCACCACCTACGGCCGCTCCACGGCCGCCTCCACCACGGTCGGCTGGAACGGCACCCCCTCCACCGGCAGCAACCTCGCGCTGAACCGCCCGGCCACCGCCTCCGGCCAGTGCAACGCCGCGGAGGGCCCGGCCAAGGCCGTCAACGGCACTGTCACCGGCGGCAACGGCGACAAGTGGTGCACACTGACCAGCGGAAAGTGGCTGGAGGTGGACCTCGGCTCGGCGAAGCAGCTGTCCCGGTTCGTGGTCAAGCACGCGTCGGCGGGCGGCGAGAGCGCGTCCTACAACACGCGCGACTTCTCGATCCAGGTCCGCTCGACCAGCACCGACCCCTGGACGACCGTCGCCACCGTCACCGGCAACACCGCCGCCACCACCACCCACCCCGTGGCCACCACCGCCCGCTACGTCCGGCTGGTCGTCACCAAACCCACCCAGACCACCGACCCGGCCGCCCGCATCTACGAGTTCGAGGCCTGGGGCGTCTAGGGAGTCCACCGGACAGCCCCCAGCCCCTCCGTCGGAAAGGACCACCCCGTGCCGGTCACCATCACCGCCGTCGAGAGTACGGACCTGTTCGTCGGGCCGGAGGACGCCCCGCGCCAAGTGCTGCGGGTCACGCTCGAAGGCCCGGAGCCCGCCCGGATCACCGTCGGCGGCCCGGGCGTGCGCGGCGCGGCGACCGGCACGGGGACGGTCGACGTCCCCCTGGAGATCACCGGTGCCCGCCCCGGCGAGCACCGCGCCGTCACCGTGACGGCCGGGCGCCCGGCCGCGGGGGGCGCCGGGGGCGCGTCCGGGCGGGGCGCCGCCGAGGAGGCGTCCGCGCAGGGCGTCGACGCCGCCGAGGAGGCGTCCGCGCAGGGCGTCGTCGAGGTCGCCGAGCCCGGCTGGACGATGTTCCTGGTCTCGCACTTCCACTACGACCCGGTCTGGTGGAACACCCAGGCCGCCTACACCTCCCCCTGGGAGCTGCTCTCCGCCGACGCCACCACCCGGCCGCTCTGGGAGCGCAACGGCTTCGCCCTCGTCGACGCCCACCTCGACCTCGCCCTGCGGGACCCGGTCTACAAGTTCGTCCTCGCCGAAGTCGACTACCTGAAACCGTACTTCGACCAGCACCCGGAGCGCCGCGAGACCCTGCGGCGGCTGCTGGAACGCGGCCAGGTGGAACTCGTCGGCGGCACCTACAACGAGCCCAACACCAACCTGACCGGCGCCGAGACCACCATCCGCAACATCGTCCACGGCATCGGCTACCAGCGCGACGTGCTCGGCGGCGACCCGCGAACCGCCTGGCAGCTCGACGTGTTCGGGCACGACCCGCAGTTCCCCGGCCACCTCGCCGCGGCCGGCCTCACCGGCAGCGCCTGGGCCCGCGGCCCCTTCCACCAGTGGGGACCGATCCAGAAGAACTTCCGCGAGGCCAAGGACGACGCCCGGGTGATGCAGTTCCCGAGCGAGTTCGAGTGGATCGCGCCCTCCGGGGAGGGCGTGCTCACCCACTACATGCCGCACCACTACTCGGCCGGCTGGTGGATGGACTCCGCACCCGACCTCGCCACCGCCGAGCAGGCCGTCTACGAGCTGTACCGCAAGCTCAAGCCCGTCGGGGCGACGAAGAACCTGCTGCTGCCCGTCGGCACCGACTACACCCCGCCCAACAAGTGGGTCACCGCGATCCACCGCTCCTGGGCCGCCAAGTACCTCTGGCCGCGCTTCGTCTGCGCCGTCCCGCGCGACTTCCTCGACGCCGTCCGGGCCGAACTCGCCGCCACCGGCCGCCGGCCCAGCCCGCAGACCCGCGACATGAACCCGGTCTACACCGGCAAGGACGTGTCGTACATCGACACCAAACAGGCCCAGCGGGCCGGTGAGGTCGCGGCGGTCGACGCCGAGAAGCTCGCCACCCTCGCCGCCGTCCACGGACTCGGCCGCTACCCGTCCGCCGCGCTCGACAAGGTCTGGCGCCACCTCGCCTACGGCGCCCACCACGACGCCATCACCGGCTCCGAGTCCGACCAGGTCTACCTCGACCTGCTCGGCGGCTGGCGCGAGGCGCACGACCTCGCCACCACCGTGCGCGACACGGCCCTGGACGCGCTCGCCGCGCGGATCCGCACCACCGGAGCCGGCCGGGCCGTCGTGGTGACCAACACCCTCTCCTTCGACCGCACCGACCTGGTGGCCGTCCCGCTGCCCCCGGACGGGCGGTCGGTCCGGGTGCTCGACGACCGCGGCGAACCCGTGCCCAGCGCCGTCGACCACGGCACCCTGCACTTCCTCGCCACCGACGTCCCCGCCCTCGGCTGGCGCACCTGGCGGCTGGTGGACGGCACGCCGCCCCCGGCCTGGACGGCCGCCCCCGGCGGCACCATCGCCAACGGCCGGTACCGGGTCACCGCCGAACCCGCCCGGGGCGGCGGGCTCAGCTCCGTCCACGACCTCGCCCACGACCGCGAACTGATCCGGGACGGCCGGATCGGCAACGAGCTGCGCGTGTACCAGGAGTACCCGCAGCACCCCGACTTCGGCGAGGGCCCCTGGCACCTGGTGCCCAGCGGCCCGGTGCTCGGCTCCGGCGACGCCGCGGCGACGGTCCGCCGGGAGACCGGCCCGCTCGGCGAACGGCTGCTGATCGCTGGGTCGGTCGACGGGATCCGCTACGAGCAGACCGTGACGCTCTGGCACGGCCTCGACCGGGTCGACTGCCGCACCCGGGTCGTCGACCACTCCGGAGCCGACCGCCTGCTGCGGCTGCGCTTCCCCGTCGACCTGCCCGGCGCGCTCCCGGTCAGCGAGGTCGCCGGTGCGGTCATCGGCCGCGGCTTCGCCCTGCCGGACGTCGACTCGGCGGAGGCGCCCTGGACCCTCGACAACCCGGCGAACACCTGGTTTGGGCTCGGCGCCACCGCACGGGCCGAACTGACCGACCCGGCGGGCACCCCGACCGGCACCCGGGCCCTCGGCGTGGCCGAGGTCGTCGTCCCCGCCCTGGACGACGCCGCCGACGCCCGGCCCCTGGTCGTCGCCCTCGCCCGGGCCGGCGTCACCGCCACCACCTCCGGCGCCGACTGGGCGCGCTACGGCTGGCTCGAGGTCGACTCCAACCTGCCCGACGTCCGGATCGTCCTCGGCGGTCCGGAGCGCAACGCCGCGGCCCGGGAGCTGATCGAACGCGCCGGCGAGGAGTACGCGACGGTGCTCAAGGCCCACGGTGCCGTCTGGATCCCCGCCCTCGCCCCGCTCGCCGACGTCTGGCGGCCCGACGCCGACCTGCGCGACCTGCGGGCGCTGCCCGCCCTCGTGGTCGCCGACCCGGACACCCTCGTCGCCGACCTCGCCGACGCCCGGATCACCGCCGTCTGCCCCGTCCCCGTCGCGGAACGCCTCGTCGACCACACCGTCGCCCTGCTGAGCTTCGGACTGCCCGGATTCGCCGTCGACCCCACCGGAGCCCTTCACCTCTCCCTGATGCGCTCCTGCACCGGCTGGCCCTCCGGCGTCTGGATCGACCCGCCCCGGCGCACCCTGCCCGACGGTGCATCCTTCCAACTCCAGCACTGGACGCACGAGTTCCACTACGCGCTGGTCGGCGGCCCGGGAGACTGGCGGGACCAGGCCCTGCCCGCCCAGGGCCAGGAGTTCAACCACCCCCTGCACGCCCGGCTCGCCCCCGCCCACGACGGCCCGCTCCCCGCCACGCTGTCCTGGCTGCGGGTCGAGCCGCAGCGGGAGGTCCTGCTCGGCACCCTCAAACCCGCCGGGAACCCGATCGCCCACGGCTCGGCCGCACCCACCGGGCCCGAACTCGCCCTCCGGCTGCTCGAATCGACCGGCCTCGGCCGGACCGCACGGCTCACCGGCGCGCTCGGCCTCGGCCCGCTGCACCACGCCGACCTGCTCGAACGGGCCACCGGCGAAGCCGGCGCAGCCACCGGGACCGTGCACCTCACGGGCTCCCGGATCGCCACCCTGCTGGCCACCCCCGGCGTCGCGGCGCCGCCGGACGGCCCGCTGCTCGGCCCGGCCGCCGAAGCCGCCCAGCCCGTGCACGCCCGCTACTGGCTGCACAACCGCGGCCCCGCACCCCTCGGCTACCTGCCCGTCTCCGTCGGCGCCTCGCCCGGCCTGCTGCGGACGGCCGGGGAGCCCGTCACCCTCTCCGTCGCCCTCGCCTCGCAGCTGCGCGACACCGCCGTCGAGGGCACGGCCGTGGTGCTGCCGCCCGAGGGCTGGACCACCGCCCCCGGCAGCCGCCCCTACCGGCTGGAGCCCGGCGGGCACCTGCGCTTCCCGGTCACCCTGACCCCGCCGGCCGACGCCCGGCCCGGACTGCACTTCGCGGCCGTCCGGATCGACCACGACGGGCAGCGGATCGAGGACGTGGTGACGATCGCCGTCGGCGAGCTCCCCACCCTGCTCCCCGCGGCCGGGGACGCCCCCGAGGACTGGACGGCCGCCCAGGGCACCAGGGCCCTCACCGGCCGGGACACCGGCCTGGACGTCGACGCCCCGAACCGGACGGTACGGGTCGCCCCCGGCGGCCGCGCCACCCTCGGCGTCACGCTCACCAACCGGACGTGCGGAGAGATCCGCGGCGAACTCCAGCTCGTCTCGCCGTGGGGCACGTGGGAGGCGATCGCCGAGCCGGTGCGCGGCTTCACCGTCCCGGCCGGCTCCTCCGTTACCGTGGACTACACGATCTCCGCCCCCGAATCGCTCGCCCCCGGCTCCTCCTGGGCCCTGGCCAAGGTGATGTGGTTCGGCCGCTGCCAGTACGCCCCGACCGTCGCCCTGGAGGTGCGGGCATGACCGGCCGAGCGGCCGACCGGGCCCTCGGCCTGCTCGACGGCCGCCCCCTGCCGCGCACCGCGCTCGACCGGCGGCTAGCCGCCCTGCGGGTCGGACCGCGCGCCACCGCCCTGCCGCAGCCGGGGAGCCCGGAGGACCGGCAGCTCACCCGGTGGGTCGCCCAGGTGCTGCTGACCGAGGCGCTCTGCGAGGCCGTCGCCGCCGAGCGCGGGCTGCCGGTCGACGCCTCCGGCCCCGCCCGGCTCGACCAGCGGGCCGCCGTCGAGCTCGGCTCCATCACGGCGGCCGCCTACGAGGGCAGCGCGGCCGTCCGCGCCGTCCACGACGCCGTGACCGCCGAGGTCGAGGCCGCGCCCGCGGACGTCGCCCGCTACCGCGAACTCACCGCCCGCCCACCCGCCCGGACCTGGCGCCTCGCCCTCCCCGACGGCGAGATCGAGGCCGACCCCGACACCCTCCCGCTGGCCCTCGCCGACGCCCTCCGCGCGGCCCCGGCGGGCCGGTGGGTCACCGCGGGCCCGTGGACCGCCGCCCTGCTCGCCACCTCCGCCCCTCCCCGGCCGCCCGACCCCGCCCCCGCCCTGCGGGACGCCGCCCGCCGCGCAGCCTTCGTCCGCTGGCTCGACCACCAGCGCGCCCGCCGCCTCACCCTCGTCGAGGGCCTCGAACACCCCGGCGACCCCGACCAGCCCGACAACCACCACCGCCACTGAGAACGCCCCCGCACCGGCCCGCCGCGTGGGGGCGGCAGACCGGTGCGGGGGCTCGCGGGTCAGGACGTCGGGTGGCTCGCCCGGGCGAGGGCCCGCCCGCGCAGGGTGCGCAGTTGGTCGAGCAGCGGCCGGTCCGTGCCGAGGACGGCCCGCTCGACGTCGGCCTGGGCCCGGGCGACGGCGTCCGCGAGGTCGGCCTGCTGCTGGCAGCGGGCACTCGCCCCGGCGAGGGCGAGTTCGCCGCCGATCAGTTCGCGGGTCTTCGCCGGGTCGGTGCCGTCCCGTTCGACCTGGCGGTCGATCGCGGCCACCGGGTCGCCCAGGTGGGCGGCCGGCCGGTGGGCGGCGCTCATGCAGTCGCGCCAGCGCGCCTCGGCGGCGGTGAACCGGCCGTCGGCCTGGACGCCGGCGACGACCTTGCCGCCGAGCACCTGGAAGGTGTTGAACAGGCGGAAGTAGTCGGGGCCGTAGAGGGAGTCGCGGGCCGAGGCGAGGCAGGAGTCGTCGTTGTAGAAGAACTGCTGCCGGTCGGGCAGGTCGACGGTGACCCGGTGCGCCTCCGTCCCCAGCAGTGCGGCCTGCCAGGGCTCCTCCCCGGCGTGCGCCTGGTTGGGGTCGGCGGCCGGCTTCAGGTCCAGCGCCGTGCTGATCACGCCGAAGCCGTCGGCGGCGGCCTGGGCGCCGGTGAGGAGGCCGTACGGGTTGGCGTCGACCCGGTGATCGCCGGTGGTGAGGCCCGCGGGGGCCGAAGGAGGGACGTCCCCGAGGCGGTGGGGCGCCGATCGAGGGGTCCGGCCGAGCGCTCGACGGTGCTGCGCCAGGCGTGACATGACGTGCCGTCAAGGGACTGTCGGCGGGCTGCCGGTGGTGTCAGCGGTTTGTTCGTGTGCTGTGAGCGGGCAGGGGGAGGGTGGTCGACGGATGCAGCACCGACCCACGGGAGGCCCAGCATGTCGAACACCACCCCGCCCGACGGAACCACCCCGTCCGACGGAACCACCCCGTCGCGCGGCGCCCGGACGACCTCGGTCCTGGTCTCCGGCGCCGGGATCGCCGGCACCGCGCTGGCCTACTGGCTGGAGCGCTACGGCTTCCGCGTCACCGTCGTCGAGCGCGCGCCGTCGTTGCGCGGCGGCGGCCAGGCCGTGGACATCCGCGGCAACGCGCTGGAGGTCGTCGAACGGATGGGCCTGCTGGAGGAGGTCCGGGCACGCCGGACCGGCCTGCGCGGGATGTCCCTGGTCGACGGCGAGGGCCGCGAGCTGGGCCGCACCACGGAGTGGACGGCCAGCGGCGGCCCGGTCGGCGGGCCCGACGTGGAGATCCTGCGCGACGAGCTCGCGGGCCTGATCGCGGGCGCCACCGGCCCGGGCGTCGAGTACCGGTTCGGGGACTCGATCGAGACCCTGGTGCAGCACCGGGACGGCGTGCAGGTCCGGTTCCGCGGCGGCGCCGAGGAGGCCTTCGACCTGGTGGTGGGAGCCGACGGCCTGCACTCGAACACCCGCCGTCTGGTCTTCGGCCCGGAGGGCGACTTCCTGCACCCCCTCGACACCTTCATCGCGGGCTGGAGCGTCCCCAACCACCTCGGTCTCGACCGTTGGGAGGTGCTCCACCAGAACGGCGGCGACACCGGGTGGAACTGCCTGGTGATGACGGCCCGGGAGAACACCGAGCTGCGGGTCTTCGTCGGCTTCCGCAGCGACGAGCCGCTCGACCGGATGCTGCCCCGCGACCGCGGCGACCAGCGGCGGCTGGTCGCCGAGCGCTGCGCCCACCTGGGCTGGGAGGTGCCGCGGTTCCTCCGGGAGATGTGGGAGACGGAGGCCTTCCACTACGACGTCGTCGCCCAGGTCCGGATGGAGCGCTGGTGGAAGGAGCGGGTGGCGCTGGTCGGTGACGCGGGCTTCTGCTGCTCGCCGTTGACCGGTCAGGGCACCAGCGTGGCGCTGACGGCCGCCTACGTCCTGGCCGGGGAGCTGTCCGCGGCCGACGGTGACCACCTGTCCGCGTTCCCGGCCTACGAGCGGCGGCTGCGCGACCACGTGGCGGCCAACCAGGCGATCCTGGAACTGACCGGCGACGTCTTCGGCGGGGATGCCGAGCCCGCGGAGGAGGGCGGGCCGGTGGGCCTCGCGGGGTTCGAGCGGCCCGGTCCGGAGATGGAGGAGGCGTTCCGGGCGGCCACCGTGTTCGACCTGGTGGACTACTGAGGGCCGGGGCCCGCCGAGCGTCGGCCGCGGTGCGGCGGGCTCCTTGTGGTCCGGGCCCGGGTGCGCCACCGGCACCCGGGCCCGGGCCGTACTACGGCAGCAGCCCCAGGGTGACCTGGAAGCCGAGCCCGCCCAGCAGGGTGTGGTCGCCGAAGAGGTCGCACCGGCCGGCGACGAGCACGCCGGCCGGTGAGGTGATGACCTGGGGGGCCTCGACGCAGTAGCCGCGGCGGCGGTCGGCGGCCGGCGCGGCGGGGGAGAGGACGCTGGTGGCGCCGGGGAAGAGGATGGCGGTGCCGCCGGTGCGGTCGCCGTGGGGAGGGGGCAGGGGGATTCCGGTGTCGTCCTGGGGGGTGAAGAACAGCACCCAGAACGATCCGGTGGGCTCCTCGCCGAGGGAGAGGTTGACGGTGGCGTCGCCGGTGACGACGTCGCCGAGCACCTTCACTCCGGAGAAGGACAGCGGGAGCGCCAGCGGGTGGTCGGAGGCGTCGATCCCGGCGAGCAGTCGGTGCAGGGCGGGGGCGGCTTCGGGTGTGGCGTACTCCCTCAGTGAGATGAATGCGGCGTCCTGGGCGGGCACGACCTGCTCGTCGTCCATGGTGTCTCCTCGCTGCCGCCCTCCGGGTGTTCGCAGGGCCGGGCGGGGTCACGGATGCCCGGGTGTGGCGGGCGGCGCACGGCGGGTGCCGAGCTGTCCCCCGAACGGCTGAGGACGGTGACCGGTACGGTCCACCGGGCCCCGCCCCACCCCGGCCCGCCCGGGCGTCAGGCCCAGGGATCGGTGAAGGAGCGGCCGGGGACGGGCTTGGCGATCAGGGCGATGGCGGTGAAGAAGTTGACCTGGCCGATGGCCGCGGTCAGCGTGGTGAGCGCCCGCTCGTCGTAGTGCGCGGCGACCTCGGCGTAGAGCGCGTCGGTGACGCGCTCGCCGTGGGGGTCGGGCTGCAGGACGGCCTCGACGAGGGCGAGGGCGGCGCGCTCGGGGGCGCTGAAGTACGGCGAGTCCTGCCAGGAGGAGACCGAGGTGATGCGTTCCTCGGACTCGCCGGCCTTGCGGAGGAAGCCGGTGTGCAGCACGGTCAGGTAGGTGCTTCCGGCGAGCTGGCCGGCCCGCAGCTGGACGAGGCTGATGGTGGTGCGGGGTACGGTGCGGTTGCCGGTGGCCTTGAACAGCGCGGCCGAGACCTCGGCGAGCTCGGGGACGAGCTCGACCGGGTCCTGGGTCATGCGGGGGCGGAGCGGGATCTCGGTGGTGATCGATCGGGTTTCCACGGTCGGTTCCTCTCGTGGCGGTCGGTGCTTCCGGAGGTCCGACGGATCACGGCGGGGGATTGTGACGGGGGCCGGTCGGGAGTTCTGTGACGGCGGGTGATCAGGGGAGCAGTGAGACCTGGTAGTGGGCGATGGACCAGCCGTCGGCGGTCCGCCGGAGCAGGACGCCGAGGTTGACGGTCAGGGTGGGGCGGTCGGTGAAGGAGAAGTCGACGGCGAGGTAGCCGAGGAGGAGGCCGTCGGCGAGGCGGCGGGCCTCCTGGACGCGGTAGGCGGCGGTCATGCCGAGCGGCTGGGAGGCGTAGTACCCGGCGACGCCCGCCCGTCCGACGGTGTAGGGGTGCAGGCCCTGGAAGATCGCGTCCTCGGTGAAGCAGGCGGCGGCCCGGTCGGGATCGTGGGCGTCGACGGCGCCCTTCCAGCGGTCGAGGACCTCGTGCAGGACGGCTTCGTCGTTCATCGGGCACCTGCGGATCCGGGGTCGTTGGGGTGCGGGGTGAGCGGGGTGACGGTGTCCCGCCGCCACACCCGCAGCGGCATCGAGGCGAGGAGCTGCTCCAGCCGTTCGGCGTCCGGGGCGGAGAACAGCCCCCAGGTGCGCCACTCGCCCGGGGACAGCGGGGGCCGCCAGAGCCTCAACAGGTTTCCCTGGGCGGCGAGTTCGCGGGCCCGATCGGCCTCGCGGGTGCGGATGTCGGCGACCGCCTCCGCGGAGGTGCCCTCGGGCACGGTGGTCACCATGTCGACCAGGAATTCCATCGGTGTCCTCTCGTACGGGTCACCCGGAGTATCGGGGGGCGGCCCGTGGCGAGGGGCGGTGCCACGCCGTCGGGGGCGCGTGTCGGGCGTCGGAGGCGGGGCGCGGGCCGCCGGGCGCTACCGCAGCACCGCGGGGGTCGGGCCGTCGGGGCGGACGGTGATGCTGTAGGAGGCGCCGGTGGGGACGGAGTGGAACGTGGGCAGGCCGAGCGGGAGCAGCAGCTCCAGCAGGGCGGTGGTCTCGCGGAGGGCGAACTGGGTGCCCAGGCAGGCGCGGGCGCCGAGGCCGAACGGGAGGTAGGCGCCGAGCGGGCCGGGGCGGGTGCCGGCCGCGGTGAAGCGGGCCGGGTCGAAGCGCTCCGGGTCGGGCCACAGGGCCGGGTCGCGGTGGGTGAGGAAGGGGCAGACCAGGACGTCGGTGCCGGCGGCGATGCGGTGCCCGGCGAGCACGTCGTCCTCGATCGCGTGGCGCGGCAGCAGCCAGGCGGAGGGGTAGAGCCGCAGGGTCTCGCCGACCAGGGCCTGCGGGTCGTCCAGGTGGGCCCGGTGGGCGGCGGGGTTGCGGTCGAGCAGGAGGTAGAGCCACGTCAGGGTGGTGGCGGTGGTCTCGTGGCCGGCGACGAGCAGGGTGACCAGCTCGTCGCGGATCAGCCGGTCGGTGTACTCGGGGTGCCGGTCGGCGGCGTCGAGCAGGACGCGCAGCACGCCGGGTTCCTCGGTGTCGACGGCCGCGCGGGCGGTGTCGATGGCGGCCTGGGCGACGGCGTCGATCCGGGCGAGCTCCCCGGCGACGGCGTCGCGGGCGTCGGCGGCGTTGTTCGGCAGGGTCGGCATCACGGCCACCACCCGCTCCACCGAGCGGAGTTCGCGGTCGGTGCGGTCGTCCAGCGGCAGCCCGGTGAGGGCCCGCCAGACGGTGTCCAGGGCGAAGCCGCGCATCTCCTCGGCGAGGTCGAAGGTCGCGCCGCTGCGGCGGTACCCCTCCCAGCGGTCGGCCGTGCGGCGGGCGGCGGCGGCGATCCGCCGCTCGTAGCGGCGCATCCCGGTGCCGGTGAACTGGGACTGCAGCAGCCGTCGTTGGCGCTTCCAGGCGTCCCCGGTGGCGGAGAGCACGCCGTCGCCGACCAGCATCCGGGCGCGGTGCGAGCGCTTGACGTAGCGCTCCGGGTGGCGGCCGAGGACGTGCTGCACGGCCGCCGGGTCGGTGACCAGGACCGTCGGTGTCGGTCCGAGTCGGAAGGCGGCGACGCCGCCGACGCGGTGCCGGGCGCGGGCGAGCAGGTCGACGAGTTCGGCCTCCTCGGCGCGCCACTCCTCGACGGCCTCGGGTGCCAGCTCCGGGACGGGGCGCGGGTCCGTGGTCACGGGTGTTCTCCTCCGACGTGCTGACGGGGCGTCCGTGCCGACTCTATGCCCAGGCCGCGGCCGGCCGGGCCGGCCCGCCGGGGGCGCCCGGGCGTGCGCTTCCGCCACCCGGGCATGCGGCTGCGCCGCGGTCCGTCCCCCTCGACGGACCGCGGCGCAGCGTCGGTGGTGGCGTCAGCTGCGGACCGCGCGGGTCACAGCTGCTGCCACAGGGCGGGGACGATCGGCGGCTCCCAGCCGACCTGGGCGGTGTGGCCCTGGATGCAGCGGTAGCTGATCCCGTTGTAGGTCACGACGTCGCCCGCCTGGTAGGTGGTGCCGGCCTTCCAGGTGCCGCCCGGGTTGCCCGGGTCGGTGCCGACGACCAGCGAGAAGGTGCTGGTGTGGGTGGCCGATCCGGTGCCGGTGACGGTGATGGTGTAGGTGCCGGCCGCGGTGGAGGAGGCGGTGGAGACGGTGAGCGTCGCGGAGCCGCCGGACTGCACGGAGGACGGGTTGAAGGAGACCGTGACGCCCGCCGGGGCGCCCGCGGCGGTCAGGTTGACCGTCTGCGCCGAGCCGGAGGTGGTGGCGGTGGAGACGGTCGCGGTGGCGCTGCCGCCGGGGGTGACGGTGGCGCCGGACGGGTTCACCGCGAGGGAGAAGTCGTTGGTCGGCGTGGTGCCGCCGACGGAGGTCTTCCAGATGGTGTAGGCGACGCCGTCGGCGCTGCGGTTGAGGACGGTCGCGTCGACGTTGCCCGTGGTGTCGCAGGACTGGTGGTAGCAGGAGTCGTAGGAACGGCCCGCGGTGCCGCCCCACTTGGCCGCCTGGGCCGAGCTCTTGGTGTCGCTCGCGCCGGCGGCGTACCCCGAGGTGGGGATGCCGGCCTGCTGGAAGGAGTAGTCGTCCGAGCGGCCCTGGCCCTCGACGTTCTCCTCCGGCTGGAGGTTGAGGGAGTCCCAGTAGGCCTTCATCGGGGCGGACGCGGCGGAGCCGATGTTGTTGATGAAGTAGCCGGCGTTGGGCGAGCCGATCATGTCGAAGTTGTAGTAGGCCTTGATCGCGGAGCGCTGGGCGGAGCTCAGCTGGCCGACGTAGGACTGCGAGCCCTGCAGGCCCTGCTCCTCACCCGTCCACCAGGCGAACCGGACGTGCCGGGTCAGGCCGGGGTTCTGCTGGGCGAGGACGAGGGCGTTCTCCAGCAGGGTGGCGGAGCCGGAGCCGTTGTCGTTGATGCCGGGGCCGGCCGAGACGCTGTCCAGGTGGGCGCCGAACATGGTGACCTGGTCGGTCGGGCCTCCGGGCCAGTCGGCGATCAGGTTGTTGGACTGGTAGGTGCAGGAGGTGCAGGTCTGCTCGGTGACGGTGTAACCGGCCGCCTGCAGCTTGCCCTTGATGTAGGCCAGGGACTGGCTGTGCCCGGCGGTGCCGGCCCGGCGGTTGCCGCCGTTCTGGTTGGCGACGGTGTTCAGCTGGGTCAGGTGGGCCTGCACCTTGGCGACGTCGATGTCGGGTGCGGGCCCGCCGGGGGTGCCGCCGCCGACCGTCAGGGTGTACTGGGCGGTGTGGGTGGCCGCGCCGGCGGTGCCGGTGACGGTGATCACGTACGTGCCCGGGGCCGCCGAGGAGGAGGCCGAGAGGGTCAGCGTGGCGGAGGAACCGGCCTGCACCGACGAGGGGTTGACCGTCGCGGTGACTCCGGCGGGGGCGCCCGAGGTGGTCAGGTTGACGGTCTGCGCGGTGCCGGAGGTGACGGCGGTGCTGATCGTCGAGGTGGCCGACGAGCCGGGCTGGACCGAGCCGGAGGCCGGCCCGAGCGCGAGCGAGAAGTCGTTGTTGCCGGACGGCGTGCAGGTCGGGTCACCGCTCTGGGCGGGAACGCTGACGGCGTCCCAGGCGGCCTTGGCCCGGTTGAAGGTCGTGCAGGACGGGTCCAGGTTCTTGGCCGCGGTCAGGGTGGCGGTGCGGTAGCGCTTGTAGGTCATGCCGCTGGTCTTGAGCAGCATGCCGCCGTAGAAGATCCGGCCGGCGTCCTTGATGCCGACGCCGGTGACGGAGGAGTTGTTGCAGGTGGGGCTGGTGGGCTTGCCGCCACCCGGGTTGGAGCCCTCGGCGAGCAGGTAGAACCAGTGGTTGAGCGGGCCGGCCGCCGCGTGCACCTCGGTGCTCGGGATGGAGGAGGAGTAGCAGTTGGGGTTGTTGCTCACCAGCGAGGGGTTGTACATGTTCCGGATCGGCCCGTTGCCGACGAGGTTGATCATCTCGCCGACGGTGTAGTCCGGGTTGTCGTACGGGGAGGGCTCGTTGGCGTACGCCTCGGTGAGCGCGCCGAAGATGTCGCCGGTGCCCTCGCCGAGGCCGTTCTCGTTGTTGGCGCCGCCCGGGGTGTACTGGTCGATGCCGTGGCCGAACTCGTGCCCGACCACGTCGATGGCGGCGATCCACTCGTTGGCCTGGCTGTGGCCGATCGATATGGAGCTGCCGTCCCAGTAGGCGTTGACGTCGTTCAGGCCGACCTTGACCGGCCAGCTGCCGCCGTTGCCGTCGTGCCCGTTGCGACCGAGCCAGTCGCGGAGCATGTCCCATTCCTTCTGGGCCGCGAACATCGCGTCGCCGCAGCCGGTCTCCTTGCTGGTGGGGTTGCCGGTGCCCCAGGAGTCGGAGGACTTGCTGAAGACCTGGCCGGTGCTGTAGTCGGAGCAGGTCAGGCCGGGCCGGTTCGGGTCGCGCAGCGAGTAGGAGCCGCCCGAGCCGGTGGTGCTGATGGTGACCGGGGAGGGGCCGTTCCACTTGCTGTTCACGGTGCCGGCGCGGACGTCGTCGTAGGAGTCGATCACCTCACCGCTCGCGGCGTCGACGAAGACGTGCAGCCGGCTCGGGGCGCTCTCGGTGCGGCCGGTCAGCACGGCCTCCCAGGCGAGCCGACCGCCGGAGCCGTCCTTGACCCGGACGACCAGGCGGCGGGAGTCGACCTTGTCCACAGCGGCCAGCCTGGTGCGGGCGGTCTTCTCCGCCTTCGCCGCGCTGACCTGCGGGGTGACCGAGCCGCCGACCGGGCCGGAGGCCGCAGACTGGAGGCCGCGGACCTTGCCCTGGCCGTCGGCGAGCACCACGGCGTCGCCGCCGACGACGGGCAGACCGCGGTAGCTGCGCTCGTACGCGACGGAGTACAGGCCGCCGAGCCAGGGGGTGACGGAGCGGCGCTCGTAGGTCTCGTCCGGGCCCTTGGCGAGGGCGTCGAGGCCGGCCGCGGCGGCCGCGTCGGCGGCGTTCACGGCGGCGGCCAGGGCGCTCGGGGGTGCGGGGGAGGGGGTGGGCGCGGCGGTGGCCGGCCCGGCCGTGGCGGCGATCATTCCGGCCAGCACGGTCAGGGTGGTCGCCGTGGTCAGCAACCGTCCTGTGGAAACTCTGCGTTGCATCGAGGCTCCTCGCATGTGGGGGTCCTCGACCGCGGACGGCAATGGCTGGTGGCGCACCGCAGGGCCGTTTCTGGGGGGACGGCCGTGCGGGCCGTCCGCGCTCGGGTGCCGGAACCCTCACATGGCGTCATGCTCGGGTCAATGGCTGGTGCAAGCGGTGAATAGGGTTGGCAAATTCCGTCAAGCTGCGGTTTTCCCGCAGTGGTTGAGACCACGTCATGTACGGAACGGGTGCCATCGAGTACCGTCCTCCTCGTCGGAAGGCGAGTGCAGGGCCGGGGGACGCGACCTGGGGAGGCAGCCGTGCATCGGAACCGCGTGGCCGCGGCTCGGGCGTCCGCACCCCCGTCCGCACCCCCGCCGCCGGCCCTCCCGAGCCCGTCGGCCGGCTCCCCGGCCACCGTCCAGGACCCGGGCGCCTGGCGCGAGTTCGGTGCCCGGATGCGCCACTGGCGGCGCCGGACCGGCCTCACTCAGGCCCAGCTCGGCGCCCACATCGGCTACGACCACACCGCCGTCAGCAAGATCGAGCACGGCTCCCGCCGGGTCACCCCCCGGATCGCCGACCGGATCGACGAACTCCTCGGCGCGGGCGGTGAGCTGCGCGCCGCCTGTCTGCGCGCCGAGACCGCCGAACTGGCCGTGCCCGCGCCGCTCGCCCCCGGACTGCTGCGCCCCCCGCTGCCCGCCACCGGCACCGGACCCGCCGGTCCGGCGCGCTGGCCGGCGCCGATCGGCCCGCCGCCGCGGCTGCCGGACTACGGTCTGCTCTGCCCGCTGCACGGGGCGGACGGCTGTGCCGTCCCCGAGCCCGTCGAACTCGCCGCCCTGCACGCGGAGTTCTGTGCCACTCCGTCCACCGTCGCGCCGCCGCTGGACGCCGACACCGCGCACGCCCTGACCGGGCTGCTCGCCGCCCACCTGCGCTCCGGGGAGGCCGGCGGTCTGCCGGGCCTGGCGGCCGCCGTCGAGCGCACCCTGCGCGCGGTGCTCGCCCGGCTCGCCGCGGCGCCCCCCGCGCAGCGTGGCCCACTGGCCCGGCTGGCCGCCGAACACGCCCACGCCGCAGGCGCGTTGCGGATGCAGGACGGCCGCAACGCGACCGCGATGGCCTGCTTCGACCGGGCGCTGGGCTGGGCCGAACTCGCCGGGGACCAGGCCACCCAGGTCGCCGCGCTCAGCGACATGAGCACCCTCGCCCGGCTCGACGGCGATCCGGCCAGCGCCCTCGGCTACGCCCGGGAGATCGGCCGGGCCGCCCCCGGCCGGCACTGGTCGGGGGCGATGGGCCAGATCGGCCAGGCCCGCGCGCACGCCCTCGCGGGCGAGGTCCGGGACACCGTCCGGGCCATCGGCCGTGCGCGGCTGCACCTGGACCACATCGGCGACCGGGACGAGGACGACGCGCCCTGGCTCTCCATCGCCTCGATGCGGCTGCGGGTGGAGGCCGCAGCCTCGGCCGCCCTGCGCGACCTCGCCGCGGTGGTGGACGATCCCCGGCTGGCCCGGCGCGCACTGGCCGCCGCCGAGACCGCGCTCGGCCTGCTCGGGCCGGACCAGCTGCCGTCCAGCCGCCTGCTGTTCACGGTCCGGATGGCGGACTGCCACGCCTGCGCGCACGACCCGCAGACGGCCGTGGCGCTGCTCGGTCCGGCGCTGGAGGCCGCCCCGATCGAGGCCCTCCCGGCCCTGGTCGGCCACGAGCTGCGGGGGCTGCGCGACCGGCTGGCGGCGCACCGCCCCGGCGCCTCCTGGCGGCTGGAGGCGTTCACTCCCCTCGCCTCCGGGCGCCCCTGACCCGCGCCGCGCTCCGGAATCTCCGTCACCTGCCGGGGAATGCGCCCCCTTCACGCCGGAGCGATGTCAACTCTGTGCACGGATCTTCCGCCGATCGGGTCATTCATGGCGTTAGCACGTCGAATGACTGACCCTGCTGGCGGCTCCCGCTAGAGTCTCTGACGATTCCAGTCGTTAGTCCGCGAAGAACCAAGGGGGCGCGTGCTGTCCGCCATCGCACGCCGGCTCGCTCATCCGCTTCTGCTCCTGGGGGTGCTGTGCACGGCCGTCGCCACGCTGCACTTCCACTGGGAACCCGACCGGGTGTCCCCGCTCGTGCTGGTCGGCGTCATCGGGTACCTGGCGGTGCTGGAACGGGTCATCCCGTACCGGGCCGACTGGCACCCGAGCCGGCGTGAACTCGGCTGGTACGCAGCCTACTTCGCGCTGAGCATGGTCGGCGGCGGGCTCGCCCAGGGGCTGGTCACCGCGCTGGTGGAGCTGCTCGGGCCGGCCCGCCCGGCGCTCCCGTTCGCGGCGGAGATCCCGCTGGCGCTGCTGGTCGGCTCGCTCGGCGACTACCTGGTCCACCGGTGGTCCCACCGCAACCGCTGGCTCTGGCGGCTGCACGGCGTGCACCACGTGCCGGACAAGGTGAACGTCGCGAACAACGGGGTGAACCATTTCCTCGACGTGTTCGTCGCGCAGTCCGTGGTCCAACTCTCGCTGGCGCTGATCGGATTCTCCGCGGAATCTGTGTTCGTGGTCGGAATATTCATCATCGCCCAGGGGTATTTCGTCCACGCCAACATCGACGTCCGCCTCGGCCCGCTCGGCCACCTGCTCGCGGGCCCCGAACTCCACCGCCTGCACCACAGCACCGAGCTCGGCGAGGCCGGGCACTTCGCCTCCGACCTCTCGCTGTGGGACCACGTGTTCGGCAGTTTCACCTGGCGCCCGGGCCGGGTGCCCACCGCCGTCGGTCTCGCCGACCCGGCCGCCTTCCCGGCCACCGGCGAGCTGGGCGCCACCCTGCTGCACCCCTGGCGCCGGGTGAACCCCACCGAACCGACCGTCTGACCCGGCCCGCGAGGCCGCCTCCTCCGCCCGTGTCCGCGCCGCCACGCCCTCACCCCCGGATTGGACCATGACCACCTCGCCCCTCGCCGTGCCCCGCGACCGGATCGCGATCACCGGCATCGGCTGCCGCCTGCCCGGACACGCCAACGACCACCGGGCCTACTGGCGCAACCTCGTCGAGGGCCGGGACTGCCTCACCGCGACACCCGCCGACCGCTACGACACCGCCACCCTGGGCAGCCGGGACAGGTCCAAACCCGGGCGGCTGACCGGCGGCCGCGGCGGCTACGTCGACGGCTTCGACACCTTCGACCCGGACTTCTTCGGGATCAGTCCGCGCGAGGCCGCCCACATGGACCCGCAGCAGCGCAAGCTCCTGGAGGTCAGCTGGGAGGCCCTGGAGGACGGCGGCCTGCGCCCCGGCGACCTGGCCGGCCGCGACGTCGGCGTCTACATGGGCGCCTTCACCCTGGACTACAAGATCCTCCAGTTCGCCGACCTGGACTTCGGCACCCTAGCCGCGCACACCGCCACCGGCACCATGATGACGATGGTGTCCAACCGGATCTCGCACTGCCTCGACTTCCGCGGGCCCAGCGTCTCGATCGACACCGCCTGCAGCTCCTCCCTGGTCGCCGTCCACCTCGCCTGCCAGGGCCTGCTCCGTGGCGAGACCGAACTCGCCCTGGCCGGAGGCGTGTTGCTGCACATGGCGCCGCAGTACACGATCGCCGAGACGAAGGGCGGCTTTCTCTCCCGGGACGGCCGCTCGCGCGCCTTCGACGCCTCCGCCGACGGCTACGTCCGCGCCGAGGGCGTCGGCGTGGTCGTCCTCAAACGACTCGCGGACGCGCGGCGCGACGGTGACCCGGTGCACGCCGTCGTCCTCGGCAGCGGCGTCAACCAGGACGGTCGCACCAACGGCATCACCGTCCCCAGCGCGGACGCCCAGGTCGCCCTGATCGAACGGGTCTGCGCGGAGGCGGGCGTGCTCCCCGGCAGCCTGCAGTACGTCGAGGCGCACGGCACCTCGACCCCGGTCGGCGACCCGATCGAGGCGGCCGCCCTGGGCCGGGTGCTCGGCGTCGGCCGCCGCCCCGGCGCCCGCTGCTACGTGGGCTCGGTGAAGACCAACATCGGGCACACCGAGGCCGCGGCCGGGGTCGCCGGACTGATCAAGACCGCCCTCGCCCTCGAACACCGGCGGATCCCGCCGCACCTCAACCTGGAACGCCCCAACCCGGGCATCGACCTGGCCGCGCTCCCCTTCGACGTCCCGACCACCGCCGTCGACTGGCCCGAGCACGACGGACCGGCCCGGGCCGGCGTCAACTCCTTCGGCTTCGGGGGGACCAACGCGCACGTCCTGCTGGAGGAGCCGCCCCGGCCCGCGCCCGCCGCGCCCGTGCCGCACCCCGCCCGCACGGTGCTGCCGCTCAGCGCCAGGGACGCCGCCGCGCTGCCCGAACTCGCCGCCGGCGTACGGCGGGAGCTCGCCGCCGGGGTGTCGCTCGCCGACCTCGGCCACACCCTCGCCCACCGCCGCCAGCACCTGCCCGAACGGCTCGCGGTCGGCTACGCCACCCGGCAGGACCTGGACGCGGCACTGGCCGCCTGCGAACGCGGCGAGGCCCACCCGCAGGTCGCCCGGGGCCGCGCCAGAGCGCGCGAACAGCGCCGGCTCGCCTGGGTGTTCACCGGCATGGGCCCCCAGTGGTGGGGCATGGGCCGCGGCCTGTACGCGAGCGAGCCGGCCTACCGGGAGGCCGTCCGGGCCTGCGACCGGGAGATCCGGGAACAGGCCGGCTGGTCGCTCCTGGCGGAACTGGAACGCGACGAGGCCGACTCCCGGATGGCCGAGACCTGGCTCGCCCAGCCCGCCAACCTCGCCGTCCAGCTGGGTCTCTCCGCGCTCTGGCGCAGCCGCGGGCTGCACCCCGACGCCGTCGTCGGGCACAGCACCGGCGAGGTCGCCGCCTTCCACGAGGCCGGCGTCTACGACCTCGCCGACGCCGTGCGGGTGGTGCTGGCCCGCAGCCGGCTGCAGCAGCGGCTGGCCGGCACCGGCACCATGCTCGCCGTCGGCCTGCCGGAGGACCAGGCGCAGCGACGGATCCGCCCGCACCGCACCCGGGTCTCGCTCGCGGCCGTCAACAGCCCCTCCGCCGTGACCCTCGCCGGCGACACCGACGCGCTGCGCGAACTCGCCGAAGAGCTGCGCGCGGAGGACGTCTTCGCCCGCCTCCTGGACGTCGAGGTCCCGTACCACAGCGTGCGGATGGAGCCGATCCGGGAGGAGCTGACCGCCGCGCTGGCCGCGCTCGCGCCCGGCGAGGCCCGGCTGCCGCTCTACCTCACCGCCCGCGACGGCCTCGCCCGCGGCCCGGAGCTGGACGCCGGGTACTGGTGGCACAACGTCCGCAACCCGGTGCGCTTCCGTGCCGCCGTCGAGCGGATGGCCGGGGACGGGATCGGCCTCTTCCTGGAGGTCGGCCCGCACCCGGTGCTCGGCCACGCGATCCGCGAGTGCGTCGACGGCGCGCACACCCTGGCCTCCCTCCGGCGCCGCGCGGACGAGGACGCGTGCGTCACCCGCACCCTCGCCGAACTGCACACCCTGGGCGTCGAACCGGCCTGGGACGCGCTGCACCCGGCCGGCCGCCCGGTGCCGCTGCCCGCCTACCCCTGGCGGCGCGACCGGTACTGGGTCGAGCCGGACGCCGTCCGGAAGGTCCGCCTCGGCGAGGTCGACCACCCGCTGCTCGGCCGCCGCACCGCGAACGCCCAGCCCACCTGGACCACCGCGCTCGACCCCGAGCACCTGCCCTACCTGGCCGACCACCGGATCGAGGGCCGGGTGGTCTTCCCCGCCGCGGGGTACCTGGAGATGGCGGCGCAGGCCGTCCGCGCCCTGACCGGCGGCACCGAGGTGGTGCTCGCCGAGGTCGAGCTGAACCGGGCCCTGTTCCTCTCCGAGGCCGAGCCCACCCCCGTCCAGTTCGGCTACGCCCCGGAGGACGCCCGCTTCACCGTCACCTCCACCCCCGCCGGCGGCGAGCCCGCGGTGCACGCGAGCGGCCGGGTCCGCACCGGCCAGCGCCTCGCCCACGGCCCGGTGCTGGACGCCGAAGCGGTCCTGGCCCGGACCAGCCGGCTCGACGGCCCGGACTGCTACCGGCTGCTGGCCGCCCGCGGCTACGACTACGGGCCCGCCTTCCGGGCCGTCCAGGAGGTCTGGGTCGGCCCGGGCGAGGCCCTGGCCCGGATCGGCCCGCCCGATGGGCTCGGGCCCGCGGCGGGTGAGCACCACGCGCACCCGGTGCTGCTCGACGCCTGCTTCCAGACCCTGCTCGCCGCCCGGACGGCCGCGCCCGACGGCGGCGGCGTACGCCTGCCCGTCGCCATCGAGGAGGTCCGCCTCGACGCGTTCGGCGACCGCCCGCTCTGGGCGCACGCCACCGTCACCCGCGACGACGGCCGGGACGTCGTCGGCGACCTCGCCCTCTACGCCGAGGACGGCACCCCGCTCGGCCGGATCACCGGCTTCCGGGCCGCCGACGTCGCCCGGGCCCCGGGATCGGTCGGCCTCGCCACCATCGACGGCTGGCTCACCGAACCCGTCTGGCTGGACGCCCCCGCCGCCGACCCCGAACACCCCGGCGACCTGCTGCTGTTCGCCGACGCCGGCGGCCTCGCCGAGCGGCTCGCCGCGCTCGCCGCCGAACGCGGCTCCCGCTGCCACCTCGTCCGGCCCGGCGCCGCCCACCAGCGCGGCGACACCGAGTCGACCGTCCGCCCGGACTCCACCGAGGACCTCACCCGGCTGCTCGAAGGGCTCGACCCCGGCTACCGCACCGTCGTCCACCTGTGGAACCTCGACCAGCCCGCGCTGGACGCCGCGGAGACCGGGCAGCTGGACGGCCTCGCCACCCTCGGCGCGTACTCGCTGATCGCCCTCGCCCGGGCGCTGCCCGCCGCCCGCCCCGACGCCCGGCTGCACGTCGTCACCCGGGGCGCCCAGGCCACCGCCCCCGGCGAACGGGCCGAACCGCTCGCCGCCCCCGCCTGGGGCGTCGGCCGGGTGCTCTGGCAGCAGGAGCTCACCGCCCAGCGCGGCACCCTGATCGACCTCGACCCCGGCGCGGACCAGGCCGACCAGGCCGAGGCGCTGCTCGACGAACTCGGCGCCCGGGACGAGCAGGAGATCGCCCTGCGGGCCGGCCGCCGCCGCACCTGCCGGCTGCGCCCGGCCGAGGGCCTCACCCGCCCGCTGCCCCCGGTGCTCCGGGCGGACGGCTGCCACCTCGTCACCGGCGCCTTCGGGGCGCTCGGCCGGCTGCTCTGCCGCACCCTGGTGCGCCGCGGCGCCCGCCGGCTGGTGCTGCTCGGCCGCACCGCGTTGCCCGACCGGCGGCAGTGGCGGCACACCGACCCGGACAGCCCGGCCGGCCGGCGGATCGCCTTCCTGCGCGAGCTGGAGGCGCTCGGCGCCGAACCCCTGCTCGCCCCCGTCGACGTCACCGACGGGACCGCCCTCGCCGACTGGCTGGCCGACCACCGAGAGCGCGGGCTGCCGCCCGTGCGCGGCGTCTTCCACCTCGCCGGTCAGGTCAGGGACGTGCTCGTCCCGCAGATGGACCGGCCGGCCTTCGACGCCGGCTACCGCCCGAAGGTGGTCGGCGGGCACCTGCTGCACCGGCTGCTGCGCGACGAACCGCTCGACCACTTCGTGCTGTTCTCCTCCGTCGCCGCGCTGCTCACCACCGCCGGGCAGACCAACTACGCCGCCGGCAACGCCTTCCTGGACGCCCTCGCCCACCACCGCCGGGCCGCCGGCCTGCCCGCGCTCAGCCTCGACTGGGGCCCGTGGGCCACCGGCATGATCGAGGAACTCGGCCTCGTCGCCCACTACCGGGACGCCCGCGGCATGAGCTCGCTCCCGCCGGAGGCCGGCGCCGCCGTGCTGGAGCGGGTCCTCGGCCAGGACCGCGCCCAGCTGCTGGTGGCCACCGTCGTCGACTGGCCGACCTTCCTCGCCTGGTACCCGGCGCCGCCGCCGCTGGTCGCCGAGCTCGCGGCGAGCGCCGCCGAGCGGGCCCCGGCCGGAACGGACGGCTTCCTGGACGCCTACCGCTCCGCCGACCCGCCCGCCCGCCGGCAGCTGCTGGCCGAGCGGTTCACGGCCGCCGCCGCCGGCGTGCTGCGGATCGGCGCCGAACGGATCGACCAGGACACCAGGCTCGGCGCGCACGGCCTGGACTCGCTGCTCGCGATGGAGCTGCGCGCCCGGGTGCACGGTGAACTCGGCGTCGCCCTGCCCGTGGTGGCGCTGCTCAGCAACGGCACCGTCGGCGACCTGGTCGAGCTGCTCGGCGAGGGACTGGCCGAGCAGCTCGCCGCCGGGGGCGGCCCGGAGCACGCCGAGGTCGAGCTGCACACCGACGAGTCCCGCTACCCGCTCACCCACAACCAGCAGGCGCTCTGGTTCCTGCGCCAGCTCCACCCGGACGGCTACGCCTACAACATCGGCGGGGCCGTCGAGGTGCACGCCGAGCTCGACCCGGAGCTGGTCTTCGCCGCCTTCCGCACCCTCGTCGACCGGCACCCCGGGCTCCGGGCCGCCGTCACCGCCGAGCAGGGCCGCCCCGTCCAGCGGATCCGCCCCGAGGCCGTCGCCGACACCGGGCTGTTCGACGTCGAGGGCCGACCCTGGGAGGAGGTCCACGCACTGATCGTCGCCGAGTACCGCCGGCCGTACGACCTCGCGGAGGACGCGCTGGTGCGGCTGCGGCTGTTCCGGCGCGGCCCGGAGCGCTGGGTGCTGATGAAGGCCGTCCACCACATCGTCTCCGACGCGATCTCCACCTTCACCTTCATCGAGGAGCTGTTCGAGGTCTACGAGGCGCTGCGCCGCGGACGCACCCCCGAACTGCCCCCGGTCGCCGCCCGCTACCTCGACTTCCTCAACCACCAGAACCGCTTCCTGGCCGGTCCCGAGGCGCAGCGGATGCTCGACTACTGGCGCGGCCACCTGCCGTCCCCGGTGCCGGTGCTCGCCCTGCCCACCGACCGGCCCCGGCCCGCGGTGCAGACCCACAACGGCGCCTCGGAGTTCTTCCGGCTCGACGCCGAGCTCACCGCCCGCGTCCACGACCTGGCCCGGGCCCACCACGCGACCCCGTTCATGGTGCTGCTCAGCGCCTACTACCTGCTGCTGCACCGCTGGTCGGGCCAGTCCGACGTCGTGGTCGGCAGCCCCGTCACCGGGCGCACCCAGGAGGAGTTCGGCTCCGTCTACGGCTACTTCGTCAACCCGCTGCCGCTGCACGTCAGCCTGGCCGGGGAGCCCGGGGTGGCCGAGCTGCTCGCCCGGGTGCGGCGGAGCGTGCTCGGCGGGCTGGACAACCAGGAGTACCCCTTCCCGCTGCTGGTCGAGCAGCTCGGGCTGCAGCACGACCCCAGCCGCTCCGCGGTGTTCCAGGCGATGTTCATCCTGCTCACCCACAAAGTCGCGGTGGAGCGCTTCGGGTACCGCCTGGAGTATATCGAACTCCCCGAGGAGGAAGGGCAGTTCGACCTGACCCTGTCCGCCTACGAGGACCGCGCGGACCACAGCTTCCACTGCGTGTTCAAGTACAACTCCGACCTCTTCGACGCCGCCACCGTCCAGCGGCTCGCCGCGCACTACCGCACCCTGCTGGACGCCATGACCCGGGCCGGCGACGACCGCCCCGTCGGCCGGCTGCGGATGCTCGAGGACACCGAACGCCGGCGCATCCTCGACGGGTTCAGCGGCGCCGGCCGGCGCCTGGAGCACGACACCCCGGTGCCCGAGCTGATCGCCAAGGCCGCCGCCGAGCACCCCGAGGCGCTCGCCGTCGCCGCCCCCGGGCCGTCCGGCACCCGGCGGCTGGGCTACGGCGAACTCGACCGCAGGGCGCACCGGGCGGCCCTGCGGCTACGCGAACTCGGGGTCGTCGAGGGCTCGGTGGTCGCCGTCTGCCTGGACAAGTCGCCCGAGCTGATCACCGTGCTGCTCGCGGTCTGGCGGGCCGGCGCCGCCTACCTGCCGCTCGACCCCGGACACCCGGCCGACCGGCTCGCCCACCAGGTGGCCGACACCGGAGCCGTCCTGGTCGTCGTCGACGAGCGGCGCCCGCCCGGCGCCGACCTGCCCGCCCGGCCGGTCACCCTGGAGGAACTCGACCGGCCCGCGGCGGAGGGCCCGCCGCTGCCCGCTGCCGACCCGGACCGGGCCGCCTACGTCATCCACACCTCCGGCTCCACCGGCCGCCCGAAGGCCGTCCGGGTCGACCACCGCAACCTCGCCGCGGTCACCGCGGGCTGGCGCGCCGAGTACCGGCTGGACACCGAGGCCCGGGTCCACCTCCAGATGGCCGGGACGGCCTTCGACGTGTTCTCCGGCGACCTCGCCCGGGCACTGAGCACCGGCGGCGCCCTCGTCCTGGTCGACCGCGACCTGCTCTTCGACACCGCCCGGCTGCACCGCACGATGCGCGAGGAGGCCGTCGACTGCGCCGAGTTCGTGCCCGCCGTCGCCCGCGCCCTGCTGGCCCACTGCGAGCGCGAGGGCCTGCGGCTGGACTTCCTGCGCCTGCTTGTCGTCGGCTCGGACTCCTGGAAGGCCGCGGAACACCGGCGGCTGCGCGCCCTGTGCGGGCCGGACACCCGGCTCGTCAACTCCTACGGCCTGACCGAGGCCACCATCGACACCAGCTACTACGAGGGCACGGCCGAGGGCCTCGAACCCGGCCGGATGGTGCCGATCGGCCGGCCGTTCCCCAACAGCGAGCTCTACATCCTCGACCGCTACGGCGAACCGGTGCCGCCCGGCGTGGCCGGCGAACTGTGGGTCGGCGGCGCCGGGGTGGCGGCCGGCTACCCCAACGACCCCGGGCAGACCGCCCGGCGGTTCACCGCCCTGGACCTCGACGGCACGTCCACCCGGCTCTACCGCACCGGCGACCTCGGCCACTGGGACGCGCACGGCACCGCGCACCTGCTCGGGCGGATCGACAACCAGGTCAAGGTGCGCGGCCACCGGATCGAGATCGGCGAGATCGAGGCCCACCTCACCGCCCGCCCCGAGCTCGCCCAGGCCTGTGTGACGGTCCGTCAGGACGGCGCGGGGGAAAGCGTGCTGTCCGCCTACCTCGTCCCGGCCGAAGGGGTCGAGCTGGACCGCCGGGAACTCCGCCGCCACCTCGCCGAACACCTCCCCACCGTGATGATCCCCGCCCACCTCACCGAACTGCCCGCCTTGCCGCTCACCCCCAACGGCAAGGTCGACCTCGCCGCCCTGCCCGAACCGGTGGTCGACACCGGCGCCGCCCGGGACGAACCGCCGGTCACCCTGTACGAGATCCGCACCGCCGAACACTGGAAGGCGCTGCTCGGGCTCGACGAAGTCGGCCTCCAGCACGACTTCTTCGAACTCGGCGGCAGCTCCATCCGGCTGATCGAACTGATCCACCACCTGCAGACCGAGTTCAACGTCGGCATCCCGGTCGGCCAGCTCTTCAAGGTCACCACGCTGCACGGCATGGCCCGCACCCTGGAACAGATCATCACCGGCGAACTCGAAGGCGGCCAGCCCCACCTGTGGTTCAACCCGCAGGCACCCGAGGACCGCACGGTCCTCTGCTTCCCGCCCGCAGGCGGCCACGGACTGGTCTACCGTCAGCTCGCCGGCCACCTGCCCGGCCACCGCCTCGCCGCCTTCAACTACCTCACCGGCGACGACAAGACCGCCCGCTACGCCGACCTGGCCGAGGCCCTGCACCCGGCCGGCCCGTACGTCCTGCTCGGCTACTCGCTCGGCGGCAACCTCGCCTTCGAGGTCGCCGCCGAGCTCGAACGCCGCGGCCGGACCGTCCGGTCCGTCCTGATGGTGGACTCCTACCGGATCCCCGAACCCTTCACCCTCGGCGAGGACCACGTGGCCGCCTTCGAACGCGAGCTGCACGAGCACCTGCACCGCCACACCGGCTCCCGGATCGTCGCCCGGGAGACCCTCGAACAGGCCCGCGACTACCTGGAGTTCTGCAGCCGGACCCCCAACCTGGACACCGTCGACGCGCACCTGCACGTGGTCTGCGAACGCGACCGGCTCGCCCTGCACACCGGCGGCGAACCCGGCTCGTGGCAGGGCTCCTCCACCTCCGGCACCACCGTGCACGCCGGGCACGGCAGCCACGCCGAGATGCTGGACGCCGAGTACGCCGCCCGCAACGCCGAACTGGCGGGCGCCATCCTGGCCGGAGGCGCCGCCGATGACCGCCCCTGACCGCGGACCGGACTGGTCCGACCGACGGCGCGCCGACGGCGGCCCGCCCCGGGTCATCGTGATCGGCGCCGGCATCGGCGGCCTCGCCACCGGCTGCTACGCCCAGATGAGCGGCCTGGAGACCCGGATCTTCGAGAAGCACGTGCTGCCCGGCGGCTGCTGCACCGCGTGGTCCCGGCACGGCTACCTGTTCGACTACTGCATCGACTGGCTCATCGGCACCGCCGAGGGCACCGGCGCCCACCAGGTCTGGCGGGAACTCGGAGCCCTCGACGGCAAGACCGTCACCCGCTTCGACGTCTTCAACCGCGTCGTCGACGAACACGGCCGGGCCGTCACCTTCTTCGCCGACCCCGACCGGCTCGAACACCACCTGCTGGCCCTGGCCCCCGGCGACGCCCGGCCGATCCGCTCCTTCTGCCGGGACCTGCGCCGCTTCGCCGCGCTCGACCTGCCCTGGGAGCTCACCCCGCCGCCGCTGCGCGGGCCGGCCGAACGGCTGCGGACCCTGCGCGCCGTGCTGCCGGCCTTCCGGCTGTTCTGGCGCACCGCCACCACCCCGATGCGCGGCTTCGCCGACCGCTTCCAGGACCCACTGCTGCGCCGGGCCCTGCCCAACGTGTTCCTCCAGGAACCGGCCGGCTTCCCGCTGCTGCCCTACCTGTACACCCTGGCCGCCGCGCACAACGGCAACGCCGGGTTCCCGCAGGGCGGTTCGCTCGGCCTGGCCCGCTCCGTCGAGGAGCGCTACACCTCGCTCGGCGGGGTGATCGGCTACCGCTGCCGGGTCGACCGGATCCTCGTCGAGGGCGGCCGAGCCGTCGGCGTCCGGCTCCGGGACGGCACCGAGCACTACGCCGACCACGTCGTCGCCGCCTGCGACGGCCCGACCGTCCTCGACCGGCTGCTGGACGGCCGCTGGTCCAGTCCCACCACCGACCGGCTGTACGGCGAACTGATCGACCGGCCCGGCAACCTCTACCCGGCGGTGGTCTCCGCCTTCGTCGGCGTCCGCGGCGGGCTGCCGGAGGGAGAACCGCACAGCACCACCTACCTGCTGGGCCCCGAGCAGGGCGCCCGGCTGCCCGGCTCGCTCCAGCACAGCCTGGTCGTCCAGCTGCGCTCCGCCTACGCGGAGGGCTTCGCGCCCGCCGGCCGGTCCGTGCTGCACTGCACCTACTTCAGCGACCACCGCAGCTGGAAGGAGCTGCGCGTGCGCGACCGCCGCGCCTACCGGGCCCGAAAGCAGGAAGTCGCCTCCTTCGTCCGGGAGTTCCTCGACCGGACGTACCCCGGGCTGGGCCGCCGGATCGAACTCGTCGACGTCGCCTCGCCCGTCACCACCGAACGCTTCACCGGCAACACCCGCGGCAGCATCCTCGCCTGGCAGGCCTTCTCCGAGGCCGAGGACGCCGCCAACCGGCTGGTCAACCGGGACCGCATGCGGCTGCCCGGACTGCGCGGCTTCTCCATGGCCGGGCAGTGGGCCGGCCTCGGCGGCCTGATCCGCGCCGCGACCAGCGGCCGGTACGCCGCCCAGTACCTCTGCCGCGAACTCGGCCGGCCCTTCCGGGCCTGGCCCAGCGACAACCAGGAACCCTGGCACGCCGGAAAGCTGGGCCGGCTGCCACAACTCGACCGGGTCACCACGGGAGTACCGGAATGAGCACGGGCAGGCGGACCATGGTGATCGTCGGCGGCGGCCTGGGCGGCCTGTCCACAGGCTGCTACGCCCAGATGAACGGCTACCGCAGCCGCATCCTGGAGATGCACGAACTCCCCGGCGGCTGCTGCACCGCCTGGGACCGCGGCGAGTTCACCTTCGACTGCTGCGTCAGCTGGCTGCTCGGCAGCGGCCCCGGTAACGAGATGCACCAGATCTGGCTCGAACTCGGCGCCCTCCAGGGCAAGGTGATGCGCAACTTCGACGTCTTCAACGTGGTGCGCACCCGCGACGGCGGCGCCGTCCGCTTCTACTCCGACCCCGACCGCCTCGAAGCCCACCTGCTCGACCTCGCGCCGGAGGACGCCCGGCAGATCCGGCGGTTCTGCGCCGGACTGCGGTCCTTCCGCCGCGCGCTGGTCCACTACCCCTTCCTCAAGCCGGTCGGGCTCATGGGGCGCCGGGAACGCTGGCGGATGCTCGCCTCCTTCCTGCCCCACCTCAACGTGATCCGGCGCTCGATCACCGAGCTGATGAGCGACTACTCGGCCCGCTTCCGCAGCCCGCTGCTGCGCGAGGCCTTCAACTTCGTGCTCTACGAGAAGCACCCCAACTTCCCCGTGCTGCCCACCTACTTCCAGCTCGCCGCGCACGCCGGGCAGTCGGCCGGGGTGCCGGAGGGCGGGTCGCTGGGCCTGGCCCGCTCCGTCGAGGAGCGCTACCGGCGGCTCGGCGGGGAGATCACCTACAACGCCAGGGCGACCGAGATCCTGGTCGAGCGCGACCGGGCCGTCGGGGTGCGGCTCAGCGACGGCCGGGAGGTCCGCGCCGACATCGTCGTCGCGGCCTGCGACGGCCGCACGACCATGCTCGACCTGCTCAAGGGCCGCTACCTGAACGACACCTACCGCCGGCTGTACACCCGGACCATCACCGAACCCGGCATGGTCTTCCCCGGCTACCTCACCGTCTTCCTGGGCCTGCGCCGGCCCTTCCCGGCCGGGGACCCGTGCACCACCCACCTGCTGGAGGAGGAGTTCGCGGCCCGGCTCACCGGCATCCGGCACCCCAGCATCAACGTCCAGTTCCGCAGCCGCCACTACCCCGAACTGTCCCCCGCCGGGACGACCGTCGTCTACGTCAGCTACTTCTGCGACATCGCCCCCTGGCGGGCCCTGAGCACCGGCCCCGAACAGGCGCCCCGGCTGCGGCGCGGAGAGGAGCTGCACACCCTGCCGGTCGGCCGCGGGCGCGAGTACCAGAGGGAGAAGCGCCGGGTGCGCGACGCCCTCGTCGACTTCCTCGACGGCCACCACCCGGGGCTGAAGGAGGCCGTCGCGGTCAAGGACGTCTCCACCCCCCTCACCCAGGTCCGCTACACCGCCAACTACGACGGCACCGTGCTCGGCTGGCAGCCCTTCGTGGAGAGCGGCGAGACCCTGGAGGAGGAGATCAAGCGCAACGGCCCCGGGCTGCCGGGCCTGCGCGACTTCTACCTCTCCGGCGTCTGGGCGACCACCGGCGGCCTCATCCGGGCCGCCGCCGCCGGGCGCCACGTCGTGCAGTTCATCTGCCGCGACGACCGCAAGCCGTTCACCGCCGCCGTCGACGACACCGCCCCGCCGCCCACCCTGCTGGTCGAGCCGGTCGGCCCCGCGGACCGCCAGTTTGGAGTCACCTCGTGAAGATCGAGAAGTGGGTCGTCCACGAGCACGCCGACGGCGTGCCGGACGTCGAGCGGATGTACCGGAAGGTGGTCGAGGAGGTCGACGTCCGGCTCGCCGAGGACGAGATGCTGCTGCGCACGCGGTACGTCTCCGTCGACCCGTACCTCCAGGGGATCGCCCTCGACACCCCGGTCGGGGACCACATGGGCGCCGACTCGATCATGGAGGTGCTGGAGGCCGGCCCCCGCGCCCGCTTCGCCGTCGGCGACCTCGTCCAGGGCTTCGGCGGCTGGCGCAGCCACGTGATCGGCAACGGCGCCCCGACCCCCTGGCAGACCGGTACCTTCCCGATGGTCTTCCCCGCCTACCGCCGCCTCGACCCCGACCACTACGACGATGCCCTGCCGATCTCCACCGCCCTGGGCGTCCTCGGCGGGCCCGGGATGACCGCCTGGGGCACCGTGGAGAAGTTCCTGGCCGTGCGCCCCGGCGACACCGTGCTGGTCAGCGGCGCCTCCGGGGCCGTCGGCTCCCTGGTCGGCCAGCTCGCGCGGCACCGCGGCGCCCGGGTCGTCGGCACCACGGCGACGGCGGAGAAGGCCGACCGGCTGAGGGACCTGGGCTTCGACGCCGTCCTGCACTACCGCGACGGCGACGACCCCGAGCGGCTCGCCGAGCGGCTCGCCAAGGCGGCCCCGGACGGCGTCGACCGCTACTTCGACAGCCTCGGCGGCACGCTGACCGACGTCGTCTTCACCATGCTCAACGTCGACAGCCGGGTCGCGGTCTGCTGGCAGTGGGGGAGCCAGGTCGGCGGCCGCTGGACGGGCCCCCGGCTGCTGCCGATGATCATGTTCCCGCGCACCACCGTCCGCGGCATCTTCTCGCTGGAGTGGTTCACCGAGGAGAACTGGACGGCCCTGCGGCGGGACCTCGGCGGCCTCGTCCGCAGCGGCGACCTGCAGTACCACCAGACCGTCCACCGCGGCTTCGACACCATCCCCGCCGCCTACCGCAGCCTCTACCAGGACCGGGCCGCCAGCCGCGGCAAGGTGCTCGTCCGGCTCTGAGGCCGGGTCGTCGCGGGGGCGTGGCCGGGGCGTGGCCGGGGCGTGGCGGGGGTGTGGTGGTGGCCGCCGCCACGCCCCCACCGGCGGCCGTCAGCCGGTGGCCGCCCACTGGTGGGCGGTGCCCTGGTGGACGGCGGCGTAGACGCGGTCCCGCAGCAGGTTGGCCTGACGGTCGGTGAGCGTCCGGTCCAGGTGCCGCAGGACCAGCTTGAGCAGGACGTTCTTCTGCCCGGGGCGCGCGCCGAGCCGCTCCAGGGCCCGTGGCGGCAGTTGCGAGCACGGCGTCTCGGCGAGGATCTCGACGGTCTCCACGCAGTCCGCGTCCGGGCCGAGCGCGTCGCGGACCCGGTCCCCGAGGTCCTCCGCCAGGTCGTCGCGGTCCACCGCCACCGAGAGGTCCCGGCGGACGGCGGGCATCGCGGACACCGGCCGGTAGGGCGCGAGGTCGGTCAGCTGGGCGGCCACCGACGGCTCGGTCGACCGCAGCACCCGGATGTCGTCCACGCCCTTGAGCAGCATCAGCATCCGGTCCAGCCCCATGCCGAGGGCCAGACCGCTCCACTCGGCGCCCAGCCCGGCCCGGGCCAGCACGCCGGGGTGGGCCAGGCCGCACTCCGCGACCTCGATCCACTCCGCGCCGCGGGCCACGTCCACCTGGCGGCCGGCCAGCGTGTACGGGTGGACGCGCTCCTCGTGGCGGTGCTCGGCGCCCGGGAGCAGACCGCCGACCAGGGCGGTGACCATCCCGTCCAGGTCGGCGGTGGTCAGCCGGGCCGGGCGGCGGGTGAGCCTCCACAGGTCCAGCTGGTGCGGGGTGCCG
This sequence comes from Kitasatospora sp. NPDC101176, assembly GCF_044768035.1. Lineage (NCBI taxonomy): Bacteria > Bacillati > Actinomycetota > Actinomycetes > Kitasatosporales > Streptomycetaceae > Kitasatospora > Kitasatospora sp. NPDC101176. Next base: position 151,404 of record NZ_JBIWPA010000019.1, read on the forward strand.
GTGTGCAGCCGGTCGATGCTGTCGCGGCGGTAGACCAGGCCGGGGCAGACCAGCAGGACGTCCTCGGCCGGATCCGCGGCCAGGGCCCGCAGCGCCGCCGGCACCAGGGCGCTGGAGTGGCTGCGGAGCATCCGCCGGTCGTCGACGTAGCGGGTGTACCGGGTGTCGCGGGTGATGTCGTCGGCGCGGTAGCCGAGGTGGTCGTAGTTGTCCTCGACCGTGACGACGCGCTCACCGCGCCACCAGCGGACCTCGCAGCCCCAGAGCGCGGCCAGCGCCTCGACGGCACGGGCGAGGACGAGCTGTACGGCGTGCGGACCGGCGGCGGGATCGGTGAGGTCCCGGACGGCGAGGTCGCGGGCGAGCTGCTCGGGGGAGAGACGGGCGGGAACGGCGGTGCCGGGTACGGACATGGCGGCCTCCTGGCCGGGAGCGGTGACAGGGTGACGGCACACCCCCCGGCCCCTGGGCACGACCGCCGCCCCGGGCCGGCGGCTCAGCCCTGGAGGCGTGGCGACGTCCGACCCCTGCGGCGCCCAACGGGGGCCGGGGGGCCGGTAAATCGGCGAGAGTTCGCTACGACGGCCACACCGCGACCGTACCGGCACCCGGCACCGGGGACCAAGGGGTTTCCGCGGTGCCGGGTGCCGGGTGCCTGGTCCCGCTGCCGGACGCCTGGTCCTGGTCCTGGTTCCGGGGCCGGATGTCCGCCGCCCGTGCGGGGGCGGTCAGCCGCGGATCCCGGCGGCCTGCAGCCGGCGGTGGACGGCCTCCCACTCGGGGGCGACCGGCTCGGTCCTCCGGGAGCCGACCCCGAGGTCCTTGAAGCCGCTGGACGTCGACACGCAGACCACCGGTCCCTCGATGCCCTCGGCTCCCTCGATTCCCCGGGAGCCGCCCGCCGCCCCGCCCAGGCTGCGCAGCCCGGCGAGCCCGGCCGCCGCGGACAGCTCCGTCCAGAGCCCGGCCCGGGCCAGCTCGCCCTGGGCGGCCGTCAGCTGGGCGTCGTCCAGCACCAGTGCGCGGCCGCCGCTCCCGCGCACCGCGAGCACGCCCCGGTAGCCGCCGACCGGCGCGGCGATCGAGTACGCCCGGCCCGGCGCCACGGCCGTGCGCGCGGCCGGCAGGCCCTGCCGGAGGGCACTCGCCAGCGGCGCCCCCGAGGCCGACTCGCAGGAGTAGATCCTGGGCACCCGCTCGGCCAGCCCGAGCCGGTGCAGTTCGGCGAACCCCTTCCAGACCCCGAACAGCAGCTCGCCGTAGCCGGTGGGCACGAAGACCGCGCCCGGCACCCCGAGGTCCCGGAAGATCTCGTAGGCGACGGTCTTGTAGCCCTCGGGGCCGTACGCGTGCCCGGTGTGCGTGGTGGTGAGGTTGCTGACCGGGTGCAGACCGAGGCGGTCGACCACCTGGCGCAGCAGCGGCCAGCGCGCCTCCCAGGGCACCGGCAGCACGACCGCGCCGTAGGCGTTCAGGAACGCGTCGACGTTCGGCGGCAGGTCCGGGCCGGTGAGGACCACGCAGCGCAGCCCGGCCCGGGCCGCGTAGGCGGCGGCGGAGGCGCCGTGGTTGCCCGAGGAGGCCACCGCGATCCCGGCCGCGCCGACACCGACGGCGGCGCTGGTGGTGCAGCGGTTCAGCCGGTCCTTGTGGCTCCAGGTCGGGTTGCGGGACTCGTCCTTGACGTACACCCCCGGTTCGAGCTCGACCAGCGGCGTGCCGCCCTCGCCCAGGCCCGGCGCGAGCAGCGGCGGCAGCAGCGGGGCCCACCGCTCCAGGCCGGCGACCTCCGACGGCGCGAACAGGGCCGCCGGGTCCGCCTTCCCGTACGCGTAGTCGACCTCGACCGGGTAGGCGACGTCCGCGGTGCCGGTGCCCGGACAGCCGGCGGTGAGCGGGGGCCACAGGGGGTAGTCGAGGGAAGGGTCGCCGAGGGAACGCTGACCGGTTGCAAGTGATCCGTCTGTCGCCATGTCAGGAGCCTATGTCCTCCCTCCGGGCCGGGTCCGCCGGATTCCCGGCCCGGGCCGGTGCGCGGACCCCCGCCGCCCGCCCGGGCCGGGGGGAGTGCCGCCGCCCCGCCCGGGGAAGGATCACCGCGACTCGGCAGGCGCAGCACGGACAGGGGGCCGGCGTGGACGGCGACATCGAGGCGATGAGCACCACCGTTCGGGAGGCCCGGGCGAAGATCCGCGAGGACGCCCTGCCCCGGGCCCGGGCACGCCGCGAGGCCGTCGTGCCCGCCGACCAGGCCGCGCTGCTGGCCGAGCTGATCGAGCTGGTGGACACGGCGGCGGAGCTGGCCGACGCCGTCCACATGCGGATGACCACTCCCGACGGCCGCACGGCGTACCTGCAGGCCGGCCGGCGGCTCCGGGATCCGCTGGAGCACCTGCGCGGCCACCGGCGGCGGTTGACCGCGCAGGCGGGGTCCGGGGCGGGTTCCGGGTCGGGATCGGGTTCCGGGGCCGCGGAGGCGTCGAAGCCGTCCTGACGGCCGTCGCCGGTGCCCCACCCGGGTCGGGCGGGGCACCGGCGACGTCCTGGCTCGGCGGCTCGGCGGTGTGGTGGCTCAGCGGTGGGCGGTGAACTGCACCACCTGCTGGTAGGTCGGCCGGTTCTGCCAGGTCGTCCTGACGTCCGTCACCCCGCCCAGCGGACGCTGGATGACGGTGTCGGCGCACCACTGGTCACCGGCCGAGCAGTCGGCGTCGCCCGGGTAGACCTGGGCCGGGGTCTGGGCGGCGGCCCGCTTCAGGGTGTCGAGCAGGACGCCCCGACAGGCCGCGAGGTCGCCCCCGCCGCAGTACGGGCGCGCCAGCGGGCCGGCCACCCGGTCGCCGAGGACGGACCGCAGGTCCTTGTCCAGGTAGCTCCACCAGCCGTACTGGAAGGCCGAACCCTTGTGCGGGATCGACTCGTTGGCGCTCGTCGAGCCGCCGCCGGGGCCGCTCTGCCCGCCGGAAGGCGACTCGTTGATCTGCAGGGCGCCGGTCAGCGCGGTGAACAGCTGGTCGCCGAGGCCGGGGCGCATCGTCCCCTCGGCGAGCAGCGGCCACCAGGCGTCCATGACGCGGATCGCGGTGGCGTCGGCGTAGCTGTGGCTGCCGGCCGAGGTCTCCTTGCGCCGGCCGCCGTCGGCCAGCCACGTCTCCAGCTGCTGCAGCGCGGTGGCGGCCGTCTGGTCGGTGACCGGGGCGCTGCGCAGCACCCGGATCAGGTCGGGCAGCACGTCCTCGGCGCGCAGGTCGGTCAGGGCGGCGCCCTCCATGGCCTGGGTGAGGGAGACCCTGCTCGCCTTGCCGCCGCCCTGCAGCAGCGCCCTGACCCGGTCGTCGAGCAGGTTGCCGCGGTGCACCGAGCCGTTGCCGAAGCCGGCCGTGGTGAAGCCGTCGGCCTGCTTGTTGTTCCAGGAGATGTAGTAGTCCTGGTCGACGGACTGCGGGTGCTCGGCGGGCGGGGTGTACCGCGCGGTGTTGGTGACGGGGTCGAAGTCGGCCCACTCGTAGGCCGGTTCGGCGCGCATCGGCAGGCCAGGGTCGACGCCAGGGGCGCGGACGGGGTTGGTTCCGGAGTTGTAGTAGGCGATGTCGCGGGAGTCGGCGTAGAACCAGTTGAAGGTGTAGTTGATGTCCTGCGCGGCCCGCTGGAAGCCCGCCGCGTCGTGCACGGCGCCGGGGTCGTTGAGCTCCTGGAAGCCGATGATCGAGTCGGCCTCGTGCCGGTAGGTGGAGCGCAGCGAGGTGAAGGCGACGGGCGCGCCGCCGACCGTGCCGCGGGCGGTGACCAGGCCGTACCTGGAGCGGTACATCACCAGGGTGTACGAGCCGGCCGCGGTGGAGTCCGCGGTGGTCGGGCTCCAGGCGTTCTTGCGTTCCAGCCGGTCGAGGGGCACGCACTGGCCGTGCCAGAGGTAGGACTCGGCGGCGGTGGTGACGGGCGAGCCGTCGGTGGTGCAGAGCGGCACGGCGTAGGTGTCGGTGATGTCCTGCCCGGCGGAGGTGGCGCTCCAGGCGTAGTCCTGGCCGCGGCCGAGCTGGACGTAGAAGCTCAGGCCGGCGAAGGCGGCGCCGCGCGCGCTGATGCCGGGGCCCTGGATCTCCTCCAGCATGAGCAGTTGCGGGGCGAAGTAGCCGGTCTGCGGTCCGAACACGGCGACGGGGTGGCCGTCGTCGGTGTGGGCGCCGGAGACCAGCAGGGCGTTGGACATGCCGTGCCGGGCGCTGAGCAGGTTGCCGGGCAGCAGACCCGGTGCCGCGGTGGCGGCGGTGCCGGCCGAGCCGGTGGCGTCGTAGACCATCCGCTCGGGCACCACCGAGCCCGGGTCGGGCGGCGCCTCGCCCTGCGGGCTGTCGGGCACCGTGGCGTAGGGGAAGCGCTGGCCGTCGTGCAGGGTCTCGACGGCCTCGGGGTCGTCGGCCTCGCGCAGCGACTTCCAGACGGCGTCCCCGGCGTCCTTGCCGTAACGGGCCTCGGCGGCCGACTTGACCTGCGCGGAGGCGAGTTCGCCACCGCCGCCGGAGCCGAACAGCGCGCCCACCACGGAGGCGAGGGCCACCAGGTCGGTCAGCTTGAACGGTTCGATGGACCCGGCGTTGGTGATCGGGTCGATGTGCCCGGTCAGGTCGTACTCGCCGGGGAAGGTGCGGCCGTTGTAGGCCTCCCGGACGTACTGGTTGATCCCGTCGAGGTAGGCGGTGGCGTCGGCGAGGGCCTGGGCGGCCCGGCCGCCGCGGGACGCGAGCGCGTCGATCTGCTGCTGGAGCTCCGCCTCGGTGTACGGGGCGGCCTGCCAGAAGCTCTGCTCCAGCTGGCGGTTGGCGGCGGCGCCGCCCGCGAAGCCGGACAGCTGGCCGCGGCCGACGTGCCGGAACAGGTCCATCACCCAGAGCCGGTCCTGGGCCGCCGCGTAGCCGGCCCCGAACTCGGTGCCGTAGCGGGTGGTGCCGCTGATGTGCGGGACGCCGGTGGCCTTGTCGCGCACGATGGTGACGTCGCCGCGGGGGCTGGCGGTGCTCGCCACCTGGTCGGCGGGGACACCGAAGGAGGCGTCGTTGAAGAAGTCGCGCAGCTTGGCGTCGGTGAGCCCGGGGTAGCCGGCGGCGAGACCCGCGTACGGGCCGAGCTGGTCGTCGGTGTGGGCGGGGCGGCTGCCGAACACCCGGTTGAGCAGGATCTCGGCGAGGGTGGCGTTGCCGTTCTCGCCGGGCGGCAGGATGTCGGTGCAGCGGCCGCCGCAGTAGTCGGCCGCGGCGGCCGGCGCGGGGGCAGGGGCGGCCGCGGTGGGGGTGGTGGTCAGGGCGGCGGTGACGAGCAGGGCCGACGCGAGGGCGGCGGCCGGGAACCGGAGGGGGTGGGGGCGTGGGCGCAAGGCGTGCTCCTCCGTCGAAGCCACGGGGAGTCGACGGTAGGGGTGCTACTGACCGGTTGGCTAGTGGCGTGCATGCCATTTCCGCTGGGGTGCAGTGGAGTTGCCGGCTCGGGGGTGGTGGCCTGGGGGCGGGTGAGGCGCTGTCAGCGGTCGCCGGGCGGGGGGTCGCCGGGCGAGCGGCTGTCGGGCGAGCGGCTGTCGGGCGAGGTGCCGTCGGGCGCCGCGTCGTGGTCGAGCGGGTCGTCGTGCGGGTCGTCGTCGTGCGCGGCCGGGCGGTGGGCGGCGTGGCGGGCGGACAGTCGGGCGGCGGCGGTGGCCGGGTCGGTGCGGGGGAGCCGGGGGTGCAGGTCGGCGAGCAGGACGAGGAGCCGCTCGCGGACCGGGCCGGCGGAGGTGGCGACCGCGCCGGCGAGGACCAGGGGCTCCTCCGGCACGGCGGTGGCACGGGCCAGGGCGGCCAGCTGGCCGGCGGCGGTGTGCGCGATCGCGAGGGCGGGGCCGTCGCCCTCTTCCGCCAGCCGGGAGACCAGCGGGGCGAGGGCGGCGAGCCGCCGGGGCGGGCCCTGGTAGGCCCAGCGCAACAGGTCGTCGGGGGAGTCGGCGGCGCAGTGGGCGCGCACGGCGGCACCCAGCGGGCCGGCCGGGTCCGCGTGGGCGTGCCGGAGCGCCTCGCGGCCGAGCCAGAAGCCGCCGCCCTCGTCGCCGAGCAGCCAGCCCAGCCCGCCGGCGCGGGCGATCGTGCGGGTGCCCGCCAGCCGGGCGCAGACCGTGCCGGTGCCGGCGATCAGCACGGTGCCGTGCCCGTCGGTGACGCCGCCGCAGGCGAGGGCCGGCACGGTGTCCGGGACGAGTCGCACCTGGCAGTCGAGGCGCAGGGCGGCCCGGCAGCGCTCCGCGAACCGCTCGGGATCCGGCAGGGCCCGGTACCCGGCGAGCCCGACCAGGCAGGAGCCGACCAGCCGGGGATCCCGCCCGTCCAGGGCGCCGGCGGCGGCCGCGCCGAGGTGGGCGAGCACGTCGCCCGGGCGCTGCCCGGCCGGGTTCGCGCCGGGGCCCTCGCCGCGCCCCCGCAGGGCGCCGTCGGCGTCGAGGAGGACGGCGCCGGTCCTGCTGCCGCCCGCGTCCAGTCCGAGGTGGAAGGTGCTCACGGGGCGCCTCCGGGAGGGCGGTCCGCCGCCCGGGGCGGCTCGTGCGCGGCAGGGGTGCGGGCCGGGGTCCACGGGTCGGGAGTCGCGGTTCGCGGTCGCGCGCGGTCCAGGGGAAGCGTACCCGCCGACGCCCCGCCCGCCCCGGACGCGCGCCGCCCCCGCCGTCCCGCCGCCCGCCCGACCGCCCCGGGCCCGCCGGTCAGGACACCAGGGTCTGCTCCGCCAGCTCGGTGAGCGTGACGGTGCACAGACCGCCGCGCTCCGTCCGGACGTCCGTCACCTCCAACTGGGTGCCCGGGAGCAGGATGAACTCCTCCTCGCCGGTGAAGGCGGAGAAGTCCTGGATGCCGGTGGCCCGGGCGGGGCGCACCTCGAACAGCGTCCGCTTGCCGCGGCTGCCGAGGAAGGCCTGCGCCACGCCCAGCTTGGAGGTGCAGGAGGAGACGCCCCACCACGTCACCGTCCGGCCCAGCGGGTACTGCGTCCGGAGGTCCAGCGGGACGCCGCGCCAGAGCGGCTCGGTGCGGACGGGCAGCTGGGACACCGCCGCGAACAGCAGCCGCAGGTACGGCAGGTAGGGCACCAGGCGGGAGCGGTCGGGGGAGCGCAGGACGGCGTTGATCTCCCGGTAGAACGCCGACTCGCAGGTGTAGAGGTAGAGCGCGGCGATCGCGTCGGCGGACAGCCCGCCGGCGGCGGCCGGTGCGCCGTCGGCCCGGCGCTTGCCGAACTCGTGCGAGAGCGTGACGTGCCGGTCCAGCCCGCGCAGCAACCGGGCGACCGGCTCGACGGCTTCCCGGAAGTCCATCAGCGGGGTGTCGAACACGCCGGTGATCGCGGGCAGGACGAGGCCCTCGTCCTTGACGCTCGCGAGCCGCTCCAGGTACAGCTGGTGCAGCTCCATGGTGGAGGCGATGAACGCGCCCATCCGCTCGGCGACGTCGCCGTCGGCCGGGCCCTGCCCGTCGGCGTGCTGGTTCCACCCGGTGCTCGGGAGCCAGTCGACCTCCTCGGCGCCCAGCGAGGCGAGGGCCTCGTTGACCGTCGCGAAGTGCGCGCCGTCGCAGAAGACGTCGCCCTGCGCCGCGGGGTTGGGGTGGTCGATGTGCCGGACCTCGACGCCCGGGTACTTCTTCTGGAGCCGGAGCACCACGTTCTTCAGGCTGCGGGCGTGCGCCCCCCACCACGCGAAGACGACGCCGCGGTCCTCCTCGTCGGCGTCCTGCTTGGCGCGCAGGATCTCCTCGACGATCCGTTCGGCGACGGGCCGCCAGAACGCGGTGTGCCGCTCCGGCCCCAGGGCGCCGTCGCTGCTGGCGGTCAGCGCGGCGTTCAGCAGCAGCACGCCCTGGGTGAGCATCGCCTGGAACCACTCCGGCGGCTGGACCGTCTCCTTCTCCTTCAGCAGCGCCCGGACGTCGGCGATCGGTGTCTTCTTGGGTATGCCGTACTTCCACATCGCCGCCGCCTTGATGATGCAGCGGATGCTGACGACCCGGCCGAACTGGCTGTCCTTCCAGTCGTGGAAGGTGTTGTCGAACATGGCGATGCCGGTGGCGCTCTCCGGCCGCGGGTAGGGGTTCTGCCCGAAGACGACGACCTTCCACTTGTGCGGCGCGTGGGGCTTCAGCGCCTGGAAGGTCAGCTCGCGGACGGGGACGACGTCCGGGCCGCGCCCCGGGCCGATGAACGCGGCGGCGTCGGGCCGGGCCTCGATGACCGGCTTCAGCAGCGGCAGCCAGGGCTCGCCGCCGCCCGCGAAGAGTTCGGCGAGGGCCAGCGGGTCGGTCGGGTCGGACGGGGTGGTGGCGTTGGCTTCGCTCATGGGGCGGCACTCCGGGACGTCGGCTCGTTCGTGAGGGCCCGTCAGGCACCGGGCGGGCCCCTGGCGGACACCCCCATTCCTACCTGCGGGGTGTGACAGCCCGTGGTCCGCGGATTGTCAGAGGTGGGCGCTAGCGTCGTGATCGGTCGAGGCCGTACGCCGATGGGAGTGGAGCATGAGCATGGACGACACGCGGTCCCCGCTGAGGGTGGTGCTGGCCGACGTCAACGCGTCGGTGGTGGAGGCCTGGAGGGCGGCGTTCGCCGACGTCCCCGGGGTCGAGGTCCGGGTGGGTTCGATCCTCGACGAGCACGTCGACGCCTGGGTCAGCCCCACCAACGCGCGCGGCCGGATGGACGGCGGGGTCGACGCGGTGATCAGGCGTCACCTCGGCGCCGGCATCCAGTTGCGCGTGCAGCGGGCGATCCGGGACGAGGCCGCGGGGGCGCTCCCGGTGGGCAGCGCGGTCTGCGTCCCCTCCGGCGCGACCAACCCGCGCTTCCTGATCTCGGCGCCGACGATGGCCGGGTCCTCGCAGAACGTGAGCGAGACGCTGAACGTGGCCCTCGCCTGCGCCGCCGCCTTCCAGGCCGTCCACCGGCAGAACGCGGCGGCGCCGGGCAGCATCCGGTCCGTGGCCCTGGTCGGCATGGGCGCGCGGACGGGCCGGGTGCCGGCCCGGGTGTGCGCCAACCTGATGTGGACGGGCTACACCCTGTTCAACGACCACCGCTTCGAGGACTACGACGACCTGCGGGCCACCGTCCTCGCCCAGCTCGACGACCTCGAGAGCGCGCCCGTGACGCAGCGCGTCCGGATATCCCCGCCGGCCCGCCGCACCGGCCGGCGCTGACCCCGGGCGGGTGCCGGGCCGGGTGGGCCCGCCGGCGGGTCGGGGTGCCCGGCCGCTCCGTCGGGCCGGGCCGGACAGGAGCGCCGGTGGACCGTCACGGCCGGCCGGGGCCGCGGCCGGGCAGCGTCTGGCTGTACACGACGCTGGTGGTCGTGCTGCCGAAGCCGGCCAGCTCGTCCACGAGCACCTCGAGGTGCTCCATGGAGGTCGCGGCCACCTTCAGCGTGTAGCAGTCGTCCCCGGTGGTGCGCAGGCACTCCAGGATCTCCCGCCGCTCGGCGAGCAGCCGGCGCAGCGGCTGGTGGCGGTTGCCCGGGTACTTCAGCCGGACGACGGCGAGCACGGGGTAGCCGACCTTGGCCAGGTCCACCACGGCTCGGTAGCCGCTGATGACGCCCAGCGACTCCAGGGTGCGCACCCGTTCCGTGGTGGCGGAGGGGCTGAGCCTCACCCGCCGCCCCAGCTCGCTCAGGGAGATCCTGGCCTCCTGCTGCAGCTGCTCGATGATCGCCCAGTCGACGTCGTCAAGATTCACGGCCATCCGGCCACCCTACCGGGAGATCCACGGCAGCGGGCCGCCACGACCGGGAAGTCTCCGTTCCCTGCCTCATGATCGCCGGGATAGCCTCGGGGCATGCAACTTGGCGTCAACGTACCGAACTTCGGGCCCGGGACGGATCCGGGCGTGCTGCGGGAGTGGGCGCGGACGGCGGAGGGGCTGGGCCTCGACCTGCTCATGGTGTCGGACCACGTGGCCGTCACCGGGGATGTCGCCGCACGCTACCCGGAGCCGTTCTACGAGCCGTTCACCACGCTGTCCTGGCTGGCCGGCCTCACCACCCGGCTGCGGCTGGGCACGACGGTGCTGGTGCTGCCCTACCGGCACCCGCTGCTGGTGGCCCGGATGGCCACCGGCCTCGACCGGCTGAGCGGCGGTCGCTTCGTCCTCGGGGTGGGCGTCGGCTGGGCGCGCCAGGAGTTCGAGGCGCTGGGCGTCCCGTTCGCCGAGCGCGGCAGGCTGACCGACGAGTACCTGGGCGTCCTGCGGGAGGCCTGGCACCCGGCCCCGGCGGCCGGTGCCCCGGCACTCCCGGGCGCGGTCGACCGGCCCACCGACGGACGGCCCGCGGACGGCCCGCCCACCGACGGCCGGCCGACCGGATCCGCGGTGCCCGTCTGGGTGGGCGGCCACAGTGCGGCGGCGCTCCGGCGCGCCGCCCGGTTCGGCGACGCCTGGCACCCGCTGCGCCTCCCGATGGCCCGGATGCGGGAGGTCCTGGCGCAGCACGAGCTGCCGGGCTTCGCGCCCCGGATCGCGCTGCGGCTGACCGCCGCGCCGGTGGGCGACCCCGACCGCCCGGCCGGCGTCGGCACCCTCGACCAGGTCCTGGAGGACCTCGACGGGCTCCGCAGCCTCGGCGCGGGCACCGTGGTGCTCGACCCGTACCACGGCGATCCGGAGGAGACCCGCCACCCGCAGACCGCCTGGCGGGACCTCGCCGCCGTGGCCACCCACTGGAGGACACCGTGATCACCCCCGCCGACGAACCCCTGCTGCGCCGCGCCGTCGCGATCGCGGCCGAGGCCGTGACCCTCGGCGACGCCCCCTACGGCTCCCTGCTGGCCGGTCCGGACGGCACGGTCCTCGTCCAGGCGCACAACACCGTTCGCCGCGACGACGACATCACGGCCCACCCCGAGCTGAAGCTGGCCCGCTGGGCGGCCCGTGAGCTCGCCCCCGACGAGGCCGCCCGCACCACCATGTACACCAGCTGCCAGCCCTGCTCCATGTGCGCCGGTGCCATCGTCCGCTCCGGCCTCGGCCGGGTGGTCTTCGCCCTCTCCACCGACCAGCTCGTCGACCTCAACCCGGGGTCGGGCGCCTGGCCGACCGTCCCGCAGGACGGCCCGGCGCTGTTCGACGAGGCCCGCGCCCCGATCGCCGCCTACTACGGCTCGGCCTGACGCGGCCGCCCGGGCCGGCGGGGCCGCGTCCCCGCCCGCTCGGGCGGCTGCTCCCGGCAGTTCTCGGCAGCCCCGGCCGCTCAGGCAGTCCCGGCCGCTCAGGCCGCAGCGCTCGGCCGGGTGACGCGTTCGGCGACGGCGACGGTGGCGCGGCGCGGCAGCAGGCGCGGCGCCAGCGTGCCGAGCCGGTTGACCAGCCCGTCGACGACCGTGGGCCGGCCCCTGCGCAGCGCGGCCAGGGTGGTCGTGACGACCTGCTCGGGCCGGCGGCGGACGCCGACCGCGGCCTCCTCGCCCGCCACGTCGAAGAACGGCGTGTCGGTGGCTCCCGGGCAGACGGCGAGCGCCCGCACACCGCTGCCGCGCAGTTCGTTCGCCAGCGCCTCGGTGAAGGAGAGCACGTACGCCTTGGTGGCGCCGTAGACGGCCATCCGGGGGATCGGCTGGAAGGCGGCCGTGCTGGCGATGTTGACGACGGCGCCGTGTCCGCGGTCGACCATGCCGGGCAGCAGCCGGGCGGTCAGGTCGGTGAGCGTGAGGCAGTTGAGCTGGACCTGCTCGGCCATCCGGGACGGGTCGGTCTCGGCGACGGCGCCGAAGGTGGCGAAGCCGGCGTTGTTGACGAGGATGTCGACGGTCGCGCCGAGTGCCTCGACCCGCTGCTGGAGTTCGGCGGCGGCGCCGGGCCGGGCGAGGTCGAGCGGGACGACGTGCACGGTGGTGCCGTGCGCCGCGGTCAGCTCCTGCTGCAGGCCGCGCAGCTTGTCCTCGCTGCGGGCGACCACGACGAGGTCGGAGCCACGGGCGGCCAGTTCGCGGGCGAACGCGGCCCCGATACCGGTGGACGCTCCGGTGATCAGGGTGGTCTTGCGGGCGAAGTCCATGACGCTCCTCGTCTCGGCAGGCGCGGGGTCGGGTGCCCCGGTCGGCGCCGCACCTCAATGTAGTCAGTGCCAACAAAGTAGTCAACGACTACATTCCCGTATGCTGATGCCCATGCGAACGGGCCGCTACCACCACGGAGACCTCCGCGCCGCACTGCTGGAGCGCGCCGAGCAGACGCTGCGCGAGCAGGGCGTCGACGCGCTCTCACTGCGCGAGCTCGCCCGCGCCCTCGACGTCAGCCACGCCGCGCCCAGCCGCCACTTCAAGGACAAGCGCGCCCTCCTCGACGCCCTCGCGCTCACCGGCATCCAGCGGATGACCGCCGCCGGCCGCAGCCGCCTGGCCAGGAGCGGCGAGGGTTTCCGCGACCGGATGTTCGCCTTCGCCCGGTCGTACGTCGACTTCGCCGCCGCGCACCCCGCCCTCCTGGAACTCACCTTCGCGCGCAAGCACGACGTCGCCGTCGCGGACGAACTCCGGCTCGCCTGGGGGCCGTTGGAGGAGGACATCCATGCGGTCATCGCCCAGGGGCAGCGCGAGGGCGAGCTGCGGGCGGGCAGTGCCGACCGGATCTTCAACGTGCTCTACACCGCGGTGCACGGCGTCGCCGCCCAGGCGGCCTCCGGACAGCTCTCCGGGGCGGCCCTCGACCAGGTCTTCGACGACCTCCTCACCCACCTGCTGCGCGGCCTGCGGCCCGCCGCCGGGGACGAACCCCTGGCCGGGCCCGCGGCGCCGACGTGCTGAAGCCCGGCCCCGCCGAAGCCGGGCGCTACTGAAGCCCGAACCACCGAAGCCGGGCACTGCTGAAGCCCGGCCCCGCCGAAGCCCGAACCGCCGAAGCCGCCCGTCGCGGGCCCGGCAGTGCTCCACGAGGGCGTGATCTAGCCCAGGAAGCCCCGAAGCAGGGCGGCCGTGGCGGCGAGGTGTTCCTCGGTGGCGCGCCGGGCCGCTTCGCCGTCGCCGTCGAGGATCGCCCGGACCATCGCCCGGTGCTGCTCGGCGGCGTGCTCGATGTTGCGCTCCAGCACCGGGATGGCGTTCAGCAGGTCGTTGAGGCGCATCCGGGCCTGCGCGATGCCCGCGGCCAGGGTGGGGGAGCCGGTGAGCTCGCCGACGGCGAGGTGGAAGCGCGAGTCGAGCTGGCGGTACCGCTCGGCGGGGGCGCCCTCCAGGTCGGCGAGCCGGCTCTCCAGGTAGGCGCGCTGCTCCGGGGCGAGGGTGCGGCGGGCGGCGGCCTCGGCGGCGCCGCTCTCCAGCACCAGGCGGTAGGTGAGCGCGTCCTCCAGGTCGTCGCCGAGGTCGCGGACGGCGCGGCGCAGTTCGGCGACGTCCGGCTCGGGCATCCGGTAGGTGACGAAGGTGCCGCCGTAGCGGCCGCGGCGGGACTCGGTGCAGCCCGCGAGCTGCAGGGTGCGCAGCGCCTCGCGCAGGGTCTCGCGGCTGACGCCGAGCCGGGCGGCGAGGTCCCGTTCGGCGGGGAGCCGGTCGCCGTGGCCGAAGACGCCCAGCTTGATGGCCTGCAGCAGCCGTTCGACGGTCTCCTCGAAGGCGTTGCCGGTCCGCACCGGGCGGAAGATCGCCCCGGCCTGCCAGTCCTGGCGGGCCCGCTCGCGTGCCTCGTCGACGTCCACGCCGGAATCGTACCTACGGTCGGGTTCCGGGACTCATCCCCTTTCCGCTCTTGACGCGGCCCGGGCCGAGCCGGAACGATGCTGATCACCCACCCCAATGGTCTGGTTCCGGACCATTGGAAGAGCCGTCCGACCGTCTCACCCGCCGGGGGAGTCGCGCCACGACGTCGTGGCCCGCGCCCGCCGGCACACCCTCAACCCCCAGGGGTGCCCATGACCGACGCACGCTCACCCGACCACCCTGCCCCGCTCGGGTTTCCGTCGAACACCGGAAGTGTTACCGGCACCGACGCCGGCGCCGCAACGTCCCCCGCCGCTTCCGGCGCCGATTCCCCCACCGCTTCCGGCACCGATTCCGCCACCGCCCCCGCCGCTCCCGCCGCCGGCACCCTCTCCGCCGACGAGCAGCGGCTGCGCGAACTGGGCTACACCCAGGAGTTGGCCCGCTCGATGACGGGCTTCTCCAACTTTGCCGTCTCCTTCTCCATCGTCTCGATCCTCTCCGGCTGCCTGACCCTGTACGGCACGGGGATGAACACCGGCGGCCCCGCCATGATCATCTGGGCCTGGCCGGTGGTGGGCCTGCTGACGCTCTGCGTCGGGCTGGCGATGGCCGAGATCTGCTCCAGCTACCCCACGGCGGGCGGACTCTACTACTGGTCCGCCAAGCTGGCCCGCAGCGGCGGCCCGGCCTGGAGCTGGTTCACCGGCTGGTTCAACTTCCTCGGCCAGGTCGCGGTGACCGCCGGCGTCGACTACGGCGCGGCCTTCTTCACCAACGCGTTCCTGACCCTCCAGTTCGGCGTCGAGGCCAGCCCCGCGCACACCATGGAGATCTTCGCCGTCATCCTGGTGATCCACGGCCTGCTCAACACCCGCGGCGTGCGCCTGGTCGCCGTCCTCAACAACGTCTCCGTCTGGTGGCACCTGGTCGGCGTGGCCGCCATCGTCGGCGCGCTCGTCCTGCTGCCGGACCAGCACGCCTCCGCCTCCTTCGTGTTCACCCAGTTCGTCGACAACACCGGCTTCCACAACCAGTTCTACGTGGCGATGATCGGCCTGCTGATGGCCCAGTACACCCTCACCGGGTACGACGCCTCCGCGCACATGACCGAGGAGACCCACGACGCCGCCCGCTCCGGACCGCGCGGCATCGTCAACGCCATCACCGTCTCCCTGGTGGCCGGCTGGGTCCTGCTGCTCGGCATCACCTTCGCGATCCGGGACTACGACGGCGCGCTCGCCAGCGACACCGGCGTCCCGCCCGCGCAGATCTTCATCGACGCCATCGGCGCCGACGGCGCCAAGGTCCTGCTGCTGATCGTCATCGGCGCCCAGTTCTTCTGCGGCATGGCCTCGGTCACCGCCAACTCCCGTATGATCTACGCCTTCTCGCGTGACGGCGCGCTGCCGGGCTCCGCCCTCTGGCACCGCATCGACCCGCGCACCCAGACGCCGACCAACGCGGTCTGGCTGGCCACCGGCGGCGCCCTGCTGCTCGGCCTGCCCGCGCTGTGGAACACCACCGCCTACACCGCCGTCACCTCGATCTCCGTCATCGGCCTCTACATCTCCTACGTGCTGCCGGTGTACCTGCGGCTGCGCCAGGGCGAGGACTTCCCGCGCGGCCCCTGGCACCTGGGCCGCTGGAGCCGGCCGATCGGGATCGTCGCGGTGGTCTGGACGGCGGTGATCACCGTGCTGTTCATGCTCCCGACGGCCAGTCCGATCACCGCCGAGAGCTTCAACTACACCCCGGTGGCGGTGGCCGTGGTGGTCGGCTTCGCCGGCGTGTGGTGGCTGGCCTCCGCCCGGAACTGGTTCACCGGGCCGGTCGTCCACGACACCTCCGCCGCTGCCGCCGGTCCCGCCGACGCGCTCGACCCCGCCGTGGGCACCCGCCCCGTTCCCCCCTCCGACCCCGCCGAACTGGAGACCCGATGAGCAGCCGTCCCCGGCTCACCCTCGACGAGCTGCGCGCCATGGTCGCGGCGGGGGAGATCGACACCGTCGTGCTGGCCATGAC
>NZ_JBIWPA010000020.1:0-157743 GCF_044768035.1 Kitasatospora sp. NPDC101176
CACCACCCGCTGGAACAACTCCCACAACTCGTCCGGCACCAGACGCTCCACGATCGTCATGCGAGCAGCCTACAAGCCCAAATGAGATGACTTCTCAGACCGGAAGGGTGGCGCGCAGGCGCTTCCTGTCGGGTTTGCCCACCGGGGTGAGCGGGATCTCGGGCACCACGTGCAGGGCCTCCGGGGCGTAGATCCGGCCCTTGCGGGCGGTGACGAAGGCGCTGACCTCCGCCAGCTCCGGGTGCCGTCCGGCGGCGGGGACGACCGCGGCGTGGACGTGTTCGGCCTGCTGGGCGTCGCGGACGCCGAAGACGGCGCACTGGGCGATGGACGGGTGGGTGACGAGCAGGTCCTCCAGTTCGGAGGGGTAGACGTGCCCGCCGACCACGATGATCTTGTCGGAGAGGCGGTCGGCCAGGTAGAGGTAGCCGTCCTGGTCGAGGTAGCCGATGTCGCCGGTGTTCAGCCAGCCGTCGCGCAGCACCTCGGCGGTGAGGTCCGGCCGCTTCCAGTACCCCGCCATCAGGGTGCGCGAGCGGACGTGGATCCCGCCCTGCTCACCGGTCGGCAGCTCGGCGCCGTCGGCGGAGCGGATCACCACCTCGACGCCCGGCACCGGGCGGCCGACGGAGATCTGACCGCCGTGCCCGACCCGGTCGTGCTCCTGCGGGCCGAGCACCGCGATGTTCTGCGCCTCCGACATCCCGTAGCCGCTCGCCAGGATCGGCCCGAACACCTTGAGCGCCTCCCTGATCCGGCTCGGCGAGGAGGCGCAGCCGCCGTACAGGACGCGCTGCAGGCTGGACAGGTCGGTACCGGCGATCGCCGGGTGGTCCAGCAGCCGGTAGAGCAGCGGCGGCAGGACCCACAAGTCGGTGATGCGCTCGCGCTCGACCGCGGCCAGCACCTCGCCGGGGTCGAAGGAGCGGTGGATGAACACCCTTCCGCCGTGGTGCAGGGTCAGGTCGGAGAGCACGCCGGCGAAGTGGGCGAGGGAGGTGGCCGCGAGGAGGCGGGGCTCGTCGCCGTCCGGGCCGAAGGGGACGTCGAAGGCCCTGCGGTAGGAGCCGTGCAGGCTGAGGATGCCCTTCGGGACGCCGGTGGTGCCTCCGGTGTGGCGGATGCCGAGGTGGTCGTCCGGGCCGATCCGTACGGCCGGCGGCTCGGCGCGGTGGCGGGCGGAGGCGGCGATCACGTCCTCGCCGATCACGGCCGTGGCGGTCGCGGCCCCGGCGGTCGGCTCGGAAGCGGTCGCGGTCGCGGCCCGGGCGGTCGGCGCCGGTCCCGGGCCCAGGGTGAGGACGGTCGGCACGTCGACGAGGGCGAGCAACTCGGGCGCGTCCGCGTACCGTTCGGCGTCCACGAGGAGGACGGTGGTGTCGACGCTGCTGACGATCCGGGCGAGGACCGGCACGCTCATGCCGTCGTACAGGTTGACCGTCCGGGCGCCCGCGATGCCGACCGCGTACCGGGCGCTGAGCGCCTCGGGGGTGTTGCCGGTGAGGAGCGAGACGGTGACGCCCCGGGTGACGCCCCGGGCGACCAGTTCCTGCGCGAGGCGGTAGGTGGCGGCGGCGAACTCGCCGGCGGTGATCGTGACGCCGTCGGCGGTGGTGACGGCCGGCCGGTCGGGGTCGCGGGAGAGGGAGCGGAGGATCAGGGCGGGGGCGCTGATGAACTCCGCGTCGTTCATGGCCACTTCTTCTTTGTAGTTTGCAACCATGTCGACAGGCTAACCCCATCTCCCGAGCGGCGCCGCCATGTTCGGGTCAGAGCGACACGGGTGGCCGGCCGGCACGGGTGGGCCGGCCGGACTGGCCGGGCCGCGCCCGGTGACGCACCGGCCGGGCCCGGCCCGGTCTCAGTGCTCGTTCTTGATGACGAAGAAGGAACCACGGATGGTCCCGGCGAGCTTCGACTTCTGGCGCGCGAACTTGAACCGGGAGGCGAGCTCCTCCGGGACCTCCATCCCGTCCGAGAGCTTGAACCCGACCGCGCGCTTCCCGCCGTCGTCGAGGGTGTACATCACGTTGACCGACAGGCCGCTCTCGTAGAAGACGTAGGCCATCCGGATGCCCGCGACCTCGAACCCGGTGGCCTCCAGGGGCGTGGACGCGATGACGATCTCGCGCTCCTCCCGGAGGATCCGGTGCACCCACTCGACGACGTCCGCGGCCTCGGCCGCGGGCTCCACCGTGAAGACGTGGTCGTACTTGGTCTTGAAGTAGCGGGCCTCGTTCGCCCGCAGACCGGCGAGAGCCTCCGCGACGGGCGACGACTCCAGACCGACGGTCGACACGGTGGTGAAATCCACGGCGTAGGTCATGGCGGATCCCTTCTCTTGGGCGTGGACGGACGACGGGGCCTCCGGCCGTGCGCCGGACACGGAGGCCGGGGTCGCGCCCCCGCCGCGGCGCGCCGCGGCACGACGGCTCAGTGGGCCCGACGGGCTCGGCAAGCACGACGGATCGACGGGCTCGGCGGGCTCGGCGGCTCACCCGGGCGGGGGTGCCGTGCGGTGATCCTATGCGGCATCGGCGGGGTCGGCAGGCCGCCGGACGGGGCGTCGCCCGCCTTTCCTCCCCGCGGCTGCCCGCTCCCCCGGGCTCAGCGCCGGGCCAGCGCCAGCACGCTCAGGCCGAACATCAGGACGCCCAGCGGGAGGTGCACCGACGGGACGTGCGCCACCCCGAGCACGACCTGCACGGAGGCCAGGGCCAGGAACCCGGACGCCTGCCAGACGGGCCGCGGCGAGCCGCCGCCCGGCTTCCAGGCCAGCACCGCCGCGAGCACGTACAGCATCGACGCCCCGTACATCACGCGGGCGCCGACGCCGTGCAACGTCTCCCCGTAGGACGAGGTGAGCAGCAGCCCGGCGGACACCGCCTGGAGGAAGATGGTCAGGGTCTGCAGGGTGACGGCGAAACGCAGGAACGGGAAGCTTCGCTGTTCTGTCGTCTGGACGGCCATGTCACGGTCCCCTCTTCCCGCCCGCGGGCGGGAGGTCGGTAGGGTCTCACCGGTCCGACGAGACGGGCCTGCGAAAGGTCAGGCGGGGAGGCGGTGCGGCATGGGGACGACGGGGACGGGCACCGATCCGGTCGCCGGCGAACGGCGGCAACTGATCAACGTCGCCTACCGGCTGCTCGGCTCGCTCACCGAGGCCGAGGACGCCGTCCAGGACGCCTACGCGCGCTGGTACGCCCTGCCGCGGAGCCGGCGGCAGGAGATCCGCTCCCCCGGTGCCTGGCTGTCGACGGTGACCGGCCGCATCTGCCTGGACGTCCTCGGCTCCGCGCGCGCCCGGCGGGAGCGCTACGTCGGCACCTGGCTGCCCGAGCCGCTGCCCGACCCCCGCGAGTGGGACCACCGGCAGGCCGCCGACCCCGCCGAGCAGCTGGTCCTGGACGAGTCGGTGGCCATGGCCTTCCTCGTCGTCCTGGAGTCGATGACACCCGCCGAACGGGTGGCGTTCGTCCTGCACGACGTCTTCCGCTACCCCTTCGCCGAGATCGCCGCCGTCCTCGACCGAACCCCGGCGGCCTGCAAGCAACTGGCGTCCTCCGCCAGGCGGCGGGCGGGCGCCACCCGCACCACCGGCCCGGCCGGGCCCACCGGGGCCGGGCGGGGCGACGCGGTACCGGGCGACGTCGTACGGGGCGTCAAGGCGGCCTGGGAGAGCAGGGACATCCCCGCCCTCGTCGACCTCCTCGACCCGGCCGCCGTCATGACCGCCGACGGCGGCGGCATGGTGGGCACCGCCCTGCACCCGATCGAGGGCGGTGCGTGCATCGCCCGGTACATGGTCGCCATCGCCGACCGGGCCCCCGGCCTCGAACTCCTCGAACGGACGGTCAACGGCGCGCCGGGCCTGGTCGCCCACCGCGCCGGCGCCGTCCTCACCGTCGCGGCGTTCGACGTCACGCACCACCGGGTGACCCGGATCTGGGTCGTCCGCAACCCGGAGAAGCTCCGCCCCTGGGTGCGCGACGACCAGCCGGCCGTGCCGGGCCCGGACGCCACGCTCCGGTGAATGCCTCGGCGGGGCCGGGGCAGGAGTATGCCGTCGCCGACCGGCCGCCACCGCGTGCGCCGGGGCGCCCCTGCACGAGCGGGGTCGGACGGCGTGGACTCCGGTCCCGTCGTCCTGTCCCGGTCGCAGGAACCCGTGCTTCGAACCGTGAACACTGCGAGGAACCATGACGGCCTTCCCCTTCCCCCTCTACTGCCTGGCGGCCGTACTGCTCCTGCTGCTCTTCGTCCAGCGCTTCCGCGGTGACCAGCGCCGTTTCGGGAACGGCGTCCTGCTGGGCCTGTGCACCCTGGTCCTGCTGGTCGGCGCGGTCCTCGAGCTCGACCGCCTCCCCCGCCCGGTGGCCCGGGCGGTGACGGACGGCATCGTCGTCGGCGCGGTGCTGAGCGCGGTGGTCGTCTCCGGGCTCCTGCTGGCGACCGGCGTCCGGATGGTCCGCGCCGAAGGCAGCCGGCCGGCGAACCTGCTCTCCCTCCTGGCCGGGTCGGCGATCCTGGCGGCCCTCGCACTCCTGGTGGCGTCCGCCCGCGCCGAGGACGGCCCCTTCCGCGCCGTGGCCACCGCGGCCCTGCTGGTGGCCGGCTACCTGTCGTTCCTCCTCGTCTGCTTCGTCGGGTACGCGCTCCTCTACCAGCGGGTGGCGACGCACCGCCCGGTCGACTTCGTGGTCGTGCTCGGGGCCGGGCTGACGGACGGATCCACCGTCCCGCCGCTGCTGGCGGCGCGGCTGGACCGGGCCCTGGCCCTCGTCCGCTCGCAGGCGGCGCGCGGGCGGACGCCCGTCCTCCTGGTCTCCGGCGGCAAGGGCTCGGACGAGCGGCTCTCGGAGGCCGAGGCGATGGCGGCGTACCTGACGGCGCGCGGCGTACCGGGCGAGCGCATCGTGCAGGAGCGCGCGTCGACGAGCACCCGGGAGAACCTGGAGTTCAGCCGGGCCATGATGGAACGGCTCCGGCCCGGCTACCGCTGCGTCGTCGTGACCAACGACTTCCACGCGCTGCGGGCCGCCATCACCGCGCGCCGTGCCGGGGTGCGGGGCGAGGCCGCCAGCGCCCCCACGGCGGCCTACTACTGGCCCAATGCAACGCTCCGGGAGTTCGCCGCCGTCCTGACCGCCTACCCCGTCACGAACCTGGCGGTCTGCGCGGTACTCGCCGTCGCCGGGGCGCGGGCCGCCTGGAGCTGACCGGCGACGGCACCGGACCGCCCGTCCCTGGCCCCTGCCCGGACCGCGTACGGCCGCACCGCGGTACCCGGATGCGCGCGCGGCGGCGGCTCCCTCCACCGCGCGCACCCGCCCGGCTCCCGGCTTCCCGCCTACCCGCGGCGGAGGGAGCCCACCACCGCGGACAGGTCCCGGTCGGCGATCGACGGGTCCGCCAGGAGCACCGCGCGGGCAGCCGACAGGACCGGACCGCCGCCCGCCAGGGCGAGGTCCTTGGCGGCCAGGCGGACCGGGAAGTCCGCGTCCGTGCTGAGCGCCCGGGCCACCACCCCCGCGAGCGGCCCGGCTGCCAGCACCCCCTGCGCCAGCTCCTGCGGCACGCCCAACTCCTCGGCCACCGCCAGGACTTCGCCGACGACCGTGACCGAGGCGACGATCGCGCCGATCACCACCACCTTCAACGCCGCGCCCGACCCCGGCCCGCCGCAGCGCCGCACCCGGCCCAGCAGCTCCAGGACGGGCTGCGCGACGTCGAGGTCGGCGTCCGTGCCGCCCGCGAACACCACCAGGTCGCCCGTCGCCGCCGGGCCCACGCTGCCGACCACCGGAGCGTCCACCAGTCCGACGCCGTCGGGGAGTCCTGCACGCAGCCCGGCGGTGGCGTCCGGGCCGATCGAGGACATGTCGATCCACAACGTGCCCGGCGCCAGCTCCGGCACGAACCGCCCGGCCACGTCGGCGACGGCCTGCGGGTCGGACAGCATGGTGACGACGACGTCCGCGCCCCGCACCGCCGCTGCGGGCGTGGCGGCCTCGACGAGGCCGTCGGCACGGCCGGGGGAACGGTTCCAGACGGTCAACGGGTGTCCGGCGGCGGCGAGTCGGCGGGCCATCGGCAGGCCCATCCGGCCCAGCCCCAGAAAAGCGATCTTCTTCATGGCCACCACGCTAGGCAGTCGCCACCCAGGCGACAAACGAATGTCTCGCATGGTACCCATGTCGGATGGACATGGCTTGGCTGGACGTCTTCCGCACCGTCGCACGCCTCGGCTCCTTCACCGCCGCCGGTGAGCGGCTGGGCTTCACCCAGTCCGCGATCTCCCGCCAGATCGCCACCCTGGAAGCCGAGTTGGGCACGCCGCTGTTCGACCGCCTGCCCCGCGGAGTACGGCTCACCGAACACGGCCACGCCCTGCTGCCGCACGCCGAAGCCCTGTTGGACCGCCTCGACAGCACCCGGCGGGACCTGGCCGCGCTCACCGAACTCACCGCCGGACGACTCCGGGTGGGCGCCTTCGACAGCGCCAACGCGGCCCTCGTCCCCGGCGCCCTGGCCGCGTTCCGCACCGCGCACCCGCAGGTGGCGATCAGCTTCACCGAAGGCCTTTCGGCTCACCTGCTCGACCTGCTCGGCACCGGCACGATCGACCTCGCGGTCGTCGCCTCGTACGCGGAGGACGCCTACGACCGCGAACGGTTCGAGCTGCAACCGCTGCTGGCGGATCCCGTACTGGTCGCACTCCCCCGGGGCCACCGCCTCGCCCGCCGACGGCGCCTGCGCCTGGTCGAACTCGCCGACGAATCCTGGATCGCGGCCAGCCGTCACGCCGAGTCCACCCTCCTCGCGGCGTGCCTGCGCAGCGGCTTCCAGCCCCGGATCGAGTACGCCGTCGCCGCCTGGACCGCCAAACTCGGCCTGGTCGCCGCCGGGCTGGGCCCGACGCTGATCCCCTCCCTCGCCGCCCGGGCCGCCCGCGCCGACCTCGTCCTCGTCCCCCTCCACCCCGACGACACGCCCGTCCGGCACGTCTACACGGCCACCCGGCGCGGGCAAAGCCCACCGCCCGCGGCGGCGGCCTTCGCGGACCTCCTGCGGACGGCGGCGGAGGCACGGCAGTAGCGGAGCTCCCGGCCGGCGGCGTTTCGTGAGGTCGGGCTTGGCCTGCACGCGGCGGGCTGGGACGATCGGCGGAGCCGTGTCGACCGGCACGACGGAGACGGGAAGAAACATGATCAGTCTCGTACTGGTGGGCGCCCTGGTACTCGCCGTCGGCGGGTGCGTGTGCGTGGTGTGGGCGGAGCGCGGCGGGCCGCCGTGGGTCCGGACCGTGGCGACCGTGACCCTCGCCGCCGGCGAGTTGGTGCGCCTGGTCGGCCGGAACCGGCGGCGGAGCATCAAGCGGAACACCAACAGTGGCGGCGACTAGGGCTGTGGCTGAGGGCCGCTGAGGCGGACCGGACCCGCGCGCCCGGGAACGCCGGCGCCGGGGGCCCTTCCGGGGATCCCGCGTGGCGTGTCGGGCGGCGCACCGCGCGGCGCCGACGGGACGGCGAGGTCAGAATGAGGCATGCGAGCAAGCCCCGACCCGGCCGGTCAGCCGCCGGTGGCACCCGGTCAGGCCGCCGAGCGCGGCGAGCACTGGTGGCCGGTGGCGGCAGCCGTCACGGCCGCCGCGCTGCTCCATGTGGCCCTGCCCACGACGTACCGGCTGGACCCCGTCTGGGTGGTCCCGGTGGTCATGTTCACCCTGCTGGTGACACTGATCGTCGGCGACCCGGGGAGGATCGACCGTCAGAAGGTCTGGCTGCGGGTGGTCACCGAGACCATGATCGCCTTCGTCACCGGCTCGAACCTGTACGCCGGGGTCCACCTGGTCTCCGACATCCTGACCAACAACAAGCTGTTCGCCAACAACGCCACCGGCCTGCTGGCCACCGGCGGCGTGACCTGGGCGACCAATGTGATCGCCTTCGCGCTCTGGTACTGGGACCTGGACCGCGGCGGCGCCGCCGCCCGCGCCCACCGGCCCTTCACGGCGCCGGCGTTCGTGTTCCCCGAGATGCAGCACACGAGCCACGCGCCGGCCGGCTGGGTGCCGCGCTTCGTGGACTACCTGTCGCTGTCGTTCTGGACGGCGACCGCGTTCAGCCCGACCGACGTCTCCGCGATCAAGCCGTGGGCCAAACTACTGATGATCGTGGAAGCCGCGACCTCCCTGATCGTGGCCACCCTGGTGATCGCCCGCGCGATCAACATCCTGCAGTGAGCAGGACGCGGCCCCGGCGACGGAGGCCGGGGCCGCGTCCCGCGAGCCGACCCACCGGCCGGACTCCTGCGCCTCAGGGCAGCAGGAGCCCCCAGTAGCCCGCCCACGGGACGAACACCGCGCTGGACAGCAGGAGCAGGCCGAGCCGGGCCCGGCAGCCGGACGACAGGGCGCGGTGCCCGCGCAGGCCACCGACCGCGGCGAGGCCGGACGCGCCGACGGCGAAGACGGCGCACAGCTGGAGGGCCGCCCAGACGACGGGGCGGCCGAAGAGCACCGGCCCGGTGAACTGTGCGGCGGTGACCGCCAGGAACAGCAGGTAGCCGAGCGCGCCCACGGTGGCCGCCGATCCGGCCAGCGCCGCCCCGCGTGCGGCTCGCGGCAGGCCGGTTCGCACCGGTGGGCTGCTCCGCACCGGTGGGCCGCTCCGCACCGGGCGTCGGCGGATCCGCCGGACCGCGCCGCCGAGCAGGTAGCCGAGCTGGCCGGCCAGGATCACGGCGACGGCGGTGGCCTGGAGCGGGACCGACTCGTACCAGGCGAGCGGGGCGAGCGGGCGGCTCCATGCGTCCTGGTGGGGCGGCGGGTCGACGGACACCGTGGGCAGACCGGTGGCCAGCCCGGCGATCCAGGCCGTCTCGTGGACGGCGTAGTCGTCCGGGAGCGCCTCGGGCCGGTCGAAGCCGTCGGCACGGGTGAGCTGCAGGTTGTGCCGGACACCGGGGACGGTCCGGAACGTGTAGTGCGTGTTGCCCCCGCGGTCCAGCGCCTGCCGGATGATCGCCGCGCTCTCCTCCGGCGCCGCCTCGCGGTCGAGGGCGCCCCACTCGGCCAGCACGGGCTGCCGCACCCCCTCCCACGCCGGCACCGGATCGTAGTCGGCCTCCGGGAAGAGCCCCGCACCGACGAGCTGGCGGATCGCCGTGACCTGCATGGTCGGCAGGAGCGATCCCGCGACGCCCGCGTGGCGCAGGTAGCCGCCGTAGGCCCAGGCCTGCTGGCGTGCCGGGGTGAGCCCGACGGCGCCGGCGGTGACCAGGAAGGACACGTCGTCTGAGCGGGCCGCGGCCAGCGACGCCACCCAGGCTCCCTCCGAGAGCCCCCAGAGACCGACCCGGGACGGCTGGACGCCCGGACGGGAGCGCAGCGCCGCGACGGCGGCGAGGGCGTCGTCCGCGAGCTTCCCGTAGTCCCGGCGGGTGGTCGAGTAGCCGGCGGTGCGTTTGTCGTAGACCAGCGTCGTGACGCCGCGCCGCGCGTACGCCGCCGCGGCGTCCTCCAGGTCGGTCACCGTACCGGGGCCGGCTCCGCCGACCATCACGAGGCCCGGCCCACCGGTGCCGGAGGGTGCGGGCGGGGCCAGCACGACCCCGTGCAGCACGGTGCCGTCGGCGCTCGCGAACGAGACCTCCGACCGCGCCGGATCACCCGCCCCGGCTGCCGCGACCGCCGGGGCCGCCGGGGCCACCGGGGCCACCGGGGCCACCGGGGCCACCGGGGCCACCGGGGCCACGGACGGTGCGGCGACGGCTGCGGGTGCCAGGGGCACTAGGAGCGCCGACAGCAACCCGAGCAGCGGGAGCAGCGCCCGCAAGGGGAGCAGCGGGAGTACCGACGGCCCGGTGGCCCTGACTCGCCGGCGTCCCTCCCTCGTCCGAACCGTCCGCGCGTGGAACCTCGTACCTGTCACCCTGTCCTCCAGCACCGTGTCCGGGCCCCCATGGCCGGTGTGTCAGTGCTCCGATCCTTCTCCCGCACGGGGCCGACGGGCATGGCGACGGCACCCGGATCCGGGGTGGGGACAACCCCCGTAGCGTGGTGCCGAAGCCGAGCGGTCAGCGGGCAGTCGCGGTCAACGGGCGGCCGCCGTCAGGGGGCAGTCGCGGTCAGGGGGCCGCGAAGAGGCGGGGGAAGGCGGGGGCCAGCCAGGGGCGGCGGCCCCAGGCGAGGACCTTGCCGCGGGTGAGGGCGGCGGTGGCGGTGTAACGGCCGAGGGCGATCAGGAGGAAGGCGACCGGCTCGGTGAGGATCGTGCAGTCCGGCCGGCGCGGCGGCTCCTGGGTGACCACGGCCGCGCCGTCCGTGAAGGTCACCGCGAATCCGCGCAGGCCGCGGATCCGCAGCCGGTAGCAGGCGTTGTGGCCGGCCGCGGTGCGGGCGTCCGTGACCCGGGGCATGGCGGTGCGCAGGAACGGCAGGGCCAGCTCGACCCGGTGCCGGTCGATCGGGTGCGGCCGCCCGAGGGCGACGGCGATGTCGTAGAGGTGGCCGAGCATGTGGGTCAGCAGGTAGGCGCCGAGGGTGTCCAGGTCCATCGGGCCGAGCGGGGTCCGCACCGGCTCGGTGCCGGCGCGGGAGCCGGCCGCCGCCGTGAACTCCCGTGCCCACCGGGCGATCTGTGCGCCGAGCAGGTCCGGGTCCCGCTCCGGGCGGGCGGCCAGCGAGGCCTCGTTCGCCGCGGCCAGCGAGCCCGGGGTGCCGTCCCCGTAAGGGCGTTCCTCGCCTGCGGCCAGGGCGGCCATCAGCTCGTTGGCCATCGCGAGGTGGGCGGCGGCCTCGGCGACCGTCCACTCGGCACCGGGTATCGGGGTGTCGCCGCGGCAGCCGGCGAGCAGGGCGACGGTCTCGTCGCCGACCGCGGTGAGCGCCTCGAAGAGCGCGGTGCGCGCGTCGCCGGGGCGGCGGCCGGGGCTGTGGGGCGGGAGGGTCATGGTGGTGAAGACTGACCGACTCCGGCGGCCCTGTCCAGAGCCGTGGCGGGGCGGGGCGGCCCTGCGTCGTCGCTGCTCCGCCTACGGGACACCGGCCGGCGGTCCGGCCGATGTCCCGGCCGGTGTCCCGACGCCCGTCAGGCGTCCGTCACGCATCCGTCAGAGCCCGTCAGAGCCCGTCAGACGTCGTCGAAGGACTCGTCCTCGTCGCCGCTCACCACGTACTCGGTCTGGGCCTCCTGGCGGAGCTGTTCGCGCCGGGCGTGGCGGACGTCGTCCTCGTCCTCCTCCATGGCGAAGACGCCGGTGTCCCGGAAGAACTCCTCGTTCAGCGCGTCGTCGCCGCCGGCGCGCACCCAGTCGGCCAGGATCCGCTGCGGGCTCAGCGCGACCGCCGGGTTGCCGCGGCCCGGCAGGAGGGTCAGCTGATAGGCCTCGCTGGTCGTGGTGGGCGAGCGGTAGGTGTACGTGTAGTGGCGGGCCTCGGCGCCGTCCGGGAGGCGGCCGAGGAGTCTCGCGTAGGCCTGCACCAGGCCGGGGTTGGCGAAGTTGCAGACCAGGACGGTCGTGCCGCGCTCGACGAGTTCGCGGACGGCGGCGACGATGCTGGTCTGGAACGCGGCTCCGTCGTTCCCGGTGCCGTAGGTGGCGGCGGACTGGGAGCCGAAGGTCTCGGGGCTGGCCAGGAAGCCGGGCGGGACGGAGTTGCTGAACTTGGGGAACGGACAGTCCAGGAAGACGACGTCCTCACGGCCGGCGAGGTCGCACGTCGTCCGGAAGTCGCGGCAGGCGAAGTCCTCGATGCCGGCGGTGCCGCAGAGTTCGGCGATCGCGGTGAGCGTGGCCGTCTCGCGGGCGCGGATGGCGGCGAGGCGCCGGCCCGCCTCAGGGTTGAACGTCCCCTGCAGGCCGCCGCCTTCGGAGAGCTTGGTCCCGCGGGTGCAGCGGTTGACCAGCCAGATGTAGGCGCTGACGGAGCGCCGGGCGGAGACCGGGTAGGCGTCGGTCTCGGCGATCTCCCGCCGGCCGTTGGCCTCCAGGTGGTCCAGCAGGCGGCGGTAGGTGTCCGCCGGCGCCTCGTCCCACCGGGCCGCGCGCTCGCCGTACTCCCTGACGAAGTCGCCGCCGTGGTCCACCAGCGCCCGGTAGGCGCCGAGCACGTACGGGTTGAGGTCGCCGGCGACGACCGAACGGAACAGCCGCATGCCGTCGTTGAGGCCAGGGCCGAAGGCGGTGGCGTTCAGGAAGACCTGCCCGGAACCGACGAACGGCTCGATCAGCCGCGGGAACCTCCCGCCGTTGTCGGTGAACTTGGCCCGGGCGACGCGGGCGATCACGAGCTGGGTGAAGTGCGCCCGGTTGTGCATGTTGCCGGTGTACGGGGACAGCCAGGCGAAGCGCCCCGGTTCGGGCATCCAGAGGTTGGTCATCCGGCCCACGTAGCAGCTGTTGGCACGGACGAACGCCTCGTACGCCCGGCCGTTCCCGGCGGCGAAGTAGTGGAAGCTCGTCGGGTCGTCCATCTCGCCCGTCCCGAACGGGACGTACGGGACCTGCATGTCGCGCGGGACGGGGACGCCCTGGACGACGGTGAAGCCGCGCGCCGGGACGCCGTTGCGCATCCGGCCGTGGACACAGACCGCGCACGGGACGCCGTCCTGGTTCATCGCCCCGGTGTAGTCGCGCTCGAAGCCGCAGCGGTCGCAGTGGATGTGCATGATCCCCCTCAGGAGTCCGAACCCCGGTCATGCGTGGGAGACGACCCGAGGGTCCGTCTTCGGACCCGCGTCCGCGGGGCGACGGGGGTCCGAGGACCGACCCTAGAAGCCGCGCGCGCGGAGCGGAACGGGTATCGCGGCACCGGCCGGGCGGACGGGGGCCAACGGCTCCCGCGTGCGCGGAAGGGCGCGCGCCGGGGCATACTCCAGCCTGTTGTCACGAGCCGTGGGGGGACTGTGCAGGAACGTTCGACCGGTCCGAGGTCGGGTCAGCCGTGGGACGGCGCGGAGGGCGCCCGGCTGGCGAGCTGACCCCCGCCTCGCCCCCCGTCACCCGCTCCGCACAACCCGCGCACCGTCACCCGCACGCCGTCGTCCCGGCACCGGCCTCCGACGGCCCGACCGCCCTCCCACACCGGGAGGGCGGTCGGGCCGCTCCGGAGCGCTCCACCCTGCCGCTGGACGGATCCGTCCAGTACCGCTTCCGTCCAGTCGGAGGCCCTTCCACCCGCGCTGAGCTGCGACGACAGTAGTCATCGCCACCAGGGCCCACCGCCCGGGCGGCACCGGGCGAGGCGTCAACCGCGCGAACTGCGGGCGCCTCCGCCAACCCCTGTCCCCCCCTCCGTTCCGGGAGCCGTCATGCCCGCACGCCCTCGACGCTCGACCTTCACCGCCGTGTCGTCGGCAGCCCTGGCCCTGTGCACCGCCGTGGTGGTGGCCGGCTGTGCCGCCGCCCAGGCGGACACCCGCGAGGCCGCGGTGTCCGGCGTCGGCGCTCCCGCGGCCACCACGACCGCCGCGGCGGACGGGAGGACGGCGGCGGATCCGGCCACGGCCCCGGAACCGACCACCGCGCCGACGCCTCCGGCCACCACTCCGTCGGCGGCACCGACACCGGCACCGACCGGCCCTGCGGCTACGGCCACGGCACCGTCGGCCGCACGGCCGTCGGCCCCCGCACCGACGACCGCCGCACCGACGCCCCCGGCCGCCGCGGCACCGGTGCCGCAGGGCCCGGCCGGCTCCGCCGCACCACTCACCGCCGCCGTCGCCCCGGCCGGCCTCGCCGAGCTGCCCATCGCCCCGGCCTTCGGCTGGAAGCCCGACGGCCCGTTGGCCAGCCAGGACGTGAAGGGTCGCACGATCACCCTCAACGAGTGCACGAGCGTCTCCGGCGCCGTCACCTGGCAGCAGCAGGGCTACCTCAGCGCCGCCCGCAATCCCGCCGGGCAGCAGCTGTTCACCTTCCCCACGCCCGGGGCCGCGCAGGCCGCCTACCGTCAGCTGCTGGCCGACATGGGCAGCTGCCAGGACGCCTCCCGCCGCCTCCAGGCCGAGCGTGGAGTCGCCCAGGACGCGACCGTCACCCGCACCGCCCAGACCCCCGACGGCACCTCCTGGTCGCGCCGTTGGACGGGAGCCGGCGGGCTGTCCGCCCCGGACCTGCAGACCAACCACGTCTACGCCCTCCAGCAGGGCGCCGACCTCATCCTCTTCCAGTTCGACGAGCTGCAGGAGCGGCCCGGCCCCACCCCCGACACCGGCACCGACGCCTCGGTGATCGCCGCCGTCGCGGCCCTCGGGCCCAAGGGCTGATCCCGTGCGCAGCCGCCCCTCCGTCTCGTCCCACCGCGTCACCAACCGACCCTCCACCCAAGGACTCCCCATGTCTGTGCTCAAGTCGACCTCCCGCCGCACGGTCGGCGTGCTCGCCGCCTCCTGCATCGCCTCCGTGGTGCTGGCCACCGTTCCCGCCCACGCCGACAGCGTCCAGGGCATCTCGTTCAGCTCGACCTCGACGGGCGCGCTGGGCAAGAACGCGGCCCCCGGCGGTCAGGTCACCCGCAGCCAGGTGATATCCCGGGCGCAGGACTGGGTCGACCAGTACGTCCCGTACAGCTCCAACGGCCTGCAGGCGCCGTACAGTTGGTGGTCGGATGCACAGACCGGCGGCCGCTACCGGCAGGACTGCTCCGGACTCGTCTCCATGGCCTGGCAGCTGAAGGACAGTCCCACCACCAACGGGCTGCCGTCGTACGCCAACGCGATCAACAAGTGGGACATGCAGCCGGGTGACGTGCTCAACAGCGACCAGCACGTGGTGATCTTCGCCGGCTGGCGCGACAAGAACGCCGGCACGTTCAACTACTACCAGGAGAGCAGCCGCAGCCGGCCGACGAACTACAACACCGACGGCAACCTCAACGCCTCGATGCTCTCCTCCCACCCGATGAGCGGCTACACCGCGCTGCGGTACAAGAACATCGTCGACGACCCGACGACGCCGCCGCCCGCGCCGTCCGCCAACAACCGGACGGTCGAGGCGATCGTCGGCGGCGCACTGCACGAGATCTACACCGACGCCAACGGCTGGCACGACAGCGCCGTCCCCGGCGTCGGCAACCTGACCACCCTGGGCTTCGCCTACAACCCGGCCGGTCAGCGGGTGATCGAGGCCGTCGAGAACGGCGCCCTGCACGAGATCTACACCGAAGGCGGCACCTGGCACGACAGCGCCGTGCCCGTGTCGGGCACCATCGACACCCTGGGCTTCGCCTACAACCCGAACACCGGACAGCGGGTGATCGAGGCCGTCGAGGGCGGTGTGCTGCACGAGATCTACACCGAAGGCGGCACCTGGCACGACAGCGCCGTCCCCGGTGTCGGCGGCAACATCAGCGCCCTGGGCTTCGCGTACACCACGTCCGGCGACCGCGTCATCGAGGCCGTCGAGAACGGCGCGCTGCACGAGATCTACACCGAAGGCGGCACCTGGCACGACAGCGCCGTCGCCGGTGTCAGCGGCAACATCAGCACCCTCGGCTTCGCCATCAACCACGCCACCGGCCAGCGGGTGATCGAGGCCGTCGTGGACGGCACGCTGCACGAGATCTACAGCGATGGCACGACCTGGCGCGACAACGTCGTCCCCGGCGTCAGCGGCACCATCACCTCGGTCTCCGTCAAGGTCAAGAACAACACCGGCGACCGCGTCATCGAGGCCGTCGTCGACGGCACGCTGCACGAGATCTACACCGACGCCTCCGGCTGGCACGACGGCGTCATCCCCGGCACCCCGGGCGGCGCGACCGGCGTCTCCTTCGACCTCACCATCTGACCCACCCCGCCCCCACCCCGTGTGCCCGGTACGGACCCCCGTACCGGGCACACCGGCACATCCGGACGGCCGCCCCGGGCCCGGGCCGTCGAGGCTAGGCTCGGGGGATGATCGACGGCGATGGCGAGGTGACGGCGCCCCCACCGGGCCTGGTCGAGGCCGGAGAACGCCTCTGCACGGCGCTCGAGCGCCACCTCGCCGACCCCGACGGCCCCGGCGTCGAGGCCGACGTCGAACGCGCCCTGGAGGAGCTGGACCTGGCCGTCTCCCGCCGCCCCCGCCACACCGCACCCGAGGAGTGGCGGGCCCGCTACCTGAGGGTCCGGGACGTGTCCTGCTCGATCCGGCACGAGTACGGCCTGGGGGCGACGCCCGCCGACCTCCGCACGGCCCTCGCCCGACTCGACTCCCCCTGAGGGCAGACCGGTTCGCCACCCTGTGTCCACCGGACCCGGACCTCGCCGGGACACCCGTGCGCGCGGGCCCGGATCCGGGCTGTGGCCACCCGGTCTGCCGCCCGGAGCCGCCGCCTGGCGGCGGCTCCGGGCGGCGGATCCGGGCGGGCGGGGGTCAGCCGACCATCGCCGCCAGGACGCTGCGCCAGTCCTCCCCGGGCTCCGGGGTGAGCGCGGCGGACAGGGCCTCGGCGCAGTAGTGCCAGGGGCGGCGGAGCTCCGGGTCGGCGTCGGGCCGGAGGTCGAGCGGGCTCGCGGAGCCGAGCAGGCGGACCAGTTCGGTGCCGAAGTCCGTCCAGGAGACGTGCCCGCTGACGGCGTTGACGATCCGCCCGGCCGCCGGGTTCGGCTCGCCGACGCAGGCCGCGAGGGCCCGGGCGAGGGCGGCCGCGTGCACCCAGGACGCGCCGTACCAGCCGGGGCGGCCGTCGGGAGCCGGGGTCGGCAGGGTGATCGGGCGGCCGGCCAGGGCGGCCTGGTAGAGGGCGCCCGTGGAGCCCCAGCGGAGCTGGTCGCGAAGGCGCTGGTGCGGGCCCCAGACGATCGGGGCGCGCACCACGGTGGCCGGGCCCCGGTCGGGGGCCGAGGCGGCCTCGAACAGGATCCGCTCGCAGTCCAGCTTGGCCTGCCCGTAGGGGCTGACGGGCTCGCCGGTCGGGCCGCCTTCGGCCACGTCGGTGCCGGCCGGCCGCCCGTAGGCATCGATGCTGCTGACGAAGACGAACGGGCCGCCGCGCCAGCCCTCGACGAGGGCGCGCATCGCGGCGAGGTCGACGACGTGCTCGGTGAAGGTGCAGGCGGCGTGGATGACGGCGTCGACGCCCTCGACCGCGCGGCGCAGGCTGTCCGGGTCGGCGAGGTCGCCCTCGGCGAGTTCGGCGCCGTGCAGGGCCGGCAGGTGTGCGGACTCGGGGCGCACCAGGGCCCGGACGGGGCGGCCCTGGGCCATCAGTTCCTGCAGGACGGCGGCGCCGACGCCACCGGTGGCGCCGGTGAGCAGCACCGTGCCGGCCCGGGAGCGGGCGCTCGCGCCGGGGCGGGCCCCGGTGCGGGCGCGGGCGGCGCGGCGCTCGTCCTCGCGGGTGGCGAGGAGCGCGGCGAGGGCGCGCGGGGTGCGCTGTTCCAGGACGTCCAGGCCGGTGAGCGGCAGTCCGGTGCGGGTGCGCAGGCGCTCGGCGAGCTGGACGGCGACCAGGGAGTGGCCGCCGAGGGCGAAGAAGTCGCCGTCGGCTCCCGGGGTGGTGCCGAGGAGTTCGCCGAAGGCCGTCCGGACGGTGTCGAGCGGGCCGCGGGCGTCGGCGGCGGCCGGGGTGGCGCCGGGCAGCCGGCCGCGGTCGGGGGTGCCGTCGGGCAGCCGGGGCAGCGCGTCCACCAGGGTGACGGCGCGCGGGAGTCGGCCGGGGGCGAGGTGGCGGCGCAGGGCGGCACGCAGCTCGCTGCCGGTGGGGGCGACGGGGCCGCGAACCACGGCGTAGGCGAGCGGCGGTCCGTCGGCGGCCTCGACGACGGCGGCATCGACCACCCGGGGGTCCGCGGTCAGCGCGCTGACCGCGGGGTGCGGGGCGGCGGCCAGCAGTGCGCCGGGGAGCGCCGAGAGCGGCCGGTCGGCGTCCTCGGCGACGGCGCCGAGCAGCCGGGCGAAGGCGTCCAGCAGCCGCCCGGCGGTGGCCTCGTCCAGGGCGTCGCGGTCGTGCTGGACCAGGCAGCGCGGCTGCGGGCCGTCCTCGACCAGCAGGGCGAGGCCGAACTTGGCGAGCCCCAGGTCGAGTTCGACGTTCTCGCTGGTGAGCCCGGGCAGCGTGAGCGGCTCGGCGGGGTGGACGAGGTCGCAGCTGACGGAGAGCAGCGGGGTGCCGTCGGCCCCTCGGGCGGCGCTGCCGAGGCGCTCGACGACCAGGTCGAAGGGCACCTCGTGGTGCTGCTGGGCGTCGAGCAGGGCGGCACGGACCAGGCCGAGGGTGTCGGTGAAGGTCGGGTCGCCGGCGAGGTCGGTGCGCACCGCGAGGGTGTTGACCCCGAGGCCGACGGTGCGCCGCAGTTCGGGCCGCAGCCGCTGGCCGCTGGCGCAGCCGAGGGTGAGGTCGGTGCGGCCCGCGGCGGTGGCGAGGGTGGCGAAGGCGGCAGCCAGGACGACGGCGAACAGGGTGGCGCCGTGCCGGGCGCCGAGCCGGCGCAGCCCCTCGACGGTGGCGGGGGTGAGCGGTGCGGTGTGCAGGGCGGCCCGGCGTTCGCGGGCGCCGGCGGGGACGGGGCGCAGCAGCGGCAGCGGGCGGGCCCCGGCGAGCCGGGCGGCGCGGGCGTCGGCGGCGGCGGTGAGCTCGGCGTCGCGGGCCCGCTCGCCGCGGGCGTACTCGGCGTACGACGGTCCGGGCTGCGGGAGTCGGGGGGCGTGGCCGTCGCGTGCGGCGGCGTAGAGGGCGGCGAGGTCGGCGGCCAGCACCGGCAGCGAGCCGCCGTCCACGGCGATGTGGTGGATGGTCAGCAGCAGGGTGTGGTCCTGCGGCCCGTGCCGCAGGAGCAGGGCGCGCAGCACCGGCCCCGCGGCGAGGTCGAAGGGGCGGGCGGCCTCGGCGGCGAGCAGGGCCGGGGCGTTGTTGCCGGCGCCGTCCTCCCAGGTGGCGTCGACGGTGCGCAGCGGCACGGGGGTGACCGGGTCGGTCTGCTGGTGGGGCTGGTCGCCGTGGCTGCCGTACCGGGTGCGCAGGACGGCGTGGCGCTCGGTGAGGCCGGTGAGGGCGGTGGCGAGCGCGGCGGGGTCGAGCGGTCCGCGCAGGCGGGTGGCGAGCGGGACGTTGTAGAGGGCGCCGCCCTGGCCGAGGTGCTCCATCAGCCACATCCGCTGCTGGGCGTGGGAGAGCGGGGCGGGACCGTCCTCCGGGGCGGCCGGGCGCGGCCCGGCGGCGGGGCGGTTGCGGCGGGCGCGGCGCAGCAGGTCCGCCTGGTCGGCGGCGGCCTGCGGTGCCGGGGACGGCGTGGTGTCCGTGCGCGGCGTGGTCGCCTGACCATCGACCGGCTGGCCATCGACCGGCTGACCATCGACCGGCTGCCCGTCGATCGGGTAGCCATCGATCGGGTAGCCGTCGGCCGGCTGCCCGTCGGCCGGGTGCTCGGTGGCGTTCATCGGGCGGCTCCTTCCGCAGTGTGGTCGTGCGCGGCGCGCAGGGCGCGTTCGAGCAGGTCGGCCTGCCCGGCGACGGTGGGGTGGCCGAGGAAGTCGGCGAGCGAGAGCTCCACGCCGAGGTCCTCACGCAGGTCGTCGACGACCCACATGGCGAGCAGCGAGTGGCCGCCCTCGGCGAGGAAGTCGGCGCCCGGCTCGGTGATCGGGCGCTCCAGGGCGCGGCTCCACGCGTCGGCGACGGCCTGCTGGATCGGGGTGAGCGGGGCAACCGTCCGGCCGCCGGTCGGGGTGTCGCCGTCCGCGGCGGCCAGGGCCCGGCGGTCGATCTTGCCGCTGCCGGTCAGCGGCAGCGCGTCGAGGACGTGCCAGGCGGTGGGCACCAGGTGGGCGGGGAGCCGGTCGGCGAGGCGGGCGCGGAGCGTGTCGGCGGCGGCGCGGCTGCCCTCGGCGAGGACGAGGCAGGCCGTGAGGGCGGCGTCGGGGTGGCCGGCGCGGCGGACCACGACGGCGGCCTCGGCGACCTCGGGCAGGAGCAGCAGGGCGTGTTCGACCTCGCCGGGCTCGATCCGGAACCCGCGGACCTTGACCTGGTCGTCGGTGCGGCCGTGGAACTCCAGGGCGCCGTCGG
Organism: Kitasatospora sp. NPDC101176; assembly: GCF_044768035.1. NCBI lineage: Bacteria > Bacillati > Actinomycetota > Actinomycetes > Kitasatosporales > Streptomycetaceae > Kitasatospora > Kitasatospora sp. NPDC101176. The sequence goes on from NZ_JBIWPA010000020.1 coordinate 20,000, forward strand.
GGCGTTGGCGGACGAGGTCGCCGCTGCGGTAGGCGCGGCCGGTGCCGGGGAGGTCGCGGAAGCGCTCGGCGGTCAGCTCGGGCCGGTCGAGGTAGCCGCGGGCGAGCCGGTCGCCGGCGATCCACAGTTCGCCGACGGTGCCCGGCGCGACGGGGTCGAGCCGCTCGTCGAGGACGAGGGTGCGGGCGCCACCGAAGGGCCGGCCGATCGGGACGGGCCCGCCGGCGCAGTCGGCCGGGGTGATCCGGTGCAGGGTGGTGAAGGTGGTGGCCTCGGTCGGCCCGTAGACGTTGAGGAGTTCGAGCCAGGGGAAGGCGCGCAGCACCGCTCCGGCGTACTCGGGGGACAGCGCCTCGCCGCCGACGGCCAGGGTGCGCAGCACGCCGAAGATCCGGGACTGCCGGGCGGCCAGGTGGTGGAAGAGCGCGGTGGTGATGAACAGCGTGGTGACGCCGAACCGTTCGACGTCGCGCACGAGGTCCTCGGCGGTGGGCCGGTCGGCCGGGGAGACGGCGACGGCGGCGCCGCGCGCGAGCGGGGCCCACACCTCGAAGGTGGAGGCGTCGAAGCTGACGGTGGAGTGGAACAGCACCCGGTCGCGGGGGCCGAGCGGCACGGCGTCGGCGGCGGTGACCAGGTCGGCGACGGCGCTGTGCGGGACGAGGACGCCCTTGGGCCGGCCGGTGGAGCCGGAGGTGTAGAAGAGCAGGGCGGTGGCGTCCGGGTCGGCGGCGTCGGGCGCACGCACCGGGCGGGCGGCGGTCTCGGCGCCGTGCTCGGTGAGCACCAGGGTGCGCTCCTCGGGCAGCCCGGCCTCGGCGAGGAGGGTCTTGTCCCCGAGGACGAGGTGGGCGCCGGCGTCTCCGGTCATCTCGGCGATGCGCGGCCGCGGGTAGCCGGGGTCGAGCGGGACGGCGTGGGCGCCGGCCCGCCAGATCGCCAGCTGGGCGACGACCAGGCGGGTGGAGCGGGCGCAGAGCAGGCCGACGGCGCTGCCGGGGCCGATCCCCCGCTCGGCCAGGGCGGCGGCCAGCCGGCCGGACGCGTCGAGGAGCTGGCCGTAGGTCAGGGCGGTGTCGCCGTCGGTCACGGCGAGCGCGTCGGGGCGCTGCCGGGCGTGCCGGGCGACGAGTTCCGGGAGGGTGGCGGTGGGCATGGTGGTTCCCTTCCGGGCGCCCCGGCCGGTGGGCCGGCCGGGGCGCCCTGCGCAGGAGCGTGCTTGCGGGCGGACGGTCAGGCGGTGGTGGCGGCCGTCGGCCGTCGTTCCTCCACCAGCCGGGCGACGGCCCGCAGGTCGGGCTGGCGCAGCACCAGGGGCGCCCGCAGCCGGACGCCGTACTCGGCCTCCAGGGCCTCCAGCAGTCGGGCGGCGGCGAGCGAGTTGCCGCCCGCGGCCAGGAAGTTGTCCGCCGGCCCGAGGTCGGCGCGGCCGATCAGTTCGCGGCAGAGCCGCAGCACGGTGCGCTCGGTGGGCGTGTCGCCGTCCTCGGTGTCCGGCGCCGCGGCGGCCCGCTCCTCCTCCAGGGCGAGCAGGGCGGCCCGGTCGACCTTGCCGTTCGCGTCCAGCGGGTAGGCGTCGACGATCCGGACGGCCGAGGGGACGGCCTGCTCCGGCAGCCACGGCCGCACCGCGGCGAGCAGGTCCTCGGCGCCGCCCGCCGGGGATCCCGCGGCGGTCTGGACGTAGGCGAGCAGGCGGGTGACGCCCGCCGAGGTCGCGGCGGCGACCACGGCCCGGTGCACCCGCCCGTCCCGTTCGAAGGCCGCCTCGACCTCCGCGGGCTCGATCCGCACCCCGCTGACCTTGACCTGGTCGTCGAGCCGGCCGTGGAACTCCAGGACGCCGTCGGCCCGCATCACCACCCGGTCGCCGGAGCGGTAGAGCCGGTCGACGCCCTCCACGCCGGCCGGCACGCCGACGAAGCGGCGGGCGGTCAGCTCGGGGTCGAGGTAGCCGGCGGCCAGGCCGCGGCCGCCGATGCGCAGTTCGCCGGCCTCGCCGCGCGGCACCGGCCGGCCGTCCGGGTCGGTGACCAGGACGACCGCGCCCGGGATCGGCAGCCCGATCGGCGGGGCGCCGGTGCCGTGGTCGCCGCCGGGCGCCATGGTGTGGACGGTGGTGGTGACGGTGGCCTCGGCGGGCCCGTAGGCGTTGTGGACGGTCGCGGTGACGTCCGGGCCCGGGCCGCGGCGCAGCCGGTCGCCGCCGACGGTGAGGTGACGCAGCGCCAGCCCCTGCGGCCAGGGCCGGGCCAGCAGGGGCTCGGCGAGCGGGGTGGGCAGGATGGCGGCGGTGATGCCGGCCTCGCGCCACCAGTCGGCGAGCGCGCCGGAGTCCCAGCGGACGGCCTCGGGGGCGACGACGAGCGCGGCGCCGGAGGTGAGGGTGGCCCACAGCTCCATCACGTGCGGGTCGAAGGCGACGCCGATCAGCAGGCTGTGCCGCTCGCCGGGGCCGAGGCCGGCCAGCTCGCGGTACCACTGGAGCAGCGCGCCGAGGGCGGGCTCTCCGACGGCGACGGCCTTGGGCGTGCCGGTGGAGCCGGAGGTGAGCACGGCGTAGTGGGTGCCGGCGGGGACCTGCACCTGCTCGCCGGGGACGAGGGCGACGGCGACGGGGGTGTCGCCGAGGTCGAGGTCCAGCGTCCGGTGCTCGCCCGCGGGCAGCAGCGCCGGGTCGCCGACCAGGCAGGCGGGCCGCAGCTGTTCGGCGACGGCCTGCAGCCGGCGCTCGCCGGGGCGGGGGCCGAGCGGCAGGTGGACGGCGCCGAGCTTGGCGGTGGCCAGGGTGACCGCGGCGAGCGCGGCCGAGTGGCCGAGGCAGACGCCGACGAGGTCGCCCGGGCGGACCCGGTCGCGCAGTTCGTCGGCCACGGCGTCGGCGAGGCGGTCGAGTTCGGCGTAGCTGTGGGTGCGGGCGCCGTCGATCAGGGCGGGGGCGTCCGGGGTGCGGTGCGCCCAGGTGGTGAACAGGTCCAGGACCGCACCGTCCTGGTGCGGACGGCCGTACCCGATGCTCAGGTTTTCCATCATCGTCTCCAGGTCTCGACGGTTCGTCAGTTCAGGCCCATGGCGCGGGCGACGATCACCTTCTGGACCTCGGAGGTCCCCTCGATGATCGTGGTCATCCGCACGTAGCGGTACAGGAACTCCAGCGGGTGGCCGCGCACCCAGCCGGTGGCGCCGTGCACCTGGAGCGAGCGGTCGACCGCGCGGACGGCGGTCTCGGAGGCGGTGAGCTTGGCGAGCGCCGCGTTCTCGGGCGCCTCGGTGCCCTCGTCGACGAGCCGGGCGCAGGCGAGGGTGAGCAGCTTGGAGCACTCCACCTCGGCCCGGGTGGCGACCAGGTGCTCCTGGACGTGCTGGTACTCGCCGATCACGCGGCCGAAGGCGCGCCGCTCGCGGGCGTACTCGAGGCCGACGCGCAGCGCGTACTCGGCGATGCCGTTGCACATCGCGGCGACGACCAGGCGGCCCCGGGAGAGGCTGTCCATGGCGAGGGCGGTGGCCGCGCCAACGCCCTCCTCGCCGCCGATCACGGCCTCGGTGGTGACGGTGACGCCGTCGAGCAGCAGCTCGAACAGCGGCTCGCCGGACATGCCCTCGTAGCGCTGGCCGAGGCGCAGGCCCGGCTGGTCCATGGGGAGCACGAAGGCGGTGGCGCCGGCGGTGGGCCCGGCGCCGTCGCCGAGGTCGGTGGCGGCGACGACCAGGGCGATGCCGGCGTGGCCGGCGTTGCTGACGAAGGTCTTGCGCCCGTTGAGCACCCAGCCGTCGGCGGTGCGCACGGCGGTGGTGGTGAGGCGGAACGCGTCGGAGCCGGCGTGCGGCTCGGTGAGGGCGAGGCAGCGGGTCTGCTCGCCGCGCACCAGCGGGACGAGGTGGCGCTCGATCTGTTCGGGCGTGCCGTGCCGCAGCAGCGGGCTGGGGCCGTCGGAGCCGGCCAGGGCGTACGGCGCGAGCGGGCAGCCGCTGCGTCCGGCGGCGTGGTGCAGCAGCACGACGGCGGTGAACGGCATGTCGGCGCCGCCGAGCTCCTCGGGGTAGTCGCCGGCGTAGAAGCCGAGGGCGGCGGAGCGCTTGCGGACGTAGGTCCGCAGGTCGGACGGGATCTCGTCGGCGGTCTCGGGGAGTTCGGCGGCCAGCGGGACGAGTTCGCGGCGGACGAAGCTCTCGAAGGCCTCGACGAGTTCGCGGTGGCCGTCTTCCAGGACGGCGGAGGGGGCGGTCACGGGGACGCTGCCTTTCAGTTCTGGCCGGTGAGGGCGCGGGCCTGGTCGGCCAGGACGGCGTGGCGGAACAGGGTGCGCAGCGGCGGGCGGCTGCCCAGGTGCGGCTCCAGCCAGGCGGCGAGCTGGGCGGCGAGCAGCGAGTGGCCGCCGACCTCGAAGAAGTGCGAGTCGGCGGTGAATCGGTCGTGGCCGAGCACCTCGCGCCAGGCCGCGGCGACCAGCTGCTGGCCGGGGTCGGTGAAGGCGCTGGTCGCGGCGGACTCGGGCTCGGGCTCGGCCGCGGCCTCGTCGGCGAGGCGGGCGAGGGCGGCGCGGTCGGGCTTGCCGCCGGGCAGGGTGGGCATCGCCTCGACGGCGGTCCAGGTGGCGGGGACGAGCCCGCCGGGCAGCCGCTGGGCGAGGGCCGCGTGCAGGGCGGCCTGGTCGGGGCGGTCGGCGCCCTCCAGGAAGCCCACCAGGCGGGGGCCGGACTGCGGGTCGGTGTGCAGGACCACCGCGCAGGAGCGGCCGCCGAGTTCGGCGGAGGCGGCGGCCTCGATCTCCTCCAGCTCGATCCGGTGGCCGCGCAGCTTGACCTGGTTGTCGGCGCGGCCGAGGAAGGAGAGCCGGCCGCGCAGGTCGCGGTAGCCGCGGTCGCCGGTGCGGTAGACGCGCTCGCCGCCGAGGGCGGGCACGGTGACGAAGCGGGCGGCGGTGGGCTCGGGCAGGCCGAGGTAGCCGTCGGCCAGCAGGGCGCCGCCGACGGCGAGTTCGCCGACGCAGCCGGCCGCCAGCGGGCGCAGCGTCTCGTCCAGGACGTGCAGGCGCACGCCGTCGAGCTCGGCGCCGAGCGGGATCTCGCCGTCCTCGGTGAGGTCGGCGGCGCCGACCTGGTGGACGGTGGAGGTGACGGTGGCCTCGGTGACACCGTAGGCGTTCAGCACGGTGGTGGCCTCGGTCAGCCCGGCCAGCGCGCGGGCGGGCAGCCGCTCGCCGCCGAGGACGAGCAGCCGGGGGTTCCAGCGGCCGTCGCGCAGCGCCTCGCGCAGGTCCTCGCGGACGGCGAGCAGGTAGCTGGTCGGCAGGTTGGCGACGGTGACGCCGCGGGCGGCCAGCACGGCGACCAGCTCGGGGCCGGTGGGGACCTCGCGCTGGGGCACCACCAGGGCGGCGCCGGCGCAGAGCGCGGGCAGCACCTCCTCGAGGGCCACGTCGAAGGAGGGCCGGGCGAACAGCAGCACCCGGTCGGCCGCGGTGAGCTCGTAGCGGTCGGTGATCGCGGCGACGTACCCGGCGAGCGCCTCGCGTCCGACCAGGACGGGCTTGGGCACGCCGGTGGAGCCGGAGGTGTGGATCAGGTAGGCGGCGCCGTCCAGGACGGCGGCCGGTTCGGCCTTGGGGAAGGCCGGGCCGTCCAGCAGGGCGGGGGTGACGCCCTCGACGGGCAGGGCGAGCGCGCTCTGCCGGGTGGCGAGCACCAGCGCCGGGGCGAGCCGCTCCAGGAGCAGGCCGAGCCGGGCGGCCGGGTCCTCGGAGGACAGCGGCGCGTACACGGCGCCGTGGCGCAGGCAGGCCAGCAGGGCGACGACGCTGTCGGTGCCGCGCGGCAGGACGGTCGCCACCGGCTGGCCGGGCTGCACCCCGGCGGCGCACAGCCGTTCGACCAACTGGTTGACGCGGCGGTCGAGTTCGCCGTAGCTGATGCGCTCGGTGCCGGCCAGCAGGGCGAGCGCGCCGGGGTCGTGGGCGGCGGCCGGGTCGAGACCGGCGGGCGTCACGGCGGTGGCGGGCGCGGCGGCCGGGGCGGGGTCGAGCGCGGCGAGCGGCGCGTCCGGCGCGTCGAGGTAGCGGCGCAGCAGTTCGAGCAGGCGCTCGGAGAGCAGGGTGGCCTCGGCCTCGCCGAAGAGGTCGGCGTCGTAGTCCCAGACCAGGGTCATGCCGGCGGCGCCGTGCTTCTCGCCGACCACCCGGCGGTCGTCGGGCAGCAGCACCAGGTCGAGGTCGAAGCGGGTGGTGCCGGTGTTGAAGCCCTCGTACAGCGAGACGTCGAGGTCGGGGGCCTGGACGTCCGGCAGGGCGGCGTCGTGCGCGCTGAACATGACGTTGAACAGCGGGTTGTCGGCGCCGCCGGTGTGCAGGCCGAGCCGGCGGGTCAGCTCCTGGACCGGCAGGTCCTGGTACGGGAGGGCGCGCAGCAGGACGTCGGTGACCTCGTCCACGGCCTCGGTGCCGGGGGCGGCCGGGTCCAGCCGCAGGCGCAGCGGGACGGTGTTGACGAACATGCCGACGGTGCCCTCGAAGCCGGCCGGGCGGTTGCCGACGGCGGTGCCGACGACGAGTTCGCGGTGGCCGCTGTGGCGGCGCAGCAGTTCGGCGAAGAGCGCGAGCAGGGTGCTGAACGGGGTGTGGCCGTCCTCCTTGCTGCGGGTGCGCAGCCGCTCGGCGAGGTCGGCGCCGATCGACTGGCGCAGCTGGCCGCCGCGGTGGCGGCGCACCGCGCCGGGCCGGGCCAGTCCGGGCAGGGTGACCTCGCGCGGGGCGTCGGCGAGTTCGCGCAGCCAGAAGGCGAGGGCGCGCTCGCGGGCGTCCGGGTCGACGGCGGTGCGCGCGTGCTCCTCGTACGAGGGCGCGGCGGGCAGCTCGTAGGTCTCGCCGAGGACGTGGGCTCGGTAGACGGTGAAGAGGTCGCGCAGCAGGATCGCGAAGGAGTGGCCGTCGTGGACGAGGTGGTGCTCGACGTGGATCAGCCGGTGGTGGTCGTCGCCGAGGCGGACGAGGTGCCAGCGCAGCACCGGCGCCCGGTAGGTGTCCAGCGGCTCCTCGGCCTCGGCGGCCAGCAGGGTGCGGAACGCGCCCTCCGGGTCGGCCTCGGCGGTGAAGTCGCTGCGGCGCAGCAGGGGTTCGCCGGGTGCGGCGACCCGCTGGCCGGGCAGCCCTTCGGCGCGGGCGACCAGCTCCAGGCGCAGGCCGGGGTGGTGGGCGAGCACGGCGGTCAGGCCGGCGTGCAGCGCGTGCTCGTCGAGGGTTCCCCAGAGGTCGAGGACGGCGGTGAAGTTGTACGCGCGACTGCCGGGCAGCATCTGCTCGTGCAGCCAGACGATCTCCTGCGAGGAGGAGAGCGGGAACATCGGGGACTCCCTTGTGTGGTGGGCGTGGTGGTACTGCGGTGGCGGGGCGGTGTGGGGTGGTCCGCCCCGGCCGGGGCCGGGCGTGCCGGGGTGGTGGCGCGGTCCGGCGGTCGGTGGCGTGAGGGTCCGGGACGGTCGGGGGTCCGTCGGGTCGGGTCCGGCGGGTCGGCGTTCAGGACGGTCGGGTCGGGGTCCGGGACGGTCGGGGTCCGTCGGTCGGTGTGCGGCGGCTCTCCGGTCGGGGTCGGGTCAGGCCGCGTGCAGGTGGCGGCGCAGCGTCGCCAGCAGGTCCTCGAAGGCGGCCCGGGCGGTGGCCTCCGGGAACCGTTCGCGGTCCCAGGCGAGCCTCACCAGCAGGTCGTCGCCGTGCGAGGCGGCGACGGCGAGCGGTGCGGCGAGCGGCCGCCCGGCGAGGTGGGTCTCCCGGCCGGGCACCCCGCCGAGCACCAGCGGCGGCCGGCGGTGCAGGTCCTCCAGGGTGAGCATGCCGTCCAGCGCGCCGGTCCAGGGCGCGCCGGCCGTGCGGGCGGCCCGGACCAGTTCGTCGAACGGGGTGTCGGCGTGGTCGAGGTCGTCCCACCAGGCGTCGGCGAGGTCGTCGAGGGCGGCGGCCCCGGGGTCGGCCGGGTGGACGAGGGTGTTGAGGAAGCAGCCCAGCACGGGCGGTGCGCCCGGCGGGCGGCCGCCCCACGGGTAGCCGAGGGCGAGCGGCCCGACCGGGCCGTGCAGCCGGTGCGCGGCGGCCGCGGTGGCGTCCAGCAGCGCGGGGAAGACGGCGCTGCGGGCGGCCCCCTCGGCGGCGGGCAGCCGGTGGCTGAGCATGCCGGTGGTGGGGGCGGCGCCACCGCCGGCACCGCTCAGGCCGCCGAGCCGGCGGCCCCAGTGGGCCTGCGCGGCCGCCCCGGCGGCGGCGTCCTCGGCCGCCAGCTGGCGTTCGACGGCTTCGCGGTAGCCGTCGAGGGCGGCCCGGTCCGGCGCGGTCGCGGGTGCCTCGTCGCGGGTGTAGGCCTCGGTGAGGTCGGCCGTCAGGATGCCGAGCGACTGCTCGTCGCAGGCCGCGTGGTCGACGGCGACGGCGAGCAGTTCCTCCTCGCCGTCCGGCTCCCGGGCCACCAGCAGGCGCAGGGCGGGCCCGTCGGCGGGCCAGTCCAGCAGGGCCTCGCGCAGGGCCGAGCGGGCGGTGCCGCCGGGGGCGACGGGGACCGCCCCGGCCGCGGCGGAGGGGCCGCCGACCCGGAGCACGGGCGTGCCGCGGACGGTGGCGAAGCCCCCGCACAGGGCGGGGTGCCGGGCCGCCGTGGCGGCGGCCGCGCGGCCCAGCCGGTCAAGGTCGAGGGTGCCGCGCGGGTAGGCGAAGAACAGCGGGACGACGTCGGGGCGGCCAGCGGCGGCCAGGCGGCGGGTGATCAGGAAGCGCCGTTGGGCGCCGGTGAGCGGGAGGAGGTCCGTCGTGGCGTCGGCGGCGGCGGAGCGGTACCGGGCGAGGTAGGCGGCAGTGATGCTGGCGGGCACGGAACGGTCTCCGGTTTCCGGTGTCGGTTCGGGTCGGGGTCAGGGGGCCGGGCGCGCGGCGGGCTCCTGCTCGGCCGCCCCGGCGGCGGTGGCGGACCCCGTGGTGGTGGCGGCCGGGTCGGCCGCGGTGGTCGCAGCGGCCCCGGTGGCGGGCGCGGCCGCGGTGGCGGCGTCGGCTCCGGTGTTCGGGTCGGCTCCGGTGGCAGCCCCGGTGGTCGCGGCGGCCCCGGTGGTCGGCAGGTCCCGCATGCCGCGCAGCGGTGACAGCAGCAGGGGCACCGGGACGATCAGGAAGCCGGCCGCGCAGAGCCAGAGCGCGGCGCGCGGCCCGGCCGCGTCGGCGACGGCGCCGCCGACCAGGGCACCGAGCGGCAGCGTGCCCCAGACCAGGAAGCGCATGGTGGCGTTCATCCGCCCGAGCAGCTCCGGCGGGCACAGGCTCTGCCGGAAGCTGACCTGGGCGACGTTGTAGGCGACCGCGCCGAACAGCACCACCGCCGAGGCGATGCCGAACAGCAGCACGCCCGCGCCCCGGCCGGACAACGGCCACAGCACCGCGAACGGCGCCGTCACCACGGTGGCCAGCCAGATCAGCCGGGCCTGGCCGACCAGGGCGGCCAGCCGACCCGCGCACAGCGCCCCGGCCAGTCCGCCGACGGCGGAGGCCGACAGCAGCGCGCCGATGGCACCCGGCGCCAGGTCGAGCACCCGCACCCAGAACACCGTCTGCACGGCGGCCAGGACGGCGCCGAACAGGTTGGACACCGCCGTGGCCGTGGCGATCGCCCGCAGCAGCGGGTGCCCGAGCACGAAGCGGACGCCCTCGGCGACCTCGGCACGCAGCGAGGCGCCCGGATCGGGCTCCGGGCGCGGCTCCTCGACCCGGATCCGGGCGAGCAGCAGCGCGGAGGCCAGGTAGCCGACGGCGTCGGCGACGATGGCGATCGACGCGCCGAGCAGTTGGACCAGCCCGCCGCCGAGCCCGGGCCCGACGACCTGGGCCGAGGAGCGGACCGTCTCGATCGCGCCGTTGCCCCCGACCAGCTGCTCGCGCGGCAGCACCGACGGCAGGAAGGACTGGTGGGCGACGTCGAAGAAGACCGTGGCCACCCCGGTGACCAGCGCCACCAGGTAGAGCTGGGCCATGGTCAGCACGCCGAGCGCCGCGGCCGGCGGGATCGAGCCGACGGCCAGGCAGCGCACCACGTCGGCGCGGATCAACACCGGCAGCTTGCGCATCCGGTCCAGCCAGGCCCCGGCCGGGAGGCCGACCAGCAGGAACGCTGCGGTCTCGGCGGCGGTCAGCAGGCCGACCTCGAAGGGGGTGGCGTCGAGCACCACCACCGCGACCAGCGGCAGCGCCACCAGGGTGACCTGACTGCCCGTCTGGGCCGCGGCGGCTCCCGTGAGCAGGAGCCGGAAGTCGCGGTGTCCGAACAGGCGGGTCGGGCTGGGGCTTGGCGTCTCGTTCATCAGTGCGACTCTCGGCCACCCCTTCACCACCGGGCAACCGCCGGGTCCGTTTCCGGACGAACCGGGGATCGGCCGGATCACGCCAGCCCCCCGAGCTCCGCCCACGACCCCGTGGCGGCCCCCGACGAACCCGCCGGACGCCCCGGGCAGCCCGTCTGCCAGCAGGAATCCGCCCGGCCGCGGCGAGCCTCGGCCGGGCGGCGGCACGTCCAGACGGGAGTCCGCTATCCGGGCATCGGTATTCCGGCCATCGGACGCCCCCGCTCAACTTGGCCGGATTACGTGAAGCGCCGACCCTCCGTCATCTGATCGTGATACCGGCCGCGCCGCCGCCGGCCGTCAAGGACTACAACCCACCGATTCCGCGGACGGCACGGTGACCTGCCCGAACACCCCGGCCGGGCGCCGCCGGCGGCACGCCCCGCCCGGCCCCGCCCGGTCCGTCCGGCACCGCCCGGTCCACCCGGCGCCGCCCGGTCCACCCGGCGCCGCTCAGTCCACCCGGCACCGCCCGGTCCACCCGGCGCCGCTCAGTCCACCCGGCGCCGGGTCACCGCCAGCACCGCCATGTCGTCGTCCCGCGGACCACCCACCCACCGCTCGACATCCGCCACCAGCGCGTCGACGACGCCCCGCGGACCGTCGAACGGACCGAGCGGCCCCAGCCCGTGCAGCGGCTCGTAGAACTCCCCCGCCGCGTCCCGGGCCTCGGTCACCCCGTCCGTCACCAGCAGCAGCGTCCGGCCCCGCGGGAACGGCCACGCCTCCGGATCCGGGCGCGCCACGCCCAGCGACCCCATGCCCAGCGGCAGCCCCGGGTCCGCGGCGTCCAGTCGGCGCATCGGCTCCCCGCCGCCCAGCAGATAGGGGCCGGGATGCCCGCAGTCCAGGGTGCGCACGACGTCCCCGCCCGGCGGGAACTCCACCAGCAGCGCGGTGATGAACCCCTCCAGCCGCACCTCCTCCGCCAGCAGGCCGCTCTCCCGCACCAGCGCGCGCTCCAGGCCGTCGGCCAGCGCCGCGAGGTCCGGCGCGCGGTGCGCGTCCTCCCGGAAGGCGCCCAGCAGCACCGACACCGCCCCGACCGCCTGCAGCCCCTTGCCCCGCACGTCCGCGATCAGCACCCGCACGCCGAACGCCGTCTCCTGGAGCGCGTAGGCGTCGCCGCCGATCAGCGCCTCGGTCTGGGCGGCGCGGTAGCAGGCCGCGACGGACAGCCGCCCCACCCGTGCCGGGGGCTCCGGCAGAACCGCCCGCTGCGCGGCCTCGGCCACCGAGCGCACCCGCTCCAGGCGTCGCCCGTACCGGTCCACCACGCGGTTCACCCAGACGCCGAGCAGGGCGGCGAACACCGTGTTCGCCAGCTCCAGGTACCCCGCCCGGGTGCCGATCGTCCCGTCCTGCACGCCCAGCACGAGGATGCCGGCCACGTTGGCGGCGCCCACCGCGAGGACGTCCCGCAGCGTCAGCAGCGCGCCGGCCAGTACGGCGGCGGCCGCGAGCATCGGATCGCCCCAGTAGTCGGCCGGGTCGAGCGCGTTCCAGACCAGCCCGGCGAGGATCAGGCACCACGGCGCGAACCGCACGTACGGCGGCCACTGCGCAGACCTCGGGCCCGGGGCCATCGGCGACCTGGCTTCCGTCTCGGCGACCATGCGGACATTCGGAAGATCTCCTTCCGATCGTAGGGCCTGTCCGAGGATTCCCGCCGGGCGTGCCGCACCGGGGCCCGGCCCGTGCGCCGGGCCGGCCGCCGTCCGGGTGACGCCGGGCGGGGCGGGTGGGCGGGCGCGGCCGGCGGGGGCGGACGCGACGGGCGGGCCGGGCCCCGGCGCCCGCCGACCCGGGTCAGCCGACCCGGGTGAGCCGGGTGCCCCGGACCGGCGCCGGGTCCGGGGAGGGCACGGGGGCCGCGGGGGCGTCGACGGCCGCGGGGCGTTCCTGGTCGGCGCGGTCGGGGCCGGCAAGCAGGATGGAGCGCTGCAGCCGCCGCAGTCCGGCGGAGGGCTCCATGCCCAGTTCCCGGACGAGGGTGTTGCGCAGGCGCTGGTAGGCCTCCAGCGCCTCGCCGCGCCGGCCGGAGCGGTGCAGGGCGATCATGTACTGCCCGTGCAGGCTCTCATGGGTGCGGTAACGGTCCACCAGCACGGTCAGTTCGGCGAGCAGCACCCGGTGCCGGCCCAGCCGCAGGTCCGCCTCGATCCGCTGGTCCAGCGCACAGAGCCGGGTCTCCTCCAACCGCTTCGCCTCCACCCCCAGCTGACCGCCGAGCGGGACGTCGGCGAAGGCCGGGCCGCGCCAGTGGCCCAGCGCCTCCGCCAGCTGCCGGGCGGCGAGCGGGAAGTCCCCGCCGTCCATGGCGCGGTAGCCCGCGCCGGCCAGCCGGTCGAACTCCTGGAGGTCGACCCGCCCGCCGTCGCTGTTCAGCCGGTATCCGCCCGGCAGGGTGGTCAGGACGTCCTTGGCGCCCAGCCCCGCCGGGGTGTCGCAACTCCGTTCCAGCGCACGGTCGATGAGGTCGCGCAGCTGGAGCACGTAGGTCTGCACCGTGGTGCGCGCACTGCGCGGCAGCCGGCCGGACCACAGCTCGTCGGCGAGGGCGCGCGCCGGCACGACCTGGTCGGCCCGCAGGGCCAGCAGGGCGAGCACCTGGCGCGGTTTCGGCGCCGACGGCACCACCGACTGCCCACAGACCCGGACCTCCAAGGCCCCCAGCACCCGGATCTCCATGATGACCACCCCTATCCAGACGGATCGGCGACCCCGACGGCCACCGGCCGGCCGGTACTCCGCCGCCGTGCGACCGGCCGGCCGCGGGGGTGGAGCACCCGCCGCACATCCAAAAACAGGACGGGCGGTTTGTCAATACAAAACCGAACGCGCTGTTTGGTTTTGAACGGAGGATCGGCCCCCACAGCACCCGAAGCGGGCGGGGAAGACTGGGGCGCAGAGAGCAGCGGGGTCGCCGGGGCGGCGAGCGGGAGGCGCCGGGGCGGCGGCCGGCCTCAGCCCTCGACGCCCGCACGAGACGAGGCCAGTTCGGCCGCCACCCGCCCGCCGCGGTCCGCCGCCAGGTCGAGGGTGGCCAGCACCCCGGGCACCGCGATGCTCGGCATCAGGTGCTGGTAGAGCGCCGCCACCCGGCGCTCCAGGTCCGCCCGGCCGGACATCTTCTGGGACTGGATCTGCACGCCCGTCCAGGCTCCGGTGACCAGCCAGGCCGTCTCGTCCGGCTGCACGTGCGGCAGCAGCTCGCCCCGCTCGCCCGCCGCCGCCAGCACGGCCTCCGCCCGACTGATCCACCCGGGGGCGGCCCCGCCGCCGAGGTCGCCGAAGTCGTCCTGGCCGAGCGAGAGCCGGGCCCCCGCACTGAGCAGCGGGTCGCGCGGCATCAGGTGCGCCACGACCATGCCGAGGTCGACGAACTCCTGCAGCTTGCAGTGCCGTTCGGGGATCTCGTCACTGCCGAACTGCTCCTCGACGACACCCTGGGCCAGCTCCCGCTTCGACGCGAAGTGGAAGTACACCGCGCCGCGGGTCACGCCCGCGCGGGCGACCACCTCGCCGATGGTCGCCCCCTCGTACCCGTACTCGTCGAAGACCGAGGCCGCCGCCTCCAGGATCAGCCGACGCGTCCGGACCGCCCGTTCCTGCCGCACCACCGCCACCACCCCGCCCGCAACGCTCGGCAAACAAAACCAAACACCCCGTATCTTACCCGCCGGTCAGTCGCCGATCCCTCGAGGCGGAGTCGCGTCCACCACCCCGGGGTGGGGGAAAACCGCGTGGACGGTATGGGACTCCCAAGCGACCGGCGCCACTCCGCGGGACGGCAGAGACGGAGGACGCCCCCTCACTTGCGGTCGCCCTTCACCCGGAACACCCTTTCGTGATAATGAACCTGTCACGCGATCCACACCCACTCCCCCGCAGGTCAGGACAGGTGAACCGACCCCCCGGCCGAGGCCTGCGACCACCGGCCGCCACTCCGAGCCACCGCGCGGGCACGCTCGGCCGCCAACGAACCTTCGTTCGGGCGCCTTGAAAACCAAACCGGAAGGTACGTATCTTACGAGCCCTGAGCAGCCCACCCCGCCCGTCACGGCCTTCCGGAGCGCTCCCATGACTCTGCTTGCCTACCGCGCCCCCGCCGACGCCCGCGCCACCGGCGCGACCCCCGGCAGCACGCCCGGCCTCACCGCCGACCCGGCCGCCCCGGCCGGCGAGACCGCCCCGGCACCGCGCCTGACCACGACCGTTGCCAAGGAGTACGTCCACCGGGCCTGCCACGCCGAGGTCTTCCTCACCGGCAGCGAGCAGTTGAACGAGACCACCTTCACGGTCAGCGCCCAGTGGCCGCGCGCCCACACCTTCTTCAGCACCCCGGACGGCACCCACCACGACCCGCTCCAGGCCGCCGAAACGATCCGCCAGGCCGGCATCTACCTCGCCCACACCCGGTTCGGCGTGCCCCTCGACCACAAGTTCATGATGTGGAACCTCGACTACACCACCCGCCCGCGCCACCTGTTCATCGGCTCGACGCCCACCGACCTCACCATCGAGGTCAGACTGGTCCCGCGGGCCCGCCGGACCGGCAGCACCGTCGACTTCACCCTCAACACCATCCTGCGGCGCGGCCCCCAGCCGGCCGCCGCCGGCCACGCCCGGTTCACCACCGTGCCCGACTCCACCTACCGGCGGCTGCGCGGCGCCCGCCGCGAGGCCGACCGGGCACCGGCACCCGCCGTCACCACCGAGCCGCTGCCCCCCGGGCGGGTCGGCCGGCTCCGCCCCTGCGACGTCGTGCTGACCCCGGCCGACACCCCCGCGACGTGGCACCTCACCCCCGACCTGCGCCACCCGATCCTCTTCGACCACGCCAACGACCACATCCCCGGCATGGTCCTGCTGGAGGCGGCCCGCCAGGCGGCCAACGCGCTCGTCTCACCGACCACCGTCACCCCGGCCTCCGCCGCCACCACCTACCACCGGTACGCCGAGCACGACGCCCCCACCACGATCACCGCCCGCCACACCCCCGGGCCCGACCAGGACGCCATCACCACGACGGTGAGCGGCTACCAGCACGGCGAGCCGATCTTCACCACGGTCCTGACCGGCCACGCCGACGGGCACTGACCACCCCGGCCGGGAGGGGCGCACCGCCCGCCGCGACCGCTCCGTACCCGCCCGACCTCCCCGGCGCCGCCGACGGCCCGCCCGGCCGTCCGTCCCCTCCGGCGCCCCCGACGGCCCGTCCGACCTCCCCGGTCGGACGGGCCGTCGGCGCATCGGGGACGAACCCCCGCCACGGACTGGCACCGGGCGAACGCCTGCGCGAGGATGTCAGCCCTTGGATCCACTGTTACCGGGAGTAGACAGTGCGTGAAGTCGCTTCGCAGCAGAACGAGTTGATCAGACTGGCCAACCGGCCGGGCACCGACGACGCCCCCGGCAGGGAGGGGCGCACCGGCGGCCGGAGCGTACGGGTCCGGGTACTGGGGCGGCACGCCCCCGGCTCGCTGCTCGGCCACGACTGGCTGGACTGCGAGATCACCGTGACCGCCGACGCCGCCCGCGGGCACTTCGTCACACTGGTGACGCGACGTCAACTCCTGCACTGGGAAGCATCGCTGGAACGCCTCGCCCGGGGCGAGGCAGTGCGCTGGCTGGACGAGGAACACGGACCGGAGCTGCGCATCGAGCCCGGCCGGCCCGGCGGCGTCTGGGTGACGGTCTCCGACGCCGAGGAGTCCGGTGTCACCCTCCGGGTCGTCCTGTCGCCCGCCCCCGGCTGGCTGGACGAGCAGCACGCCCTGCTGGAGAGCGTCCGGGAGGCCTACCCCTCGGAGGTGGTCGAGGTCGCCCCCGGCGTGCGGGCCTGGCGCGGGCGGCGGGCCGACACACACTGACCGACAAGCACTGATCGACACGTACTGACCGACCGTCAACCACCGGTGGCGGGGACGGGCGGGTGACGGCCTCGCCCGCCCCCGATAATGGCGTCATGATCGACAAGCAGCTCCGCGTCGTGCTCGCCGAGGACTCCGTGATCCTCCGGGACGGAATGGTCGAACTCCTCACCGCACGCGGCTGTGCCGTGGTCGCCACCGCCGGGACGGCGCCCGACCTCCTCGCCGCCGTCACCGGGCACCGGCCCGACGTCGCCGTGGTCGACATCCGGATGCCCCCCACCCACACCGACGAGGGCATCCGCGCCGCCGTCGAGATCCGCACGGCCGCGCCCGAGGTCGGGATCCTGGTCTTCTCCCAGCACGTCGAGACCGCGTGGGCGGCCCGGCTGCTCGCCGGTGGAGCCTCCGGCATCGGCTACCTGCTCAAGGAACGCGTCGCCCGCACCTCGGAGTTCGTCTCCGCCCTGCAGCGGGTCGCCGCCGGCGGCACGGCGCTCGACCCGGAGATCGTCAACGGGCTGCTGCACGGCGGGCGGCGCAGCCGGGTGGACGCGCTCACGCCGCGCGAGCGCCAGGTGCTGGAACTGATGGCGCAGGGCCACTCCAACCGCTCGATCGCCGGCCTGCTGGTGGTCTCGGAGCGGGCGGTGGAGAAGCACGTGGCCGCCGTGTTCACCAAGTTCGACCTGCCGGCCACCGACGCCGACAACCGCCGGGTCAAGGCCGTCCTGACCTACCTCGCCGAGAGCGGCGGCTGAGGGCGTCCGGCGCGGGGCGTGGTCCGGCACGCACCACGGGTGCGGGTCCGTCGCGGATGCGCGTTCACCACGGGTGCGGGTCCGTCACCGACACGGGTTCGTCACAGACGGACGGGCAGTTCGGCGGTGACGGTCGTCGGGCCGCCCGGCGGGCTGTCCACGCGCAGCACGCCGTCCACCGCCGAGAGCCGCTCCGCGAGGCCGGCCAGCCCCGAGCCGGCCGTCGGCGCGGCGCCCCCGCGGCCGTCGTCGTGCACCGACAGCCGGACCCGCCCGCCGGTCGAGCCCGCCGTCAGCTCCGCCGCCGTCGCGCCGCTGTGCTTGGCCACGTTCGTCAGCAGCTCGGCGGCGCAGAAGTAGACGGCCTGTTCGATCGCCTCGTCGGGCCGCTCCCGCAGGTCCAGCCGTACGGTGACCGGCACCGGCGACGTGGCGGTCAGACCGGGCAGGGCCTCCGCGAGGCCGCCGTCCAGCGCTACCGGGTGGATGCCCCGGGTGAGCCGGCGCAGACCGCCGATGGTGTCGTCGGTCTGGCGGCGGGCCCGGTCGACCAGCGTTCGCAACCGGGCGGCGTCCGGCACCCCGGCCCCGGCGGTCCCGGTGATCCCGTCCGGGACGCCGGTGAGGCCGTCACCCGCCGCGCCGGTGCCCGGGGCCGCCGCGCCCAGGGCGTCGTCGGCGAGCGAGAGGGTGATGGCGAGCGCGACCAGCTGGGCCTGGGTGCCGTCGTGCAGGTCACGCTCGAGGCGGCGCAAGCGGTCCGCGTTCTCCGCCAGCAGGGTGGCCCGGGCGGCCCTCAGCTCGCCCACCCGTTGCTGCGAGCGCACCGGGCCGAGCAGCAGCCGGGCCAGACCACGATCGGCGGCGCTCACGCCGCGCAGTGCGGCCGGCGCCGCGGCCAGCACCGCGAGCCCGACCGGCACCGCCGCCACGTCCAGGAGGTCCACCGCCCTCGGCCCCGGTTCCAGCAGCCGCACCCAGAGCGGGAACCCCGTCAGCCAGAGGGCCGCGAGCGGCAGACCGACCACCACCAGGAAGCCGAGCACCCCGAGCGGCAGCCGCAGCAGCAGGTAGAGCAGGGCCCGCCAGGCCACCGGATCGGCCAGCACCGCCCCGCCCCTGGCGAACACCCCGGATCGCCGGGGCCGTGCCCCCGGGGCGGGCACCCGCTCGGCGAGCAGGCGCCCGACCAGCCGCCGGTGCAGCCCGCCCAGCCCGCGCGCGCCGAGCAGCGCCACGACCACGAACGGCAGCCCGACCACGGTGAGCGAGAGCAGCGCGCCCGCGTAGAGGACGGCGACGGCGTACACCCCGCCCAGCACCCCGATCGGCAGCCCGAGCAGCGCGAACGCCACGTCCCCGCCCCGCGCCGACAGGTACCGCCGTCGTTCGGCCACCAGCCACCTCACCGCGCCTCACCACTCCTCACCGCTTCCTCGGCCCACCATCGGCGAGCCGACCCGCCGCGCCGCCCGCCCTCACTCACTCCCGCTCACCGCCGACCGCCTCCGGCACCCGGCCGCCGACGGCGCGCAGGCCGGTGCCCAGGATCCCCGGGACGGTCAGCGCCGCCGCGCCCGCGAGGACCCAGGCGCAGGCCGCGACCGGCACCGCCGGCACCACCGAGCCGGTCACCGAGCGGGCGAAGGCGCCCGCGGCGGTGGCCGCCACCGCCGAGCCGAGCAGCACACCCACCACGGTGGTCAGGACCGCCTCGACGGCCAGCATCCGCAGCAGCTGGCGCCTGGTCGCCCCGACCAGCCGCAGCAGAGCGAACTCGCGGCGCCGGTCGGCCGTCAGCGCGACCAGCGTGTTGACGGTCGACACCGCGGCGAAGCAGACCAGCATGCCCAGTTCCGCCCCGCGCAGCCAGACGTCCGTGGCCCGGGTGACGCCGGTGGCGATCCCGGCCGCCCCGGCCGCCCGCTCCGCGGTGCTCGTCATGATCAGCATGGTGCCCGACAGCCCGACCAGGAGCGCGACCGGCACCACCGCGGAGGACGACCGGGCCGCGTAGCCGCGCAGGTTGGCGTCGGCCAGCCAGCCCACCCGCGGGGCGAGCACCCGCACCGGCGCCCCGAGCGCGGTGGCCAGGACCCGGGCGGCGAGCGGCCCGAGCAGGGCCAGCCCGACGAGCAGCACCAGCGCGCCGAGCATCGTCGCCTGCCCCGCCTTGTCCACCTCCCCGGGGGCCCTGGTGGCCGCGAGCCTCAGCAGCAGTGCCCCGCCCCCGAGCACGGCCACCCCGGCGAGCAGCCGCAGCACGCCCGTGCGCCGCTGCCCGGCCGTGTCGGCGGTCAGCGCCGCGGCCGGGGTGGGGCGGGTGATCCGCCGGGCCCCGAGCGCGGTGGCGGCCAGGCCGACCAGCAGCGCGATGCCCAGCGCGACCGCCATCGCGACCGGCGCGCCGGGGATCCGCAGGCCGGGTGCGGCCATCCCGCGCCGCTGGAGTGCGCTGAGGAAGCCCCGCGCGGCGAGGGCGCCGACCGCCCACCCGGGTGCCGCGACCAGCAGGACCGTCGCCGTGACCTGCGCCCGCAGCAGCCGGCGCACCTGCCGCGGAGTGGCCGCGACGGTGCGCAGCAGGGCGAGGTCGCGGAACTGCTGACGGACGGTGAAGCCCAGCGCGTTGACCACGACGAACAGGGCGACCAGCACGGCGATCTCGCCGAACGCCCCGGCGATCAGCATCACGCCCGGGCCGTCGACGGGTGCCCGGGAGACCGCGGGCGGGGCGGCGGCCTGTGCGGCGACCAGCGAGCCGAACAGCGTCAGGGTGGCCACCGCCAGCAGCAGCGCCACCGCCAGCCCGACGAACGAGGCCGGCCGGCGCCGGATCTGACCGACGGCCAGGGGCAGGACGGTACCCATCGCGCTCACCCGCCCAGCCGGGCGAGCCGCTCGGCGACCCGTCCGGGACTCGGCCGGTCGAGTTCGTCGACGAGCAGTCCGTCGGCCAGCAGCAGCACCCGGTCCGCGTAGCCGGCGGCCACCGGGTCGTGGGTGACCATCACGCAGGTGCGCCCGTCCTCGTCCACGCCGGCGCGCAGCAGGTCGAGGACGTCGTGGCCGGTCGCCCGGTCGAGCGCGCCGGTGGGCTCGTCGGCGAACAGCACGGCGGGCCCGGTGACCAGGGCCCGGGCGATCGCGACCCGCTGCTGCTGCCCGCCGGAAAGCTGCCCGGGCCGGTGCCGTTCGCGCCCGGCCAGCCCGACCCGGGCGAGCGCCTCCAGCACCCGGGCCCGCTCCGGCGGGGCCCCGGCGAGCCGCCCGGGCAGTGCCACGTTCTGCGCGACGGTCATCGCGGGCATCAGGTTGAAGGCCTGGAACACGAAGCCGACCCGGGTGCGGCGCAGCGCGGCGAGCCGCCGCTCGGGGAGCCCCGACACCTCCGCCGCACCCCACCGGACGGAGCCCCGGGTGGGGCGGTCCATGCCGGCGAGGCAGTGCAGCAGGGTCGTCTTGCCGGAGCCGGAGGGGCCCATCACGGCCGTGAACGTGCCCGGCGCGAAGGCCACCGTGACCCCGCGCAGCGCCCTCACCGCGGCCGCGCCGCGGCCGTACTCCCGGTGCAGCCCCTCACCGGTCAGTGCCGCGTCCGCGGCCCCGTCCCGTGCCGCCCCGACGGCGGCTGTCGTCATTCCGTTCATGCCCTTCATCCTGGGCATTCGGGGCGGGGGGATCGATGGGGCCGACCCCCGGATCCGGGGTTCGGGAAACCGAACCCCGGGTGGCCCGGCGGCTCCGGGCGGTGCCGCGCGCGGTGCCTCGGCCGCCTCGGGCCGCGCCTCAGGCCGCGATGAGCTCGCGCAGGTCGATGCCGCGGTGCAGGGCGCGCAGGTCGGCGTGGAGCGTGGACGGCGGCACGGCGAGCACGCTGCAGCGCGCCCGGCTCAGGCAGTGGCGGGTGACCGATCCGCGCAGCAGCCGGCGCAGCGTGCCCCGAGCGGCGCCCTGCCGGCCGGTGCTGATCACCAGCAGGTCGTCCGGGCGGTCGGCGAGCGCGGTCAGGGTCGGGCCGGCCTCGCCGCGCAGCACCAGCGGCTCCACCCGGACGCCGACCGGCAGGCCGCCGAAGGCCTGGTCGAGCGCGCGGTCCAGGCGGGTGCGGGCCGCCTCCTCCCAGGCGCGCAGCAGCGGCGGGCACGGCTGGGCGCGGTAGTTGCGCTCGCCGCCGACCGGGGTCCAGGCGAACACCGGGACGAGGACGGCCTGCCGGGCCCTGGCCTCCTCCGCCGCGCGGTGCAGGGCGGTGAGGCTGTGCAGCGAGCCGCTGACTCCGACGATGACGCGTGCGCCGTCCGACATGATCCTTCGCTTTCAGGTGTCCAACTCAGCCAATGTCTGCGAATAGATTGGCACACTTCACGCGCAGCCTGCAAATCCAAGGCTGAGGACGTTTTCGACCTTGCATCGCCCGAAGTGCCGACCCACCCCTCCCCCGGATCCCCGGAACCGGGCCCGGGAGCCGGACCCCGCACCCCGGGACCCCGACTCAGAAGCCGCGAACGGCCGCACCCCCGCGCAACAGGGCGAACGCCTCGACCGTCTCCGCGACGGCCACCCGGCCGACCTCTTCGACGCCCTCCCCCGCCGCGAGCCGGGACCAGGCCGCGTGAGCCAGCACCTGGCGGACCGCCGAGTACTGGGCGGCGACCAGCCGGGCGGCCGTGCTCCCGTCCGGGTCCAGCGCCTCGGCGAGCGCGCGGGTGTCGGCGGCGACGTAGTCGAGCAGCGCCGCGGAGAGGCTCGGCGTCTCGTAGACCAGGCGGAGGAAGGCGAGCACCTCGGGGTGGTCGGTCAGCCCGGTGTTGGGGTCGCGGGCCGCGAGGCCGTCCAGGTGGTGGCGCTCCAGCGCCTCCAGCGGGCTGAGGCCGGCCGCGCGGTCCCGCACGACCCGGCCGGCCTCGCCGAGGTGGTCGGCGAAGCGGTGCAGGACCAGCTCCTCCTTGCTCCCGAAGTAGCGGAAGAGGGTGGGCTTGGACACCTCGGCGGCGGCGGCGATCTCGGCCACCGAGACCTGGTCGAAGCCCCGCTCCAGGAACAGGGCGATGGCGACCTCGGCGATGGCGCGCCGGGTGCGCTGCTTCTTGAGGGCCCGCAGGCCCGTCTCGGACTCGCTCGTACTCATGCGCCGATCATAACCGGGAAACGTTTGTTACTCGGTTGCTTTTGTTACTCGGTTGCTGTTCCATGGAGTCCATCGACGGAGCACAGCGACGACCGGAGGACGAACAGACATGACCACCGTGCTGATCGTGGGAGCGGGGCCGACCGGACTGACGCTGGCGTGCGGGCTGGCGCGCCAGGGAGTCGCGGTCCGGGTGATCGAGAAGGCCGACGCGTTCCACACCGGCTCGCGCGGCAAGACGCTCAACCCCCGCAGCATCGAGGTCCTCGCCGACCTCGGCCTGGGCCGGCGGCTGGCCGCCGCGGGCCGCACCCACCTGCCGTTCCGCAAGTACTACGCCGGCGAGTTCGTCAACGAGACCGAGCCCTTCGCCGACGCGGGGCCCACCGCCGCCGTCCCCCACCCGGCGAGCATCTGGCTGCCGCAGACCCGGGTCGAGCGCCTGCTGCGCGAGCTGCTGGCCGAACTCGGCGGGGCGGTCGAGCTCGGCACCGAGCTCGTCGACCTTAGCCAGGACGACGGCGGCGTGCGGGCGCGCCTCGCGGACGGCCGGACGATCGCCGCCGAGTACCTGGTCGCCTGCGACGGGGGCCGCTCCACCGTGCGCAAGCTGCTCGGCACGGCCTTCATCGGCGTCGGCGACCCGGAGCCGATGATGGTCTGCGGCGACGTCGAGGTCGACGGCCTGGAGGGGGGCGCCTGGCACCAGTGGTTCGGGCCGCAGGGCGTGTTCATGCTCTGCCCCTTCGAGGGCACCCGGCGCTGGCAGCTGCAGTCCAGCCCCGAGACGGACGCCGAGGGCCGGGCGATCGCCCCGTCCCTGGAGAGCTTCCAGCGGCTGGCCGCCCTGCACACCGGCCGCGCGGACCTCAAGCTCTCCGACGCCACCTGGCTCTCCACCTGGCGGGTCAACGTCCGCAGGGCCGAGAGCTACCGCACCGGCCGGGTCTTCCTCGCCGGCGACTGCGCCCACGTCCACCCCACCGCGGGCGGGCTCGGCATGAACACCGGCATCCAGGACGCCTGGAACCTCGCCTGGAAGCTCGGGTACGTGCTGCGCGGCCTGGCCGCTCCGGCCCTGCTGGACACCTACCAGGAGGAACGGCTGCCGATAGCCGCCTGGACGCTGGAGGTCAGCACCGCCGGCATGGACGCCGTCTCCGAGGGGATCAACACCCCCGGCGTCGGCGTCGAGGCGGGCCGGGTGGGCGACTTCACCGGCCTCTCCCTCGGCTACCCGTGGAGCCGGCTCGCCGTCGACCGCCTCGCGGGCCCGGTGCGCGCCGGCGACCGGGCGCCCGACGCGGTCTGCACCGGCCTCGACGGCCGGCCGGGCCGCCTCTTCGACCACTTCGCCGGCGACCACTTCACCCTGCTCGGCGTCGGCGCGGCCGCCGCCTCCGCCCTCACCGGCCTGCCCGACCACGTGCGACCGGTCCTGCTCGACGACCCGGACGGCACCACCCGCCGGGACTACGGGATCACCGGCGACGCCCTCGTCCTCGTCCGGCCCGACAACCACATCGCTCTCACGGCCCCGGCCGACGCCCGCGAGGAGGTCCTCGACTACCTCGCTGCCCTGCGGTAGGCCCCGGCGGCCCGCGGGACACCGCAGCGCAGGGGAAGGGACGTCACGGAGCGGGACATCGGCCGGGCCGACCTCCTGCTCCGGCGCCGCGGACCCGGAGGAAGGCCCCGGACCGGCCCGGGGGATCATGGTCCGGTGAGCCCGTCCCTCCGGCCGGCCGCGGCCGGCCGGCGATCCGACCCCACGCCCCAGGAGATCGACATGACGACCACCCCCACGACCCCGCCGCTGCGCACCGCCGTCCTCGGACCGGGCGGTGTCGGCGGCCTGCTGGCCGGCCTGCTCGCACGGGACGGCCACCGGGTCGTCTGCCTCGCCGGCGAGGCGACCGCCACCGTGCTGCAGCGGGACGGACTGCACGTCCGCAGCGGGCGGTTCGGCACGTTCACCGCCCGGGTCGAGGCCGCCACCGAGCTGCGCGAGCCCGTCGACGCCCTGTTCGTGACCGTCAAGGAGACCGCGCTGGAGGCCGCGCTCGACCGGGTGCCGGCGCAGGTGCTCGGCGACGCCCTCGTGGTGCCCCTGCTCAACGGGCTGGAACACGTCGAGGTGCTGCGCCGGCACTACCCGGACGGGCGGGTCGTGGCCGGCACGATCCGGATCGAGGCCACCCGGACCGCCCCCGGCCGGATCGAGCACAGCAGCCCCTTCGCCGCCGTCGAACTGGCCGCGCCCGACACCGGGTTGGCCGAGCCGCTGCGGCACACCGGCCTCGACGTCACGCTCCGCGAGGACGAGACGGCGATGCTCTGGAGCAAGCTCTCCTTCCTCGCCCCGTTCGCCCTGCTCACCACCCGACACGCCGCCGAGATCGGCGTGGTCCGCACCGAGCACCGGGGCGAACTCGCCGCCGCCGTCACGGAGATCGCCGCCGTCTCCGCCGCGGCCGGCGCACCGGTCGACGCCGACGCCCTGCTCTCCGCCTTCGACCGGGTGCCCGGGCCGATGAAGTCCTCGATGCAGCGGGACGCGGAGGCCGGCCGGCCGATCGAGCTGGACGCCGTCGGCGGCGCCGTCCTGCGGGCCGCCGCCGCGCACGGGGTCGCGACCCCGACCCTCACCCGACTGGTCCGCGAACTCTCCTGACCCCGCCCTCCCGTGAACCACCGCCCCGTGAACCACCCTCCTGACCAGCAGGGATGACGATCCATCAGTTCGTCGACCGTGCCGACGGTCAAGGTTCACCCATGATTCACCCGCCGGGGCGGAACCGCCGGTCGCCGATCCGGCGTTGATCCCGACGGGAGGGATACAGACATGACAAGGAAACCGTACCGAATGGCCGCCGCCGCGCTCGCGCTGCTGGCCGCCGCCCCGCTGCTCAGCGCCTGCAAGGACGTCGACCAGGCGCTCGACTGCGGATCACGGGCCGTCAGCCTGGCCGGAGACGTCCAGGACCTCGCGTCCTCGGCCGTCAACGTCGGGCAGCTCAGCGACCAGGAGCGCCGCAAGCACACCGCCGACGCGCTGAAGAAGGTCGGCGACGACATCAGGAGCCTGCGCGACCACAACAGCGGGGACAAGATCGACAAGGCCGCCGACAAGCTGACCAAGGCCGTCGACAACGCCCAGAACGCCGTCTCCAACGGCAAGGTGCCCGACCTCGGGGCGATCACCGACGCCGCCGGCGACGTGACCAAGGCCTGCGCCGGCTCCTGACCGACCCACCGGGGCGGGCGGACGACCACCTCCGCCCGCCCCGGCCTGTCGCCACGGCGGGCACCCCACCGCACGGTAGGAATGGGCACCGGACCCGCACCGCACCCCGGAGGCACCGGTGAACGACCCGATCCGCGACCGGATCAGTGACCTGCGCGCCGAGCTGGCCCCCGGCGACGCGACCCCCGCACTCGTCACGGCACTCGCCGACGGCACCGCCCCGCTCGGCGCCCTGGCCGAACTCGCCGCCCAGCAGCAGCGGATCATCACCTCGGACCGGCGCAGCCTGCTGCTCCTCGCCACCCGGTGCGCCGACCGGCCGCTCGGCGCCTGGTTCGCCACCCTCGCCGAGGGCGAGAGCGCCGCCCTGCGCACCCTGCCCGACCTCGCCGCCGCCTGCGGCCTCGCGCCCGCGGAACTCCCGGCCCGCCCCCCACTGGCCGGCTGCCAGGCCTACCCGGCCTACCTCGCCTGGCTCGCCCTGAACGGCGATCCCGCCGCCACGGCCACCGCACTGGTCGCCAACTTCGCCGCCTGGGGCGGCTACTGCGCCACCGTCGCCCGGGCACTGCGGCGCCACTACGGCTTCTCCGACCAGGCCTGCGCCTTCTTCGACTTCTTCGCCCAGCCCGCCACCGCACTGGAGCAGCAGGCCGCCGAAGCCCTCGGCCCGGACACATTGGACCGGCCGGCCCTCGCCGCGGCCCGCGAGCACGCCCTGCTCCTGCAGGCCTACGAGCACCTGTTCTGGGACACCCTCGACCGGCCCCGACCGTAGGGCACTCCGCCGCGGCCGACGACCGGTCCGGACCCCGCCACCGAGCCCGGCGCCCACGCACCCCGACCGGGCGTCCGGGCCCGCCGGCAGCCGGACGCACCCCACTGACCACGCCGGAGGAACCCCCGTGCCCCACCTCCCCGTTCACCCCGCCCGCACCCAGCGCCGTTCCGGCGGCTGCCTGTGCGGAGCGATCCGGTTCACCGTGACCGGCGAGCCCGAAGACCCGCACATCTGCGGCTGCGCCCACTGTTCCCACCGCGCCGGGAGCCCGTTCCAGTGGTGGACCGGCTTCCCGCTGGCCGGCCTGTCCTGGACGGGCGGCCACGGCGAGCCCACCTGGTACGACACCCACGCCGGAAGGACCAGGCGCGGCTTCTGCCCCGTCTGCGGCAGCCACATCGCCGCTCTCGACCACGGCGACACCGCCCTCGTCGGCATCCTCGTCACCGCACTCGACGGCTACCGGGACGACCCCGCCCACGTACCGCTCAACCCGAACCGCCTGCCCGAAGCCGCCCCCTGGCTCGCGCCCGCCCCACACCGCACCGGCGACCCGTCGACGTCCGTCTGATCCTGCGCCGGGGGCGTTCGCCCAGGCTCTGGACGGCGATGAGCTGGACGCCTCGGCGCTGCTGACGCCGATGGCCGAGTTCGTCCCGCCCGACGGGCGAGCAGCTCGGCGGCTTCCCCCGGGTGTTCACCCACCTCGCGCCGATCAGCGCCGCCCTCGACCTCGACCGTGCGCCGGGCAGACCCGGCATCACCGTACTCGGTGGGACCACCGCCGCCTGCGTCCGGGTCGGCGCCGACGGCCGGCTGGGTCGTGATCCGGCGTGTGAGCGGTGGGACCGCGCCGGATGCGGGAGCCGGGCGCCTCCGTGGGAGAGCATGCCCGCATGGACATCGAATTGCTTGTACGCACCCGCCGTGCCCTGCACGCGGTCGCGGAGCTGGTCCTCGCCGGACCGCAGTTCCGGACGAGTGGCACGATCAGGCTGCGCGCCTCCCTCGGAGGTTTCGCCACCCGGGCCGAGCCGAAGGTCCAGGTCGTCGGCGCGGATCTGGTGGCGCCCGGGCAGCGCCTGTTCCTCGAGCGGACCACCTGCGCCGCGCTGGCGGCTGCGATCGGGGTCACGGCCGGTGCACCCGCGGGGCTCTACCAGGACGGATCCGGTGTCGGCCCCGAGGACGTGATCCAGGCCGATCCGCAGTCGGCGCACCGGATCGCGCAGGGTTTCGCGGTCGGCGACGCCGCGCTGCGCCGGATGTTTCCCGGGGCGGATCCGGTGATCTGGCCCGAGCACTTCGACATCGGCGTGACGGTGGACGCGGTCAACTACGGGGTCTCCCCCGGCGATGGCTTCCAGGCGGAGCCGTACGCCTACGTCGGCCCGCACACCCGGCAGCAGGGTGAGTACTGGAACGCGCCGTTCGGTGCGGTGGCCACGATCCGCGAGCTCGGCGGCGTGGACGACGTGTTGGCCTTCTTCGAGCAGGGCCGCCGGTCGGTCGTCTGATCGCCGCTACCGGCCGTGGGCCCGGGGCGGGCGGAGGGTGGTGGGGGCCGGGCGAGGACCCGGCCCCCGGCAGGCTCAGGCCTGCCAGTGCGGCTTGCCGCTCACCATCCGGCAGTAGATCATCCGGCCGTTGGCGTCATGGGTGCTCCGACCGAGGTCGGCCTCACGGCAGAACTGCCCCGCCGCGTAGCAGTTCCCGGCGTTCGAGCGGATCTCGCACCCGGTGGCGCCGGCCGCGGAGGTCTGCTGCGGCTCCGGGTCCGTCGGCGGCTGCGCCGTGGTGACCTTCGGCTGCGGTGCCTTGGGCGCGGGCGCCGAGGCGTGGACGCTGGGCACGGCCGACGGCGGGGCGGCGGTCCTGGTCGGGGCCGGGTCCGGCGCGGTCGGGGCGGCACTGGTCGGGGGCGCGACGGGCGGCACCGCCGCGGGGCTCGTCGGCGCGGCGGGCGGCGTGGTCGGGACGGCGGGCGGCGTGGTCGCCGTGGTCACGGCGGCCTTCGGCGAGGGCGGCGCGGTGGTGCCGTCGGTGGCCGACGGGTCGCAACCCGTCAGCGCCAGGCCGACGGTGAGGACGAGTCCGGCGAATCCGGCCAGGCCGGCGCGCCGGCGCCCGGATATGCGTGAGGGCATGGGTGGAGCACGCTCCGTTCCGTTGGGATGAGGTGCGTGATTCAAGCAGAGCCCGCACACCTCCTGCGCACGGATCCTCCACTCGTTGGCAGATCGAGATGTTCCCGCTACCCGGTGTCACCGCCCAGGGGCCATCGTCACCCTGCGCCTCCGCGGCGACCGCGCCCACCAGCGCCCACCGTCCGGCCCGCCGTCACCCCGCCCGATCCGCCGTCACCATCCCCGGGGCGGCCCGGTCGGTCCCTACGCCCGGTCGGCCCCTATGGCGGGCCGGTCCCTACGGCAGATCCACCCCTCCCCCTACGGCAGGCCGGACGTGCGGCGTTCGAACACCTCGGGGCGGGCCGTGTCCAGGGCGGTCGCGACGGCACCCAGGAGCACCGCCTCCTCCCCGAGCAGGCTGGGCGCGAGCATCGGACGCATCGGGGTGATCCGGTGCAGGGCGCGTTCCAGCGGCTCCAGGAGGAGGTCGGCGCTGCTGCCGATGCCCCCGCCGAGGACGACCAGGTCGGGGTCCAGCACGGCGGACAGCACGGCCACGGCGTAGGCGAGTTGCCCGGCCTCGTGGTCGACCGCCCGCAGCGCCGCCGGGTCGCCGGCCCGGGCCAGCTCGAACACCTGCTTGGCGGTGCGCGCGCCGTCCAGCCCGAGCTCCGCGGCGGTGCGCACCACGGCGTCGGCGGCGGCCTGCTGCTCGATCGTCGCGGCGGGTTCGCCGGACCGCTCGGGCAGCGGCACCAGGCCGATCTCGCCCAGGGCGCCGTGCGCGCCGAGCAGCGGCTCGCCGTCCTTGACGACACCCACGCCGAGGCCGGTGCCGACCAGCAGGTAGGCGAACATCCGGCTGCCCCGGCCGGCGCCCAGGGTGTACTCGCCGAGCGCGGCGAGGTTGGCGTCGTTGGCGACGGTGACGGCCGCGCCGAGGCCCTCCCCGATCCGGTCGAACAGCCCCGGTCGGCCCCACCCGGGCAGGCTGGTGGCGTAGCGGACGCCGCGCCGCTGCTCGTCCCACACGCCGGGGGTGCCGATCACCGCGTGCACGATGTCGGCGGGGTCCAGCCCCGCCTCGGCGGTGGCCTCGTGGGCGGCGGCGACCACGGCGTCGGCGACGGCGTTCGCCGAGCGGCCGCGGTTGGCGACGTCCCGGCGGGCGACGACCGTCCCGGCGAGGTCGGCGACGGCGACCCTGAGCCGAGCCCGGCCGATGTCGACGCCGAGCACGTGCCCGGCGGTCGGGTCAACCTCGTACAGCACCGCGGTGCGGCCGCGCTCGGGGGCCAGGCGGCCGGCCTCGCGGACCAGTCCGGCCAGTTCCAGGGTGGCCAGGGCGGCGGACACGGTGGGTTTGGACAGCCCGGTGTCCCGGGCGAGTTGGGCGCGGGAGGAGCCTCCTCCGGTGCGCAGCAGTTCGAGCAGCAGCCACTCGTTGTTGCTGCGCAGCCGCTGCCGGTTCCACGGCACCGCCGGGGCCCCGGCCGCCGGGCGGTGGGTCGGCAGGTGGCGGCTCATCGGTTCCTCCGGGGTGAACGGACCGGCGGGTGGGCCGGACTGCGGGTGGGGCGGGCGGGGCCGCGCCCGGCACCGCCCCCGGCGCCCGGTGTCGGGAGCCGCCGCCCAAGTATGACCGGTGATCATTCCGTTCTCGCCCCGGATACCGGACGTCGCCCGCCGCGGGCCCGGCGGCCGGACGGGCGCGACGACGCGCGACCCGGTCCGACCGCGCCCGGCCGGGCCGGCCCCGCACCCGCCACGGAAGCGCCTGCCGCCGGGCCGGGCCCCGCCCGCCACGGCCCGGCTCCACCGTCCCGACCGGCCGTCAGGCCACCCAGCCGCCCGTCATCGTCTGCACCGCCGAGCCGTCCAGGTCGGCGAGCTTGGCACCTACGAAGGCGCGGGCCCGCTCGGAGGTCTGCACCCGCGCCGGGGGCCGCTCGGCAGTCAGCGCGGCGACGATCGGCTCGGCCGCCTCCTCCGGGGTCTGGGCCTGGCCGAAGGCCTTCATGGTCCGGTCGACGTACGCCTGCAGGGCCGGGGCGTACGGACCGGCCGCGGCGAGCAGTGCGGGCAGGTCGATGGCCTGGTTGCCGATGAACTCGCTGGCCACCGCGCCCGGTTCGACGACGGTGACGTGCACGCCGACGGTCGCGGCGACGGGGGCGAACGCCTCCATGAAGCCCTCGACGGCGAACTTGGCCGCGCAGTACGCCTCGTTGAAGGGCTGCCCGACCACGCCGCCGACGCTGGTCACCGTGATCACCCGGCCGCCGGTGGCCCGCAGGTGCGGCAGGGCGGCCCGGGTGACCTCGACGACGCCGAAGAAGTTCACCTCCATGGTGGACCGCACGGGCGCCATGCCGTCCTGCTCGATGGTGCCGACGTATCCGGCGCCCGCGTTGTTGACCACCGCGTCCAGCCGGCCGTGCCGGGCGAGGACGGTCTCCAGGCAGGTGGCGACGGACGCCGGGTCGGTGACGTCCAGCCGCTCGATCTCGATCCGCTCGCCGACGCCGGCCTCGACGGCGGCGTGGCGCAGCGCCTCGGCCCGCGCGGTGTCGCGCATGGTGGCGACGACGCCGTAGCCGGCCCGGGCGGCGGCCACGGCGGCGGCGAGGCCGATCCCGGAGGAGGTGCCGGTGATGAGGACGATCGGGGTGGCGGCGGCGGTGTCCATGCGGGTCTCTCCTCGGGCAGCCCGGGGTGCGTCGCCCCCGGCAGGGATGTGTGCGTGTGCACGCACTCTACATTTGTGTGCGCGCACACGCAAACACCTGTGTCGCCCTTTACCGCGACGGCCCCGGGCGGTCAAGGTTTCACCCTCTTGTGGGCGTGGCGCGCCCCGGCGCGTGATCATGGGCGTATGCAGTCCCGGCACGGCGACCGAGCAGAAGGCGCCCAGTCCGCGACACCGGACACCCGGTCACTCACGGCAGCGGCGGCGCTCGCGGCGAGCCACGGCGCGATGACCGACAGCGACAGCCCGGACCTCCTCCGCGACCTCCTCGCCACCGCCCCGATCGGCGTCGCCCTGCTCGACGACGAGCTGCGCTGGCAGTACCTCAACGCCGCCTTCACCGCCGTCACCGGCCTGCGCCGCGCCGACCTGCTGGGCCGCCCCGCCGGCGCCACCCCCTTCGGCCCGGCCGCCGCGGCCCTGCACGGCGTCCTCACCGACGGACGGGACCGCGAACACGCCACCGGCGGCCCCGACGGACCCGGCTCCCCCGTACCGCCCGGCCTGCGGGTGCGCTACCGGGCGCTCGAACGCGCCGGGCGGACCACCGGCGTCGTGGTCGTCGTCCTCGACGACCCGGACCCGGCCCGCGAGCAGCTGCGCGAGCTCGAACGGGCCCGCGCCCGGCTCGCCCTGCTCGACGCGGCCGCCGAACGCATCGGCGCCACCCTCGACGTCGGCGCCACCTGCGCCGAACTCGCCGCGTTCGCGGTGCCCGCCTTCGCCGACCTCGCCACCGTCGACGTCCTGCCGCCCGACGCGGAACCCGCCCGCCCCGGCCACGGCGTCCCGCGGCGCCTCCACCGGGCGGCCGTCCAGTCCGTCCCGGCGCTGGGCCCCGCCCTCGCCGACCTCGCCGGGCCCGGCGAGTCGGTCCGCCAGCCGGAGGGCTCGGCGGCCGCCCGCAGCCTCGCCGGCGGCATCGCCGTCCTCACCGAGGCCGGGCCCGCCGATCCCGCCCCGGCCGGGATCGGCTCGCTGCTCGTCCTCCCGCTGTCCGCCCGCGGCCGCCTCATCGGCCTGCTCACCCTCGGCCGCACCGCGGCCGGGCCGGCCTACACCCCGGACGAGGCCGCGCTGCTCGGCGACCTCGCCGCCCGCGCCGCCACCGGGATCGACAACGCCCGCCGCTACACCCGCTCCCAGGGCATCGCCCTGGAACTCCAGCGGGCCCTGCTCAGCGAGCCCGGCAACCCCCACCAGAACCTGGGCCTCGCCTCCCGCTACCTGCCCTCCGGCAGCAGCTCGGTGGTCGGCGGCGACTGGTACGAGACGGTCCGGCTGCCGTTCGGCCGCACCCTGCTCGCGATGGGCGACGTCATGGGGCACGGCGTCGAGGCCGCCGTCGACATGAGCCACTACCGCTCCACGCTGCGCGACGTCGCCGGGATGGACCTCCCCCCGCACCGGATCCTGCGCCAGCTCGACACCGTCATCTCCGCCATCGAGAGCGCCCGGCCGGCCACCTGCCTGCTGGTCCTCGCCGACCCGGGCCGCGGCCGCTGGACGCTCTCCAGCGCCGGCCACCTCCCGCCCGCCCTGATCACGCCCGACCGCCCCACCGAACTGCTGGAGGTCCCGACCGGCCCGCCGCTCGGCACCGGCCTGGGCGGCTACGAGCAGACCACCCACCCGCTCACCGCCGACCAGACCCTGCTCCTCTACACGGACGGCCTGGTGGAACGCCGCGACGAGGACATCGACACGTCGCTCGAACGCCTCGCCGCCCTCCGCCTCCCCGCCGCCGGCGACCTCGACGACCTCCTCGACGCCGTCCTGCAGGCCCTCGCGCCCCCCGCCACCGGCGCCCCGGGCGGCAACGCCGAGGACGACATCGCCCTCCTCGCCGCCCGGCCCAGGCCCCGCTGACTCCGCCCGGGGGCGGCGCCGGGACGCGGACCGCCCCGGCGCCGCCAGAGCGGCACCGGGGCGGTGGGGGTGTCAGCGCGTCGGCCTGTCGAACCGTCGACGCATCAGCGCATCGACGACTCAGCGCGTCGACGTCTCGACGCGGGAGCGCGCCGTCGCGCCGTGAGGTCTGCGCACCGGTCGGCGCACCAGTCGACGCACCTGCACGTCACTTGCGACGGCCGAAGATCCGCTTGGCGGCGTAGACGATGCCGACGATCAGCAGGACGAGGAAGAGGATGATCAGGATCACCACGACGATCAGGAACTTGCCGAGCTTGGCGAAGAAGCCGGACTTCTTCTTGTCCTTGGCGGCGAGGTGCGCCACCGGCGCGGCCTGAACGCTGCGGGCACCGGCGGCCACGGCCTGGACGGCGGGGGCCGCGGGCGCGGCGGGGGCCGCCCGGCCCGCCGCCGGTGCGACGGGCGCCTGGCCGGGGGCGGTGGCCACGACGGCCCGGGGTGCGGCCACCGCCGTCGCGCTCGACGCCGCGGCGGTGAGGCCGGCGGCGGCCAGCAGTGCCACCAGGGCGCCGACTATCGAACGTGCGATCCGGTGAGTCATCGTGCTCCTCGTACGTGTTCCGAGCAGCGCGGAGGAGCCCGGCCGACCGAATCCGTTGGTCTGACCAGGTGGTTTTCTCATCTGCGCCTAGTATGCTCCACTGAAGTTCTACAGCGGTGTAAAAGTTTAGCGACGGGCCTGCCCGGATCGGCTCCGGCCCCGGCCACGAACGCCCGCCGCTCCGACGGGGGTCTCGTGGCAACTGTGGAGGATGACGACGTGGCTGGTCGCAGGGGTTCCCGCGAAGCCGAAAAATCGCCGCGCCGGGCCACCGACAGCCCACCGCGCCGCTCCGGCGACGGCCCGCCGCCACCCCGCCGGTCCACCGAGGGCCCCCCGGCGGCCCGCCCCGCGAGCCGGGCGAAGCCGAAGCCCGGGCGCAGCACCAAGCAGAAGGTGCTCTGGGTGACCGCCGGCTGCACCACCCTCCTCGTCCTCGGCGGCTGTGCCGTCTACTACCGGCTGAACGGCAACATCACCACCTTCGACGGCGACGCCGTCAGCAAGGACCGCCCGGCCGCCGCTGCCCCGGACGCCCAGGGCCGCACCCCGGTCAACATCCTGCTGATCGGGTCCGACAGTCGGGGGAACGGCAACAGCGACCTCGGCGGCGGCGGGGACGGCGGCGCCCGGTCGGACACCGCGATCCTGCTGCACGTCTACGCCGACCACCGGCACGCGACCGGCGTGTCGATCCCCCGCGACTCCCTGGTCACGATCCCGCCGTGCAAGCTCCCGAACGGCAAGTGGACCAAGGAGCAGACCAATGTGATGTTCAACAGCGCCTTCTCTGTCGGCGACACCGAACAGGGCAACCCCGCCTGCACCCAGAACGCCGTCGAGAAGCTGACCAACCTGCGCGTCGACCACACCATCGTGGTGGACTTCAACGGCTTCGCCTCGATGACCAAGGCGGTCGGCGGCGTCGAGGTCTGCCTGCCGAACGACGTCCACGAGGGCGACCTCAACCCGAACCTCGGCCGCAAGGGCAAACTGCTGTACCCCAAGGGCAGGCAGAAGGTCGAGGGGCAGGCCGCGCTCGACTACGTGCGGATCCGGCACGGCATCGGCGACGGTTCGGACATCGGCCGCACCAAGCGCCAGCAGGCCTTCCTCTCCTCGCTCATCAAGCAGGTCAAGGCGGGCGGCATGGACCCGACCACGCTGCTCCCGCTGGCCGACGCCGCCACCAAGTCGCTGACCGTCGACCCGGACCTCGGTTCGGCCGCGAAGCTGCTCTCCTTCGCCATGTCCGTCAAGGACGTGGACCTGCACGACGTCAAGTTCGTGACCACACCGTGGCGTTACGAGGGCCCCCGGGTCGCCCTGGTCCACCCCGACGTGGACCAGCTCTGGGCCGCGCTCAAGGCCGACCGCACCCTGGACGGGCAGGACGCCAGCGCCGCCGCCCCGGCCGCCGGCGAATCGGCCGCGCCCACCGCCCCGGGCAGCGCGACCCCCGACGCCTCGCCGGACGCCGCCGCCGGGAGCGGCGAGGTCAAGCCCGCCGAGGTGAAGGTCGCGGTGCTGAACGGCACCGGCGCGGCCGGGCTCGGCGGCAAGGCCGCGGAGACCGTCAAGGGCGCCGGCTACACCGTCACCACCGTCGGCAACGCGCCCGGCCGGCCGCGGGCGGCCACGGTCGTCGAGTACGGCACCGGCGAGCGCGCCGCGGCCGACGCCGTCGCCAAGCTGTTCCCGGGCGCGACCGTGCAGCCCGGCGGCAAGGGGCTCAGCCTGGTGCTCGGCCACGACTTCGCGGCCGCCAACCCGGCCGGCACCGCCACCGCGCCGACCACCGGGGCCGCGTCGGCCCCCGCCCCGGTACCCAGCAGCGTGGCCGGGGCCGCCCGCTCGGCGGACGACGACCCGTGCGCGAACGTCTCGTACGGGTGACGGACGGCTGACCCGGCGAGTCACCGTCGACCGACCGTCGACCGACCGGAAGCCGGGGCGCCCCCGACGGGACGCCCCGGCTCAGAAACAGCTCCGCTTCGGACCTGCTCAGCGCCTGGCGCCGCAGGTCGGACAGAAGGCGGCGCCGTCCGGGACGTTCTGGTGGCACTGCCCGCACTGCACCGGCTGGGCCAGCCGGAAGCCGCAGCCCGGGCAGAACGGCGTGCCGTGCGTCTCGGTCGAGCACTGCGGGCAGACCAGCTGGCGCGGCGTCCGCACGTCGAACTCCGCACCCGACTGCTGGCCCTGCTGGTAGGCGCGGTCGGACACCATGTCGTTGAGGCCGCGCCGCTGCGCCACCACCGCCTCGGCCGCGGTGTCCGGGGCGCAGGTGTGGCACAGCCCCTGGCCCGGGTCGAAGCAGCGGCCGCAGACGTAGTGGGTGCAGCGGGCGCAGCGGTTGAAGTGGCTCTGGGCGTTGCCGATGGCGTGCTGGAACGCGGCGTCGCGCGCGTTGCCCCAGGTGTGTCCGGCCAGGCCGTCGGCGGCACTGCTGATGGTGCTGGCGTTGCCGCCGATGAGGTTCCAGGCGGCGCTGACGCCCTTGCCGATCCAGCCGGCCACCTGACCGGTGGTGAACGCCTCGAAGGGCGAACGCCAGGTGTCGGAGCAGCGGGAGCAGTAGAACTCGAACTGGAACCCCGCACCGGTGCCGTGCTGCTGGCACAGGTCGCGGTAGTTGCTGCTGAAGTAGATCTCGGAACTCACGTCGTCCCCGGTGGCTGAAGTGGCGCGTCGGCGGTCCCCGGGCCCCCCGGGTCCCGACAAGGACGGCGGGTCACGAGGCGCTGCACAGAATCGCACACGCCTTCATCCGTTGTGAATCTCGTACGGGTAAAGCCGTCCGCGGCAGCGTCTCGCGATCGCCGCTCCAGGGGACGCACGCGCCCGCCGGCCCGGTTCCGGCCCCGCGGGGGCTCCCCGGCGGACCGGTCACCGCCCGCCCGGACCCCAGTCGGCCCTGCCCCGATCGGCCCGGCCCGGCGCACGGGGCCCGGGCCTGCCCCGGTCCGCACGGTGGTTCAGAGCCCGGCCACCGGCAGCAGCAGGACCCGCGCCGGGTCGAAGCGCTCCCAGCAGGCCGGCCGGCCGCTGCGGCTGACCCTCAGCCGGCACCACCGCTCCCCGGCGTCGTCCCGCCACCAGCCGCTGATCCGCCCGGACGCCCAGGTGCCGCCGCCGAGGTCCAC
Organism: Kitasatospora sp. NPDC101176; assembly: GCF_044768035.1. Taxonomy (NCBI): domain Bacteria; kingdom Bacillati; phylum Actinomycetota; class Actinomycetes; order Kitasatosporales; family Streptomycetaceae; genus Kitasatospora; species Kitasatospora sp. NPDC101176. The sequence goes on from NZ_JBIWPA010000020.1 coordinate 56,656, forward strand.
CTCGACCGGCTGGTACACCCACTGGACGTCCGGCTCCGCCGACTCCCCGGCGGGCGCAGGACTGCGCCGACTCTCCGTCACGGTTCCGCCTCCCGACCCACCCCCGGCCGCGGCCTCCCCGGTCGGGCGGCCACGCGACCGCGCGTGCAGCTCACCCCGGGACTCTACAGGCGTGTAGAGGATCACGGAGGGGGTTTCGCCACCGACGGCGGGGCGGCCCGCGGCCCGGGGGCGTCTCAGTCGCGCCCCCGACGGGCACTCAGCACCGAACGCGCCCGGGAGACCGGGGACGGAGCGGCACCCCGGCGGCGACGCCAGAGCGCGACCGGCAGCACGGCACCCAGCGCGACCGCCCCCGGAACCGACGGCGTCGCCGCCGGGGCTGCGGCGGCACCCGACGGCACCTTGTCGAAGGTGTCCGGGACGGGCAGCGTGGACCAGTCCGAGAGCGGCCAGGCCACCACGAAGGCCCGGCCCACGACGTTGTCCACCGGCACGAAGCCGTCACCCGTCTCGTTGTGGTGCGGCCGGGAGTCCCGGGAGTTGTTGCGGTGGTCGCCCATCACCCACAGCTTGCCCTTGGGGACGGTGACGGTGCCCACCGGGTCGTTGTCGCAGGGCGTCGAGCCGGGGAACAGGTACGGCTCGTCGAGCGCGACGCCGTTCACCCTCACCGGGCCGCCCGCCTTGCACTCCACGGTGTCCCCGCCCACCGCGATGACCCGCTTGATGAGGTCCTTCTCGTCCGCCGAGGGCATCAGACCGACGGTGCTCAGGGCCTTCTGAACGGTGCTCATCACCGAACCGCCCGAGTGCGTCGGGGCGCCCTCCAGCCAGCCGCCCGGGTCGCGGAAGACCACCACCTCCCCGCGCTCGGGCTCGGCGCCGAACCACGGGGTCAGCTTGTCGACCAGGACCCGGTCACCGATCTCCAGGGTCTGCTCCATCGAGCCGGAGGGGATCGAGAACGCCTGGACGAAGAAGGTCTTGATCCCGAGCGAGAGCAGCAGGGCGATCACCAGCAGGATCGGCAGCTCCTGCCAGAACGGACGCTTCCTGCGCCCGGCCTTCCCGCCCGGCCCCGGCGACCCGGCCGCCGCGGTCCCCACCCGCTCCCCGGCCCCACCGCTCTCGCCGGACTCCGTGCTCTGCTGCACACTCATAATTCGCGGCCCCTCCCGACGGCCTGACGGGAGCCCGGAACGGACTCCCTGTCAGGGAACGAACCTACCGAACAGAGGTTCCCGGGCGCGCCCTGACGTGGATCCGCTCACCCTGGGGGCCGAACAGGCTGAGGAACTCCACGGGCTGCGGCCCGGCGTTGCCGAAGGCGTGCGGGGTGCGGGTGTCGAACTCGGCCGCCTCACCCGCCGTCAGGACCAGGTCGTGCGAGCCGAGCAGCAGGCGGAGCCGGCCGGACAGCACGTACAGCCACTCGTAGCCCTCGTGCACCTTCAACTCCAGCCCGGGCCCGGTGCCGTGACCGGGCGGCATGATCTGCTTGTAGGCGTGCAGGCCCCCGAGGTGACGGGTCAACGGGACGACGGTCTGGCCGTTCCTGGTCACCGGGCGCGCGTGGATCCGGGGATCGCCGGTCGCCGGTGCACCGACCAACTCGTCCAACGGCACCCGGTACTCCCGCGCCAGCGGCAGCAGGAGCTCCAGGGTCGGCTTGCGCTGCCCGGACTCCAGCCGGGAGAGGGTGCTGAGCGAGATCCCGGTGGCGGCGGCCAGGGCCGCGAGCGTGGTGCCGCGTTCGCGCCGCAGGGCGCGCAGCCGGGGGCCCACCGTGGTGAGGACGTTCTCGAAGTCTTCGTCGGCCATGTCCGTCATTCGCCGCTACGGCAAGGGCGTTTGTCAAACCGGCACACCGTGCGCGCCGCCGGGCCCGCCCCGGGCGCCCCCGTCGGCCGGTCCGCGGCCGGAGCCGGTGCCGGTCCGCGGCCAGTGCCGGAGCCGGTCCGCGGCCGGTGCCGAAGCCGGTGCCGGTCGGCCGACCGGATGACGTTCGCCGCGCACTCCGGCCACCCGGCGCGGCCCGCCCCGCCGACCACCGCCCGCCTCCCTACGATGCGGCGGTGACCGCCCGGGCAGCCTCCGGGCCCCGACTCCAGAACGGCTGATCTCCCATGAGACTGACGACCCCCGGTCGGCTCCGGGCCTGGGCCGCCGCCGGCGCGGCGCTGCTGGCCGTCACCGGGCCGGCGGCGACCGGGACGGCCACCGCCGCACCGGCCCCCGACTCCGGCGAGCGCCTCTCCCCCGCCATCCGGGCCATCATGGCCAAACCCGCCTACCAGCACGCCCAGTGGGGCCTGCTGGAGGTCGACCCGGCCAGCGGCGAGACCATCCACGCGCAGTTCCCGGACCAGCGCTTCATCCCCGGCTCGACCGCCAAGGTGGTGACGATCTCCGGCGCCTGGCACGCCCTCGGCCCCGACCACCGCTTCACCACGCCGATCCACGCCATCGGCCGGCGCACCGGTTCCACCCTCACCGGCGACCTCTCCCTGGTCGCCCAGGGCGACCTCACCATGGGCGGGCGCACCAAACCCGACGGCTCGGTCGACTACACCGTGATCGACCACACCTACGCCAACGACCTCCCGGGCGCCACCCTCACCCCGGAGGACCCGCTCGCCGGGATCGACCAGCTCGCCCGGCAGGTCCGCGACTCCGGGATCACCCGGGTCAACGGCGACGTCATCGTCGACCCCCGGATCTTCACTCCCCCGGCACTCGACCCCCAGCCCACCCCGCTGATCATCAACGACAACCTGATCGACCTGCTGGCCACCCCCACCTCACCCGGACAAGCCGCCCGGCTGGACTGGCGCCCGCAGGTGGCGCCGTACCAGGTCACCTCCACCGTCCGGACGGTGGAGGCGGGCGGCCCGACCGACGTCCAGGTCTCCGCCTCCCCCGACGGCACCCGGATCACCCTCTCCGGGACGGTCGCCGCCGACGCGCAGCCCGTCCTGCACACCGCCCCCGTCAAGGACCCGAACGCCTTCGGGCGCACCGCCCTGATCGAGGCGCTCGCCCGCGCCGGCGTCACCGTCACCGCCGACCCGACCGGCCCCAACCCGCAGGACGCCCTGCCCGCCGACTACACCGGCGACCCGCAGGTCGCCGCCTTCGTCTCCCCGCCGTACAGCCAGTACGCCAAGCTGATCCTGAAGATCAGCCACAACCTCGGCGCCAACCTCGCCCTGTGCAACATGGCCGTCGCCGCCGGCAGCACCGACTGCGACGCCGGCTACCCCGTCGTCCACGCCTTCCTGGCCGACGTCGCCCACGCCGACCCGGACCAGTTCCAGCTCGCCGACGGACGCGGCGGCGACCCCGTCGACCGGGTCACCCCGCGGGGGCTCAACCAGGTCCTCGCATACTGGCTGCGCACCCCCGACGCGGACGCCTTCCGACTCTCCCTGCCGATCCTCGGCGTGGACGGCTCCGGTGCCCTCACCTGCACCACCGACTGCCCGGCCAAGGGCAAGGTCTTCGTCAAGCCGGGCAGCGCGATCGGCGGCGACCGTCTCAACGACCGGATCGCGGTGAGCGGTCAGGCGGTGGCCGGCTACCTGCTGACCAACAACGGCTGCCTGCGCACGTTCTTCGTGGCCGTCAACGGTGCGGCCACACCGACCATCGAGACCTTCTTCGACGTCAGCAACGACGTCTTCCAGATCGCCGCGCTGCTGCAGGAGGAGTCGCCGTAGGTCCGGTCCCATGACGGCCCGGGGCCGGTGGCGGTCCGTCCGCCACCGGCCCCGCGGGCTGTCCGGCCGGGCCCGAGTGCTCCGCCGGCGCCCGGTGCTCCGGCGGCGCCCGGTGCTCCGGCGGCGCGCGGCTCTTCGGCACCCGGTTCGGCGGGCACCCGGTCCGGCGGGCGCTCGGGCACCCGGCCCGGCGCGGGTCGTGCGCCCCGCGTGCAGGGGCGTCAACACCCGCCCGGACCAGGCCCGTTCGTCCGGCCTGCACGCCCACCGGCCCCGTCCGCGCCACTACGCTACGTGTCATGACTTCTTCGGACACGGCCCCCGGACGGGGCACGGCGGTGGTGATCGGCGGCGGGCTCGCCGGCACGGTGGCGGCCTGGGCGCTGCGCGGGCACGCCGAGCGGATCGTGGTGGTGGAGCGGGACCGCTACCCGGCGGAGCCGACGTTCCGGGCCGGGGTACCGCAGGGCCGGCACGCGCACCTGGTGCTGGAGGCCGGCCACCGGGCGCTGGAGGAGATGATGCCCGGCATCAGGCAGCAGCTGGCCGACGCGGGCGCGACCAGGGTCGCCGTCTCGGGTGACCTCAAGTGGCTCAGCTCCGCCGGCTGGATGGCGCAGTACCCGGCCCAGCTCGGCTTCCTCTCCTGCACCCGACCGGTCCTGGACAAGGTGGTGCTGGACCGGGTCCGCACCGAGCCCTCGATCGAGTTCCTCGAGGGCGTCGACGTGGTCGGCCTGCTCGGCTCGGCGCGGGCCGTCACCGGGGTGCGGATCCGCGAGCGCGGCCCCGAGCGCGGCGAGGTCCGGGAGATCCCGGCCGAGCTGGTGGTCGACGCGGCGGGCCGCTCGACCTCGGCGCCGCAGTGGCTGGCCGAACTCGGCCACCCGGCGGTGCCCGAGGAGCGGGTCGACGCCGGCGTCTCCTACTCCTCCCGGATCTTCCACCGCCCGGCCGGCGTCGACCTCGGCCACCGGGCGATCTACCTGCAGACCAAGGCCCCCGACGCGCCGCGGCTCGGGGTGCTGCTGCCGGTCGAGGGCGACCGGTGGATCGTCAGCGTCGCCGGCATGCGCGGCGCCGAACCCGAGCCCGGCGAGGCCGGGTTCACCAAGCAGGTCGGGCTGCTGCGCGACCAGAGCATCCGCGAGGCCCTCCGGAACGCCGAACCGGACGGCGAGGTGCGCGGCTTCGTCCCCGGCCCGGGCGTGCGCCGGCACTACGAACGCAGCTCCCCCGACGGCCTGGTGGTGGTCGGCGACGCGGTCAGCACCTTCAACCCGGTCTACGGCCAGGGCGTCACGGTCGCGCTGTTCTGCGCCCAGGCGCTGCGCCGGACCGCCCTGCGGCACGGCGGCATCGGCCACGCCACGGCCCGGGACGCCCGGCGCGAGATCGCGGCCGCGTCGAAGAACCCGTGGGTGATGTCCTGCAGCGAGGACGCCCGTTTCGCCGCCACCACCGGCGCCCCCTCCGGCGCCCTGCTCAAGCTCCAGCACCGCTTCCTGGACAAGGTGCTGGCCGCCTCCGTGAACGACCCGGCGGTCACCGCCGCCTTCCACGAGGTGATGTCGCTGGTCGCACCGCCGACGCTGCTGTTCCGCCCGTCCGTCCTGGCCGCCGTCCTGCGGAGCTGACGGCCGCCGGGCCCCGGCCCGGCGGCCGGCGGCGGTGCCCTGCGGCGGTGCACCTGGGGCCGGTGTGCCCGGGGCCCGCATAACTGGCCGTATCGCTGGGGCCCGTACAGCCGGGGCAGTGCACTGCGCCCGGGGCCGGTCGGCGGCGGTGCCGGGACCCGTGCCCCCGGGGCCGGTCAGGGTCGGTGCCCGGGCGTCAGGTGCGCGGCCACGTACGGCACGGCGACCTGCTCCAGCGCGCCGTCACCGAACGCCGGGTGGACGTTGACCTCGAACACCACACCGCCGCTCTCGGCCGCCAGGTCGACGCCCGCCAGCGGAAGGTCCAGGGAGGCGGCCGCCCGGATCGCCAACCGGTCCAGGCCCGCGGGCAGCCCATCGGTCGCGAGCACGGTGGAGACCGCGCCCCGGCTCTCGTTGCAGGGGGCGTCCGGGTCGGCCTGGACGTGCTCCACGGCGCGGACCACCCGGCCGTCGAGCACCACCACCCGGTACTGGTGACGGACGCCCTCCGGGGTGAAGTTGCGGGCGTCCCGGGCGATCAGCCAGTCCAGTCCCGCCTGCTCGTAGTACCGCGCCGCGGCGGCGAGCTGGGCGTGGCTGGTGACGTGGAAGACGTCGTCGCCGCCCATGCCGACGCAGGGGCGGGCCCAGACGTCGCCGCCGAGGCGCTCGAAGGCCGCGGCGACGGCCCGCGCACCCGGCCGGGAGAACGCGATGGTGGGCATGTGCGGGACGCCGTCGCGAACGAACCGCGCCACGGTCGCGTCCTTCTCGGTGGCCGCCCGCCAGGAGCGCGGGTCGGTGCCGAGCGAACGGGCTCCGTGCGCGCGCAGCAGGCGCTGGCAGGCCGCGAACTCCCGCCGCCGGTGCGGCGGGATCTCGTAGACCACCACGGTGTCGGCGGCCACGACGCGCCCCTCCGCCTCCAGGCGCAGCCCGCCCCCGCCGTCGGAGCGGATCCGGCCGCCCCCGCCGGCCATGAAGCACCGGGCGTCGAGCAGCACGGGCGCCCGGCCGGTGACGGCCCGCGCGGCGTCGGCCAGTACCTCCCGGCTGCCTTCGGTCGAGCTGTGATCGGTCAGGATGACGAGGTCGTCTCGGCCCATGCGGCCATCGAAGCGAGCGGCCCGGGGCCCGGCAAGACGGCCCCGCGCGCCAGTCGCCCACCGGGGTGGCCGAAACCCGCGCGCGCCCCGATGCCCGCGGGCCCGTACGCCCCACGCGCTTCGCGCCCGCCGCGCCCGCTGTGCCCGCTGTGCTTCATGCGGCTGCCCTGTCCACCGGGACAGCGACGGCGTACTCCGGGCCGGCGCCGGATGGTTCCTGGAATACATCGGCCGCCAGACCGGTCGGCCCATCACCGCGCACGCGCGCTGCTCAAAACACCGCACCCACACGGTCACCGCGCACGGGAGAGCCACGGCTACCGGGTTCGATCAGGCGCTCGGCAGGGACACCGAGCAGCCGCTGGCCGCAGTGGCTGACGAGAGCTGGGAACGAACCAGCGGCTCGCACGTGGTCCCGGCCGACCGGTCCTATTCCCGGATGCCTGCGGCTTCGATCGCCCACTGACGGGTAGCCCGCCCGGTCGCTTGCAACGCGGTGACCAGGGTGACGAGGGCGCACAGCGCGATGGTCCCCCCGATCTGGGTCCACGGGATCACCGTCGGTGGTGCGGTCGCGAGCCTGCTCAGTGAGACGTGTTGGGTCACTGCGGCGAGGCCGGTCGCTACGGCGGCGAGCACGGTGGCGACGACCACCGCGATGGCCGACTCGGCTGCGGCCACCTTCACGATCTGGCTGCGCACCACGCCGGCCATCCCGAGCAGGGCGAACTCCCTCCGTCGTCCGGCCATCGCCATGATCAGAGTGTTGGCGACCGCGATCAGCGCGTAGGCCAGCGCGATCCCCAGGACGATCACCGCGGCGTTGTCCGTCTGCTCCGCGGCGTGCGCTCGCTGGGCCTCCAGGTAGTCGTCGTAGGTCACGATGCGCGCACCGGAGCCGGCCAGCGCCTGGTTCACCGCCACCGTCTGCTGCTCGTCGAGCGGCCGGCCCGCGCCCGTCTGGGAGTCGAGGTAGACCCGGCTCGGCATCACCGCGCCGGTCAGCGACGCGGACAGATAGGTGTCGTCACCGTTCAGGCCGCGTGCGACGACCGCCGCGACGACGGTCGACACCCGCGCGCCGGACGGCAGCAGCGTGACCACCTGCTCCCCGACCGAGAGACCGTCGGACTGAGCCGCGTGCTCGTCGACGACCAGAAAGTTCTCCGGCAGCGAGGTGAGCGAGCCGGAGACCACGGGCGGAGTGACGGTCGTGCCCAGCGCGGACGCGGGCACCGCGTTCGAGCTCAGCGAGTCGATCTGCTCGCCCTTCGCGGTGCCGATCCGGATGTTCATCGAGGTGCCCGGGGTGACCCGTACCCCGGGCACGGCCGCCAGCTTCTGGGCGGTGAGGGCGTGGTGGAACTCGCACCAGGCCGCGAACTCGCGCCGGGAGCGGCCGGGCAGACCGCGGCTTCTGGGGTGGTCGTTGTAGGTGTCGAGGGCCTGTTGGACGGTGTGCTGGACCAGCGGGCCGCTGGTCATGGTCGTGCTGACCACCAGCTTGGCGAGGTCGTACCCGAAGGGCGCGAGGGTGAGGGAGTCGAAGTCGATGACGGCCACCGCGGTGTCGGTGACGAGGAAGTTGCGCGGATTGGCGTCCTTGTAGAACGCGGCCGGCATGTCGGCGGCCCGCTGGAGCCAGCCGGCGGCCGCCTCGGGAGTCAGGGCGGGGCCGGGTACGGATCCGGAGGCCAGGAGGCGCCGGAGCCGCTCGCGCCGGCCGTCGACGAACCCGTCGATGGTGGTGCCGCCGCTGGTGAAGGCCGTGTCCGGGCGAGCGTCCTTCAGCACACTGAGGTAGGCGGAGGTGTGCTGGTGGCCGAGGAGGTCGGCCACGACGACCAGATCGGCCGGACCGACGTGGCAACCGTCAAGGTGCTCATAGACGATCTCCCCGGGACGCTGTTCGACGACCTGCGGCGTGCGAACGTCCGGGTTGACGCCGGCGATCCACCGTTGGTGGGCGAGGGAGCGCTGTTGGAGCAGCGGGTGGTCGTAGGTCTTGGTGAAGGTCCTCATCGGCGGGCAGCCACCACGTAGGTGACGGTCGAGGCTGTCTCCAGCGGGCCGTCGCCGATCGTCTGCCGCAGCCTCTCGGCGATCTCCCGCGCATCGGAGGGGAGTTGGTACTTGGGGTTGGTGGCGGCGTAGGCGGCGATGTGCGCGGCGCCGGTGAAGCGGAAACGGTGCTCGTCGTGGATGATCTCCCGAATGTCCAGGCAACTACTTACGATGTCGGCCTGGTTGTCGCTGTGGAAGGTCTCGTACAGGCTCGGCCGGTCGGCCGCCTCCGGGTCCAGGCCGCTGGCGGCGATCGCCTCGTCCAGCTCCCGGTAGCTGTCGGCGGACTTGGTGACCGTGATGGACAGCCCGCCGGGCGACAGGCAGCGGGCGATCTCCGCGACCACCGCCGCAGGCTCCGGCGAGTGGTAGAGGCAGAACGCAGCCGCAGCGACCGCGACCGAGGCGTCGGGCAGGGCGATGGTGTGGAAGTCGCCGCGCATGTACCGCACCCCCATCCGCCCGGCCAGCCGCCGCTGGGCCTCGCTGAGCAGGGCGACGGACTGGTCGAAGGCGATGAGCTTCGGCGGGTCGAGGCGCTCGGCGAGCACGACCGTAGTGGTGCCGCGCCCGCAGCCGATGTCGAGGACGGTACCGCGCGGCCCATCGGCGGCGAGTTCCGCGATGACGGCGGCCGGGTGTCGGCCGAAGGTCTTGGCTCGGGCGAGTGCGGTGGTGCGTTGGGCGAGGCGGCCCGCGTCGGAGTACAGGGTGTCGCGGACGCGGTCGGTGTCGAGGAACGGGTTGGCGGTCATGGACAGGTGGAGCCTTCCCGGGGAGGGGGTCGGATCATGTTCGAGGAGGCACGCCCTCGACGAAGCGGCGTGCGGCCCGGCGGCTGGTGAGGGTGACGACGCGGGCGTGGCCGGCGTGCTCGGCGATCAGGGCGCGGACCTTGGGTCGCATGTGGCGCCGGAAGCCGAGGACGTAGCGGATGAAGCCCCAGTGGATGCGGTCGAAAACGCCCTGCTCGGTGTGCTGTCCGCCGCGGTAGCGGCGACGGCGCTGCAGGATCCCCCAGAGGCAGACGATCGGGGGGATGTCGAGGAAGACGACGGTGTCGGCTCGCCTGAGGCGGATGGGGAGGGTGGAGGCGAAGTTCCCGTCGATCACCCAGCGCGGTTCGGCGACGAGTTCCTCCTGGACCGCCGCGAACTCCTCGGGCGGCAGGGTGTTCCAGTCGGAGTCGTAGTAGACGCCGTCGAGGTGGGTGACGGGGGCGTTGATCTTGTCGGCGAGCTGGCGTCCGAGGGTGGTCTTGCCGCTGCCGCCGCAGCCGATGATGGCGATCCTGTCCATGTCGCCACAGGCTACCGAGGCTGGCGACGGACCGGATCGTGCTCGGCCTCGGCCGGTGCCCGAGGCGGGACTCTTCGACCCGCTCACGGCGCCTCGACGGGGACCAGGACGGCCCGGTCGAAGTCGAAGCGGACCTCCCGTCCGGGGCCGGCGGCCTCGGCGCAGGACAGGTAGACCCGCCCGTCGGGCGCGATCTCCAGCTTCTCCACGACGTCGCTGGGCGGCGGGCACCGCTCGGGCAGCAGGATGTCGGTGTTGACCTTCATCCCGCCGAGGTCCATGGCGCTCAGCTGTTCGTGGAGGTCCTCGGCCTGTCCCCAGGTGACGGCGGTGACTCCGCTGGTGGCGGCGTTGCCGACCGGACGGACACGGTGCAGCATCAGGTCGCCGGCACCGAGGTCGCGCAGTCGCTCGGCGAGGGCCGGGATGGTCGCGATGTTCTCCCCGGTAAGGGTGCAGGTCGCGCCGAACCGGAGGTTCCGGCCGAGGGCCCAGGCGAGGGTGTCGAAGGCGGCCTCGAAGGAGCCCGGCCGTCGGATTCGGTCGTGGGCCGCGGCCGTGCCGCCGTCCAGGGAGACCCGCAGCATGTCGAGGTGCTCGGCGGCGCGGGCGAGGAAGGCCCGCCGCTTGTAGCCGTTGGTGCAGATCTCGGTACCGTAGCCGAGCGACTTGGCAACGGTCAGGACGGTCGGCAAGCCCTCGAAGAGCAGGGGCTCCCCGCCCAGCAGGCACACCTCGCGGCAGTCGAAGCGGGCGAGGAAGTAGGTGAGGGCGGCGGTGGCCTGGTCGACGGTGACGGTGTCGGGCCGCTTGAGGTCCTCGCCGTGGTAGCAGGTCGTGCAGGAGAAGTTGCAGCGGAAGAGAAGCTCCAGGTAGAGCTTTTCGATCCGCTGGATCCCAGGAAGCACGGGCGGGAGCGGGTTCACCTGCGGTTTCCTTCCGTCGGTGGGAGCGGGGTCGGCGTGCCGTTCAGCACGCGGTCGATAGTGCGCAGTTGGCGGGTGAGGCGGAACCGGTCGAGCCCGTCGATGCAGCGGGCGATCAAGACGGCGTGGGCCCGGCTGCCGGTGATGCGGGCGAGCGCGGTGACGGTGGCCAGTACGTCGGGGCCGCTGGTGACGACCAGCTCCCGCGGCACAACCGCGTCAGCGCCCCGGTAGGTGGCCGGCACCAGGGGCAGGCAGCCGGCGAGGACGGACTCGAAGATGCGCTGGGTGAACTGGCCGCTCCGCGCGTACCGCTCGGGGGCCAGCAGCACGGTGGTCACCGAGGCCTCGTAGAGCGGAGCGACGTCGGCGAAGGGGATGCGTCCGGTGAAGTTCACATCCGGCCATCGGGCGGTGTCGGTCCACTTCCCGGTGACCCTGTGCGGCAGCCGGGCCGCGGCCGGGGCGAAGTACAGGTCGAAGGCGGCGTCGCGGTCGTACTGGTTGCCGATGTACACCAGCGGCAGTACGCGCCCGTGGGCGGCGAGAGCCGCAGGGTGTGCCCGGTCGAGCGCGTCGTCGTCGACCGGGAAGAGCAGGCTCTCGCTTCCCCGCGAGGGGTGCAGGGCCGGTTCGCAGACCTGCACGTGGCCGACGGCTCGAAGCGGGTCGTCGGCGGGCAGCTGCTGGTCCTTGTCCCAGAGCACCGTACGGACGCCATGGTGATGGGTGTAGTGGTCGAGGAGTTCCCGCTGCCGGTGGAGGTCGCAGGTATGTCCTTCGCTGCCGCACGGCGTGGTGTTGCGTTCGGGGATCGGCCAGCGCCATTCCAGGAACAGGGCGTCGATCTCGGGGAGGCCGCCGTCCCATGTGTAGTGGGCGGTGAGATCGGTGCCGGCCTCCGCCAGGTCCCTGTCGGCCTGCAACAGGATGACGTCATGGCCGCGGGCGGTGAGCCCGTCCAACAGGGTGCGGCGGTGGCTCCGTCCGCCGTCGGGGGTGTCGGTGATGCCGGACCCGAGGAACCCCCAGAAGCTGTAGCCGATCCTCATACCTTGGTCACCCACCAGTCCCCGACCAGCAGCGCGTCCAGCCCGGACTCGGCCAGGCAGTCGAGCGCCATCTCCGGCGTGCCGCACATCGGCTTGCCCTTGACGTTCAAGGAGGTGTTGATCAGCACGGGCACGCCCGTGATCTCGACGAAGGCCGCCAGGATCCCGGCGAGGAGCGGGTTGTCCCTGGGCGCCAGCGTCTGCACCCGAGCGGTCCCGTTGGCGTGGACGACGGCCGGGATCCGCTCGCGGGCCAGGTCGGTGACCGGCGAGGCCATCGACATGAACGGCGCTTCCTGGCCGAGGGTGAAGTAGTCGTCGGCCCGGTCGGCCAGCACGACCGGCGCGAACGGGCGGAACGGCTCCCGGAACTTCACCGTGGAGTTGAGCCGTTCCACGACGCCGTCCCGCAGCGGCGACGCGAGGATCGAACGGTTCCCGAGCGCCCGCGGCCCGGCCTCCCCGCTGCCCTGGAACACTCCGACGATGGTCCCCCGGGCGAGCTCGCCGGCGACGTGTCCGGCCGGGTCGAGCAGCCGCCTGGCGGTCATGCCGGGCCGCGGCTCGGAGGACAGCTCCAGGCCGGGGAATGCCGGCCCAAGGTAGCAGGACCGGGCCAACCCGGCCGGAAGGTTCCCGTGCCGGCCGAGGTGGACGGCGGTCGCGGCGCCGATAGCCGTGCCGGAGTCGCCCGGCGCCGGTGGAACGGCGACCTCGTCGAACAGTCCGGAGGCGATGATCTTCCCGATGCTGACGCAGTTCATCGCGACTCCCCCGCCGACGCACAGCAGCCGAGCGCCCGTCCGCTCGCGGGCGATCCGCGCCAGGTGCAGCATCACCTGCTCGGTGCGCTCCTGGAGCGCGGCCGCGAGGTCCGCGTGGACCGCTTCGACCGCCTCATCGGGCCGTCGAGGCGGGCAGGTGAACGCCGTGAAGGCGGCCGTCAGCCGCGGGAAACGGCTGTCCATGACGCGCAGCCCGATCAGCCGGTGGTCGAGAGCGAAGCCGTCGGTGGTGAGCCGAACGGCCTTGGCGAACAGCGGCCGGAGCCGTCCCGGGTCGCCGAGGGCGGCCAGCGCCATGACAGTGCCCTCCTCATCGCCCCGCTGCCAGCCGAGGTGCTCGGTGACCGCGCCGTAGACGTAGCCGAGCGAGGCCGGGTCGTCCTGGGCGTGGACGATCCGGTACGAGCAGCCGTTCGCGTTCCGTCGGGCGTGCCCGATCGTGGTGGCCTGCACCTCCCCCAGGCTGTCCACCACCAGCACGGCGGCGTCCTCATAGCCGGAGGCGGCGAAGGCGTACAGGCCGTGGGCCCGGTGGTGGAGGACGGGCTGAACGGAAGCGTTCGGGAAGGCTCCGGACAGGCGCGCCAGGCGTCCGCGGGTGTTGGCCGCGACCTTGGCGAACGAGCGGGCCCTCGGCAGGGCCCTGGCCGACGTCGCCAGCCGCACGGCGTGGGCGAGCGCGGCGGGAACCGCCCGCAGGTAGAGCTGCGGCGTGAAGTTGTACGCGACGGTGTCGACGTCCGCGCGGGCCAGGCCGGCCTCCTCCAGGAGCCATTCCACGGCGAGGGTCGGGAAGCGCTTGTCGTGCTTGACGCCGCTGAGCCGTTCCTCCTCCACGAAGCCGACGAGCCGGCCGTCGACGACCAGAGCGGCGGCGGAGTCGTGGGTGTAGGAGCACAGGCCCAGCACGGCGCTGCGGTTCGCGGTCACCCCGGTCACCACTTCGCCGGGATCGCCGGTGCCGGCATCGGGGCGAGCGGGACCTTTTGCTCGCGCTGGTCGTACCAGAGCCCCATCGCCTCGGGCAGCGGCCCGCTCACCTCGGCGGCCCGGGCACGGGCCTCGTCGCACCGCCCGGCCTTCCAGAGCCGGTAGCTGGCCAGGACCGCGGCGAAGCCGTCCCAGACCGGATGCCCGACGGCCTCCCCTGCCGTCACCTGCTTCAGCACCGGGTCGAAGTCGTCCCACGGGACGCCGACCGGCTGCCACCGTCGTGAGGGCTCCTCCTCGACGGGCAACTGCCAGGAGCTGTCCTGGTGTTGGGCGTACAGGTGCAGGGAGTCGACGTGGTGGTGGTAGTCGCCGACCTCGACGCCGAGCCAGCCGGCCATCAGTTCGTGCAGAACGGTGGTGGTGATCAGGTCGTACGGGAGACCGAGCCACACGTCCTGGCTCCGCATGCTGGTGTGCATCTCCAGGCGGCCGGCGCGCAGGTAGAAGCGGTAGCCGAGGGTGCAGGGGACGTCCTTGTGGCCGGCGGTGTCCCTCCTGGGGTCGAAGATCTGAACGACGGCCCGACGGCTCTCGCTGTCGCGCGTCAACTGGCGCCGGACGTAGTCGAGCTGGTCCAGCTGCCCGTGCCAGCGCCGCAGCCGCGGCCCATAGGCGCCCTGGAGGGCGCCGTGGTCGGTGAGGCCGGCGAGGCGGCTGTTGAAGTCGTGGATCCAGTCGGCACTGGAGCCGGAGAGAATCCAGACCGTCTCGGCGGCGGCGAACGCCGGGTTGAGCACCCGGTGCGGGTCCAGATGGACGAGCCGGGCCGTGGGGTCGGTCAACTTGAGGTAGGCCCCCATGAGCTCGGCCGTGGCCATGCCGCGCGGCGCGACGCTGCGGCCCTGGCTCAGGATGGTCTTGCCGGCACGGGTGAACAACGCGTTCGCGCTGTCGGCGGCGGTGACGAACACAGCGACTCCGTTGGACGTCGGGACGGGACCGTTCAGGCGCTCGCGATCTGCGGGGAGTTGGCCGTGAGGTGGGCGAGCTGGCGGGAGATGCCCTGGACGAGGGCGGTGCAGGGCTTCCAGCCGAGGAGTTCACCGGCCCGGGAGCGGTCGGCGAGGGTGGCGTCCACGTCGCCGGGCTTAGCCGGCATCCGGTTGACCGGCACGGGGCGGCCGGTCAGTTCCTCGATCGCGGCCAGGACGTCGAGCACGCTGGTGCTGACACCGGCGCCGATGTTGAGCACGGCGCTTTCGATCCCGGTGGTCGCGCCGGCGATCGCGGCTTGGACGACGTCGCCGACGTACGTGAAGTCCCGGCGCTGGTCGCCGCTCCCGTACAGGTTCAGGGCGGCACCTCCCAGCGCCGCCGCGAGTGCGCGGCCGATCAGCATGTCCGGCCGCTGACGCGGGCCGTAGACGGTGAACAGCCGCAGCGCCACCGCGGTGACCGCCGACGAGGCCTTGCCCGCGTGTGCGAGGCACAGCTGCTCGCCAGCCAGTTTGCTGACCGCGTACGGCGACTCCGGCGTCGGCGTCCGCTGCTCGCCGGACGCGCCTTCGCGGATGGTGCCGTACACGCTGGACGACGAGGCGTAGACCAGCCGGGGAACGCGAACGTCCTCGCAAGCGGCCAGCACCCGCTCGGTCGCGAACACGTTGCAGCCGGTGTACTCGGCGAACCGCTCGCCCCAGGACCCGCGCACCCCCGGCATGCCGGCGAAGTGGAAGACGGCGTCGGCCTGGAGGAACAGCGCCGCGACCGGGCAGGTCCTCAGGTCGGCGGCGACGAAGGTGAAGCCCGGGTGGCCCAGGGCGTCCGCGAGGTTGGTCGCCGCCACGGGGTCGGTCCCGGGATCCCGGCGATCCACGCCGACGACGGTGGCCCCGGCTGAGAGGAGCGCGTCGACCAGGTGCGAGCCGATGAAACCGGCCGCTCCGGTCACGACGGCCCTCTTCAAGCGGTGACGCTCCACGCCATGACGATCGTTCATGAAGTCTCCTGAGTGCAGGGTGAGTTGGTGCCGCTGGCACGCACGTCCAGGTCCGCCGATCAGCGGAGCCTTCGGACGACTGCATCCAGTCAACGGCCCTCGGAGCACCAAGGGTCAGGAAGAACTCGGCAGCCCGCACTCGCGGACGACCGAAAACTTGACCTTCCCATTACTCGAAAGCGTGCGCGTCAGTAGTCGCGGCGCTACTTTGTGCACATGGCGGACAACCTCGCACTTCGCCGATTCATGGACGACCTCGGCCTGACACAGGCCGAGTTGGCCCATCGCGTCAACCTGGAGATCGGCCGCCTGACGGGAAAGCCGGGCACCGCATCAGAGCGAACGGTCCACAACTGGCTGACGGCCAAGACCAGTTGGCCGCCAGCCAAACATCGGGAAGCGCTCAGGGCAGTATTCGGGTGTACTGGTCCAGACCTCGGGTTCGTTCAACCCGGGGGAGGCAATCGCGTGCACCCGGAGGATGATGTGAAGCGACGATCTTTCATGACCGCCGTGACCGGAACCGCACTCGCGGTCGGCTCCCCTGCCGTGGCAGCGCCTCGTAGGATCGGCCACAGCGACGTGGAGCGGCTCAACGCCCGGTTCGCCGAGGTGATCGCCAGCGACCATCGACACGGGGGAAAGCTCAGCATCGAAGCTCACGCCGAAGTACTCGCCGACGAGGCTCTCGACCTCCAGCAGCACGGGGCTGCCAGCCAACGCGTCCGCGCCGCGCTCTTCGGTTGTGCCGCGTCCTTCATGTCCTCCGCCCTGTGGGCCGCCATCGACGGCCGACGCTTCGACACCGCACTGCGACACCACGAGCGAGCCGCGAGCCTTGCCGCGATGTCCGGGAACGCCGCCATCCAGTTCCGCATCTGGTCCCACGCCGGCAGCCTCTACCGACACATGCGCAAGCCGAACGAGGCCCTCGCGGCCAATGACGTCGCCCGCAACCTCCCGATCGCCCGCCGCGACCCCCTCTTCGCCTCCCTCGGCCACGCTCGACACGCCGCGATCCACGGCCTGACCGGCGACGTGAACGCCGTCCGCCGGTCCGTCGGCCGCGCCCAGGACGCGCTCAACCGGGCGGGCACCGGCGACGCCCGCCCGGTCTGGCTGGTGGCGCACTACGACCAGGCCGAACTCGACTCCCTCGCGCTCGCCGCCCACCTGGCGCTCGGCCGCTACGAGGACGCCGAGTCCCACGCTCACCGAAGCCTCGGCCTGCTCCGTCCCCACATGCAGCGGAGCCGCGCCATCACCAACGCCCGCCTCGCCCGCGCCCAGCTCGGCCAGGGCGACCTCGAACCCGCCGTCACCACCGCCATGGCCATCCCGGCAGGGTTGGCCGCACACCCGCGAGTCGCCGGGATGCTCGATCGCTTCAGCTCGGCCCTGCTGAACGTGGCGCCGAACAGTCCCCATGCGCAACTCTGGGACCAGTACACCCACGACACCCGGAGGACTCCCGCGTGACCGAGCCGGACCTGCACCACTTCACCGAGCTGACCCCCCTCGCACGCCAGACCCTGATCGACCTCTACGCGGACGTGCGCGCACCGCTGCTTCACCTCCCCAACTACGCCGTCACCACGTTCGCCGAGCGCCTCGACCGCCACAGCGGCGAGCCCGGCTTCGAGGCCGTCATCGGCTACGACGAGAACGAACCGATCGGCTACGCCTACGGCAACACCATCTTTTCCGGCGACCGCTGGTGGACCCGGATGTCCAAGCCGATAGCGCCCGAGCTCACCGCCGACCCGGTCTTCGCCCTCAAGGAGCTGGGAGTCCGCCCCCCATGGCGCGGCACGGGCGCCGCACGCCGCATCCACGAAGAACTCGCCGGCAACCGCCCCGAGGAGCGGATCACCCTGATGGTGAACCCCGCCGCCGGCGACGG
This sequence comes from Kitasatospora sp. NPDC101176, assembly GCF_044768035.1. Taxonomy (NCBI): domain Bacteria; kingdom Bacillati; phylum Actinomycetota; class Actinomycetes; order Kitasatosporales; family Streptomycetaceae; genus Kitasatospora; species Kitasatospora sp. NPDC101176. Next base: position 74,085 of record NZ_JBIWPA010000020.1, read on the forward strand.
CAAAGTGCTCGCACTGTACGAGTCCTGGGGCTACTCAGCCGTCAACGAGGTCCAGCCGAATCCGGACGCACCGCCGCTCGTGGCCATGATCCGGAAATGCGTGGTGTGAGCGTAGCGGCCGAGCCTGTTGAGGGTCGCCGCCCTTGAGCGGGGACCAGTCGTCCTCGCCGACGTACCACAGGCCCTCGTCCCCTACGGCGAAGCTGCCATCTCCGTAAGCGTGCAGCTGGCTCCCGACCGAGATGTCGGACGGTGTCACCGCGGCGGCCGTACCGGCCTTCTCCAGGCGCATCACGCGCCGGACCCCGCCGTTGTCGGGATCGGACTGCAACCACCACAGCGAGCCTGCCGCTGCCTGGAGTTCGTCGTAAGTGACGAGCTTCCGCGCGATCCACGCGGGTGAGAGCCCGCTGCCCTGAGACCTCATGGGAGGGATCCTGCCGAATTGCGCAAGTAAGCGCCACCTCCGGCTGATGGCCACTACTCGATTCCCCCGTGGCTCGGCCGCGATCCGGTGCAAGCAGGGACAGGATCCGGGCAGTTGGGCACATCGGTCCGCGCCGGCACGCTCAGGGCCGGCGATGGGTCGGGCGAGGATCATATCGAGGGTGGTTTTCGTAACAACCTCTTGTATGTATCCCCCGCTGGGATCGTCAGCCCCCAGGAGAACCCCGGAAGGGGCACCGCACCACCCGGAAGGACCCGGCGGCACCGCCCTCGGCGCCGGGCCTACACGCATGTCCCACGGACGGGTCCGAACCCGCTCAACTCCGCCTCGTGGCGCGCTGCGCGTCCTGGCGCGGCTCGGGCCGGAAAAGGGCGTCCTCGACCTGCTGGAGGCCACCTCGGGGTGGACCCGGCCGGTCGAAGTAGCCCTCGCCGAGGCCGGGTTCGAGGACAGCGCAGGCTCGCAGTCCGAGCTCCTCGAACGCTGCCGCCGAACGACGACCCGTACCGGGGGCGTCCGGCTGCGCGGGGCGCTTGCCTGGGACGAGGCGCTGCCCTGGCTAGCCGGCGCGGCCGTGGTGATCGCCCCCAGCCACAAGGAGACCTTCGGCCTGGTGGCGCTGGAGGCCATGAGCGTCGGCACCCCGGTTGTCGCCTACCGGATCGGCAACCTTCCCGCCCTGATCGCCCCGACCAGCCACGACGACCACCTGCTCGTCGACCACGATGACGGCCCCGCCGCTCTCCACAAGGCGGCACAGACCCTCCTGGAAGATGACATACTGCACGCCGCGACTACACAGACCGTGTATCGGAGAGCGGCCGCCTTCCAGCCGCGCCGAATCGCTGATCTCTTCCCAGAGGCGGTGTCGTGATGCCCGAAACCCCAGTAACCCCCGCTCCGCTGCTGCTCGTCGACGGGTTCAACCTTCTGTGGGCCGGCACCTTCGGTTTCCCCGCCCCGATCTTCTCCCGTGACAAGTCCCGTGAACTGACCGGCCTGTTCGCCTTCTTCGCGCTGTTGCGTGCCACGATCCGCGACGATGTCGACGTCGCACCGCCCGAGGTCCTGGTCGTCTTCGACGGCGAGCACGGCGCCGCCGACCGCGTGGCCACCGACCAGGAGTACAAGGCGAACCGGGAGGCGACACCGGAGGCACTCAAGCCGCTGCAGTTCCTCGCCCCGGTGAAGGACGGCCTGGACGCGTACCGGATCCGGTGGATCGAGGTCGACGACGCCGAAGCCGATGACGTCATCGCCACCCTCGCCACCCGGGCCGCCGCTTCCCGGCCGGTGCTCATCATGTCGAGGGACATGGACTTCTACCAACTCCTCGACGACCGCGTGCGCATCCTCGACCGCTCCCGGAAGTCCTCCCAACGGATCATCCCCCCCCGACGAGGTCGTCACCCGCTACGGCGTCACCCCCGCCCAGTGGCCGGCCTTCCGCGCCCTCACCGGCGACAAGTCCGACAACATCCCCGGCGTCCGCGGCATCGGCCCGAAGTTCGCCGCCGCCCTGCTACGCGACGGCATGCAGCTGAGCGACCTGCCCGGCTCCGGGCGGCTGACCGGCGCCAAGGGCGCCTCGATCACCACCGCCTGGGCCGACGCGCTCCGCTGGGAAGCGATGATCACGGTGCGCCGCGACGTGAACGTCCCCTTCGCCTTCGGTGGCGGGGCGAGCCCCCAGTTGCCGAAGCCCGCCGACATCGTCGAGAAGCTGGGGCTCTGGTGACCAGCCCCCTGCCGGGCTCGATCCTGGCAGCCTTCGCGCACCCCGACGACGCCGAACTGTGGGCCGGAGCCACCCTCGCACTCCACGCCAGGCACGCCGCCGTCACCACCGTCGTCCCGCATCGCGACGACGTCCGCGATGACGAGGCCCGCAAGGGCGCCGCAGCCCTCGGCGCCGACCTGCGCGAGGTCTCCCGGCTCGACCACGCCACCGTGCAGCAACTGCTTCTGGAGGCGCAGCCGGTGATCGTCGCCACTCACCCGTTCAACGGCGTCCACCCCGAGCACCGGGCCGTCGCCACCACCGTGCTGGCGGCCGTCCCCGAGCACCGGATCGCCACCGGCCGCCCGAGTCGCTTCTACACCTGCGATACAAGGACAAGGGCCAGTCCACCGAGGACAAGGTGCAGAACACGGTCGAGTTCCCGGTGACGGTGTCCGGTTCGAACGCGTTGCACCTGGGCGCGAAGGCCACCTTCGCGCTGGCCTTCCAGGCTTCGTTCTCGCGCCAGTGGCAGGTGCAGAGCACGGAGACCACCAAGGCCGCCTTCTCGGTCAGCCCCGGTGACGCGATCCAGCTCGGGGTGGTCAACGCCACCTCCCGCACCACCGGGGAGCTGAAGATGCCGGGACAACGAACCCGTCCGCCGCGGGTCACCCGCCTCAGCGCGTCGGGGCCCGGCTGCTATCCGATGACCTCGGCGCGCTTGATGATGGCATCTCCGCATCGAGCCTGACCGGCATGACGGCCCGACCAGGGACCCTCTCAGGACACGGGAGGGTGACCGCTGCGGCCGGCCGCAGCCCTGCCAATCCTCAGGGCGACCTGCCCATTCCGGCTGTGGCATACAGCCGATGGGGCGTCAGACGTGGTCAGCAAAAGGTCAGCATAGGTACGAGCAAACCCTGTCCAACGAGTACACACGTGGGACTCGACCACTCTCGACATTCCGCTCGCGGAGCCTCTCCCCACGGGGGGCCAAACGGTGCTCTCACCAGCAGGGACGGCCGGCCAAACCTGACAGCCCTTCCTTAACCCTTCCATATCTGTACAATGCGGACACCGGATCGGTCGATCTACTTGCGGGCCTCGATCAGGAAGCGCGCCGAGTGGGCCACGAACGGGCCCTCGGCCCGGATCCGGGCGTCCAGTTCGCGCAGCCGGTCCCGGTACGCGTCGACCGTGAAGCCCGGGACCATCCAGATCACCTTGCGCAGGAAGTAGACCACCGCGCCGATGTCGCGGAACTCCATCCGCAGGCGCTCGGAGCGCAGGTCCACGACCGCCAGGCCAGCCGCCCTGGCGGCGGCGCTCTCGCCCTCGGGGCGGCGGGCCTGCCGGGCCTGCGGCTGCGGGCCGAGGAAGTACTCGACCAGCTCGAAGACGGACGCCGGGCCGACGTGCTGGGCGAAGTACGTGCCGCCGGGCCGCAGCACCCGCTCGATCTCCGACCACCAGGCCTTCACCGGGTGCCGGCTGGTGACCAGGTCGAAGGCGCCGTCGGCGAAGGGCAGCGGCGGCTCGTCCGGGTCCGCGACGACGACCGCGCCCAGCGGGTGCAGGAGCTCCGTGGCGCGGGCGACGTTCGGCGGCCAGGACTCGGTGGCGGCCAGGGCGGCCGGCAGCGCGCGGGGGGCTCCGGCTCCGTCGCCGCCGACCCCGCCGGCGCCGAACGCCGCGGTCGCCAGGCGTGCGGCGCCGGCCAGGACCTCGCCGCCGCCGGTCTGCACGTCCAGGGCCGCCGAGGCCGCGCCCAACCGTTCGGCCAGCATCCGCTGGTACCCCCAGGACGGCCGTTCCTCCGTGGCACGGCCGTCCAGCCAGGAGAAGTCCCAGCCGTCCACGGACACGGCCCCGGCCTCGGCGACGAGCTCTTCGAAGGTGCGCATACCGGCATCATCCCGGCGCCGCCCCGCCCTGACCAGCCGATTTCCCTCGACCCGGGCCACGCCGCACGGCCGCACCACGGGGTACGCGTCAGCCCCTTCCCCGGCTGCCCGCCGCCGCGGGGGGACAACCGCGTCAATCGGGCTACATCGTGAACAAGTAGGATGACTCAACTTCCGCGCTACGCGCGGAGACTTCCATAAATGTTCCATTTGCCCGATTCATCTCCCGCTTCACACGCACGGAGCCACCCTCATGGACAACCCGTCCGCCGTCGACGTCGACGGCGCGATCGAGACGCGCGGTATCGAACCCGTCCCCGACCACGAGCGCCAGGGCAGAGTCCGCGAGCTCTTCCCGACCTGGGTCGCGGCGAACATCAGCGTCCTGCTGCTGACCATGGGCGCCGCCCTGGTGGTGTTCAACCAGTTGAACTTCTGGCAGGTCCTGATCGTCGCCGCGTGCGCCGCGCTCGTCTCGTTCGGCATGGTCGGCGTGCTGTCGGTCTCCGGGAAGTGGGGCGGTGCGCCCGGCGCGACCCTCTCCCGGGCCACCTTCGGGGTGCGCGGGAACCTCTTCCCCGGCGCGATCCTGTGGATCGCCCGGTTCGGCTGGGAGACGATCAACGCCGTCACCGGCGCCTACGCCGTGCTGACCGTCCTCGACCTGCTCTTCGGCGTGAAGAGCAACACCGCGCTGATCGTGATCACGCTCTTCGCCTTCGTCGCCTGCACCTTCCTGGTCTCCGGCATGGGCCGGAAGGCGCTGAACGTCTGCAACACCTGGTCGACGTACCTCTTCGGCGTCTTCAGCGTCCTGGTGCTGGGCTACCTGGTCGCCACCATGCACTGGAGCGAGGTCTTCTCCAAGCCCGCGGGCACCACCGCGATGATGATCGCCGGCATCGGGACCATCGCCGCCGGCGGCATCAGCTGGGTCCCCACCGGCCCGGACTTCGCCCGCTACCTGCCGCACGCCGCCTCCGGCAGGAAGATCGTCGGCGTGACGGTCTCCGGCGCCGGCCTGGTGATGGTGCCGATGGTGCTGATGGGCGCCGTGATGGCGGTGGCCTCGCCCGGCCTGGCGGACGCCGCCGACCCGGTCTCCTTCCTCGGCGACCTGCTGCCGACCTGGCTGGCCGTGCCCTACCTGCTCACCGCGATCGTCGGCATGCTGCTGATCAACAGCCTCTCCATGTACTCGGCCGGCTTCACCGCGCAGACCATGGGCGTCCGGCTGCCGCGCGCCCTGGCCGTCAGCATCAACGCCGTGATCTCGCTGGTCGGCGGCCTGCTGCTGATGCTGGTGGCCAAGAGCTTCCTGGGCTCCTTCATCACCTTCCTGATCCTGCTCGCCGTCTCCTTCTCGGCCTGGATCGGCGTCTACGCGGTGGACATGTTCCGCCGCCGCTCGCGCGCGGTGCGCTACGACGCCGCTGCACTGATGGACACCGGCAGGAACAGCCGGTACTGGTACGTGGGCGGCTTCTGCTGGCAGGCGATGGTGTCCTGGGTGCTCGCGCTCCTGAGCGGGCTCGCCTTCACCAAGTGCGACTGGTTCGCCGGACCGCTCTCCGACACCCCCGTCGGCAGGTACGGGCTCGCCTGGGCGGCGACCATCGTCATCTCCGCCGCGATCATGGCCGTGCTCCCCGCGCCGCGGGAGAACACCCCGGCCGCCGAGCGGACCACCGGCCCCCGGGCGGAGCGGACCGAGACCGTCACCGTCTGACCCCGCGGCGCCGACCGCGCACGCCCCGACGCACCGGACCGCCCGGTCGCCCGCTCGACCGAGCCGGCGGCCGGGCGGTCCCGTTGCGACCGGGCCCTCCCGTTGCGGCGCCACCGTCCGTCCCGGTCGGCTGCACCCGGCGAGCACCGCCGGGCGGGCACCATCGGGCGCGCCGCCCCTCCGCCCCTCGACGTCACCCCGGCCATCGGGCCGGGCGGCCCTGGACCTCGGCGACGGCCGGGTGGCGAACGGCCTCCAGGACGTCATCGGCGAGCAGGGCCTCGATCAGGGCGGGCGGGCCGAACACCTCGGTGGCGCTGAGGTCCCAGTCGGTGAGGACGAACCAGGAGCCGTCCAGCGGCCACCAGTGGGCCGGGAACTGCAGTCCGCTCGCACGGGCCGGGCCCTCGCAGGCCTCGTGGTGGGCCACCACCTCGCCCAGCCGGCCGCGATGGGCGGGGACGGGCGCCGACAGGTCCTCGATCGCCGCCTGCGCCCAGTAGCACTCCGTCGCCGTCCCGTCGGCGCCGTGCCGGGCCAGCAGCTCCACCAGGCGGGTCAGGCAGTCGCGGTCCGGCACGCCGATCCACGGGTACTCGACCCCGCCGGGCAGCGCGGCGCGCACGGGCCCGTCGAACACCAGGGAGGAGAGCGTGAACGGCCAGTCCGCGAGCCGGCGGCCGGCCGCCGCGAGGGCGTCGGCCCAGCGCACCCGCTGCCCGTCCACCCGCAGGGTGTGCAGCACCCAGCAGCGATCGGCGAACCGGTGCCCCGGGCCGACCGGTTCGTAGCCGAGCACGGCGTCGCCCGCCTCGAGGAACGGGCGCATCCCACCCAGCGGGTCCTCGTCCGGTATCCGTTCCACCGCTCCGCCGTCCTCCGCCCGCGCTCTGCCCGCCCCTTCCGTGCCCCCGCGTCCGCCGTGTCCGCCTCGTCCGCCGCGTTCCCGGACGGGCCCCGGCCCGGGGTGGTCGGCGCGGGGTGACGCCGTCGGCGCGGGGTGACGCACCGTCGGAAAACCGCTGTCCGGCCCGGCTCGACCTGGGCGAGGATAGCCGCACGACGACCGGGCGGACCGCCGGGGTGCCACGTCCGGTCGGCCCCACCGCCCGCCCCGCCGACCGTGGAGGCCCGACGCCATGACCGACTTCCCCGCCGACACGGCCGACGCCGCCGGCCTCGCCGGCCCCGGCCGTCCCACCGGCCCGGTCGGGCACTTCTACGACGGGCTCGCAGCCGGCTACCACCTCCTCTACGCCGACTGGTCGGCCTCCGTCGGCCGGCAGGGCGCCGCCCTGGACACCCTGATCCGCACCGACCTCGGCGACCGCCCCGGCAAACCACCGCTGGACGTCCTGGACTGCGCCTGCGGCATCGGCACCCAGGCCATCGGCCTGGCCGGCCTCGGCCACCGCGTCACCGGCACCGACCTCAGTCCGGTCGCCGCCGCCCGGGCCGCCGACGAGGCCGGCCAACGGGGCCTGCACCTGCCGACGGCCGCCGCCGACATGCGCTGGCTCCCCTTCCCCGACGCCCGGTTCGACGTCGTCGTCTGCGCCGACAACGCCCTCCCCCATCTGCTCACCCCCGAGGACGTCGACGCCGCGCTCACCGAACTGCGACGCGTCCTGCGGCCCGGCGGCCTACTGCTGCTCAGCACCCGGCCCTACGACGAACTTCGGCGCACCCGCCCGGCGTCCACCCCGCCGCAGACCGTCGACCGGGACGGCCGGCGATCGGTCGTCTTCCAGCTCTGGCACTGGCACGAGGACGGCGAACGCTACGACCTGGAACTCTTCCGCCTCGTCCCGGACGCCGCCGGTGCCTGGCAGGTCGACGTCCACCGCTCCACCTACTGGGCACTGACCGCGCCCCGGCTCACCGCCTTCGCCACCGCGGCCGGCTTCACCACCGTCCGCTGGCGACACCCCGCCGAAACGGGCTTCTTCCAGCCCGTCCTGATCGCCCGGGCCCCCTGACGCCGCCGGGCGGTCCCCGGCGGCGGGCGTGCGACGGCGGTGAGGGCGGGCGCCGCCCTCGCGGGTCTGTGATCATGCCCGGGCAGTGGGTGCACACACCGCAGACGACCACGGTGTCGGCAGCGATCCGGGTGCCCGCGGCAGGCTGGTGCGCGACCGCGCACTCGGGCGGACCAAGTCGGAGGCGATGCGGCGGCCACGACCCGTCGGACACACTCCGAACGGGCTTCTCACGGCCGGTCCTGACCGCCCGGAACACCTGACGACGCCGGGCGGGTCCTGCCGACGGGCCCTGCTCCGGCGGCCCGGACCTGGGCGACACCCCGCCGCCCGGGCGCCGTCAGTCCCACCAGAGGACCACGGCCAGGCCGCGCCGGGCGGCCTCGGCGTAGAAGCCGAACAGTGCGGCGAAGTGGGTGGCCGCGTAGCGCCGGGCGCCGCCCGTGATGCCCTGGGAGAGCGGGCCGAGGTCCTCGGGCGAGACGGACTCCCACAGAGCCGGCAGGTCGATCCCGTGGAGCAGCCCGGCGGCCCGGGCCACCTCCGCCGGGGCGAGTGCGGTCGGGGTGCCGCCGAACGCGGCGATGGCGTACGGGTACCGGTTGAGGAAGGCGAGGTCGAAGCCGGGATCCCCGTCGAGGGCCAGGTGCAGCGCGGCCAGCGGGGCCTGGTCGAGGCCTCCGAGTTCGGCGACGCGCTTGAGGAGGAAGGGCGCCCAGTCGAGGTCGAGGCAGTCCGCGGCCGGCGGGTCGAACCCGTGGTCGCCGTCGGCCCGCTCGGCGGCCAGGGTGCGGCAGCGCTCGAGGTAGGCGACGGGGACGCGGGCGAGTTGTTGGGTGACGGCCATGCCCACCAGTGTCCGGAGCGTGTCCAGCGTTTTTCGCGACCCTGGGCGGCCCTGAGCGGCCCTGACGGCCCGACCGCTCGGGCCGCTCGGGCCGCTCAGGGGGCCCGGCGCGGCCCGGTCAGGTTTCGCGCTGCGGGTGGTACTCGGATTCCGGGACGCCGAACGTCCAGGCGACCCCCGCGCGGGCGGTGCGGGTGCTCGGCGGGACGCGCAGCCAGTAGGTGCGGAAGGTGCCGTCGGGCTCGGCGGTCGAGTTGACCACCTCGACCATCACCACCGGCTCGTCGTCGGGCAGGGTGATCCGCCAGAGCACTCCGGTCTCGTCACGGTCGACCGGGACGGCGCCGGAGTCGGCGAGGTAGCGGTCGTAGCCGTAGTGCTCCAGCAGGACGCGGCGCAGCTCGGCGTTCTCCTCGGTGCGGATCCGCTCGGCCGTGACGTCGCCGAGCCCGGCCAGGAACTCGGCGGGCACCGGCATGCCGCGCCAGGCGTGCAGGGCGAAGCCGTCCGCGTACTCCAGGGCGGGGCCGTCCGCCCGGTCGAGCCGCCCGGCCTCGTCCCGGTGCAGGGCGACCGGGCGTTCGCTGACCAGGGCGACGTCGTGGTACGGCCACCACCAACCGGCTTCCCGGGCCACCGCGGCGAGCGGCTCGGCGGCGCCGGCACCCGGCTCGTCCGTGCCGAACGCCGCCTCGAAGGCGGCGAACCAGGGCGCGTCGTGCTGGCCCCGCACCGCGTCCAGCAGGGCGAGCCGGACGGCGGTGCGGCGGGCGCGGGCGGCGTCGGCCGCCCCGCCCGGGGCCTGCGCGCGGTCCGCCTCGGGGGCGAGCCGGTCCAGGACGGCGTTGCGGACGCGGTCGGCGAGCGGGGTGGCGACCGGGCCGAGTTCGCCGCCGGTGACCGCCCAGTGCGCCGCCCACCCGGCGGCGCCGACCCGCTCGACGGCCCGCCGCCGGTCCCGCTCCCAGGGCCCGGTGCGCACGGCCTCGCGGACGCTCGCCGCACCGGCGGCCCGCAGCTCCAGCGCCGCCTCGGCGGCCGCCAGCGGCGAGCCGAACCAGCGGACGGCCGCGGGTTCGGCCAGCCCGGCCGCCCGGTACGCCGCGCGCACGGCCCGCTCGGCCGCCGCCCGGTCGGCCGGTCCGGTGGCCGCGGCGACCGCCCGCCAGCGGGCCGTCACCCCGGCGGGACCGTCCGCCGTCGCCGCCCCTGCCGCGTCGTCGGGAATCACCGTCTGCATCGTCCTGCTCCGTTCCCGGCCGGGCTCCCCGCCCGGCCGCATGCTGCCGTTCCGTTCCGAGTTCCGGGCTGCCTGTCGTGCCGCCCGCCGCACCGCCCGCACCGACGCCGCCCGACCGCCGGTCGCTCCCGACACCGGTCGGTCCGGGCACCGGTGCCGGCGGGCCGGTCGGTCGGCTCAGTCCGCGACCATCCGCACCGCGCCCGGGACGTACTCGCGCTGACGCACCACCCGGTACCAGCCCCTGGGCAGCGGTATCGCCGCGTGCTCCTCGTGCACCACCCGGCCCCCCTCGGGCAGGTGCAGCCAGCCGGCGCCGAACGGCCCGGCCTCCCGCCGGAGGGCGCCGGGGCCGACCACGGCGTGGGCGTGCCCGGTGACCTCCCCGAGCGCCAGCACCATCCGGCCGCGCCCGTCCCGCGGCTGCTCGGCCAGCGCCGCGACCCGGCCCGGCACGGCGCCCTCCTCGACCGGCACGATCAGCACATCGCCCTGGCGGTACATCAGTCTCCCCTCACCGTGGACCGGGCCCGGCGGACACCGGACCCCGCGGCTCCGCCGTGCCCTGCGCGGTCACGTTCCGGAGCCAGGACCCGAACGTAGGGCACGGGTCCGACAACCCGCCCCCGCCCGCCACCCGGGCACCGGACTGTCAGACCCTGCTGGTAGACATCTGTTCGGCCCGACCCCAGAGGAGCAGCGCATGACCGTCAACCACCACATCGAGCAGTTCCACGGTCTCCCGGTCTTCGACTTCGTCCAGGCCGTGGACGCCGCCGTGGAAGGCGCCGCGGACGAGGCCGCGGAGGCCGGCGGGGCGGTGGTCCCGGGGCTCCCGGAGCCCACCGCCGTCGCCTGGCGGATCGGCCTGAACTACGAGTCCGAGGAGGCCTTCACCGAGCGCTGGGAGCAGTTCCTCGACACGGTCGACGCCGGGCGCGTGGCGGCCGTGGTGATCGGCCCGTGGTTCTCCGAGGAGCCGGAGGGCCTCGGCTCGGCCCTCGAGGCCATCACCGGCGCGGCGGGCCGGCTGCCCGCCCTGCGCGGGCTGTTCGTCGGTGACATCACCTACGAGGAGAGCGAGATCTCCTGGCTGGAGATGGAGGACGTCACCCCGCTGCTGACGGCCTTCCCGCGGCTGACGGAGCTGGTGGTGCGGGGCGGTACGGGCCTGCGGCTCGAGCCGGTGCGCCACGAGGCGCTGACGGCGCTGCGGTTCGAGGCCGGCGGGCTGCCCGTCGAGGTGGTGCGCGCGGTGGCCGGCTGCGACCTGCCCGCCCTGCGGCGGCTCGAGCTCTGGCTCGGCGTGGACCACTACGGCGGGGACGCCGGCGTCGTGGACCTCGCCCCCTTCCTGGACGGCACCCGCTTCCCCGCGCTGCGCCACCTGGGCCTGCAGAACAGCCTGCTCCAGGACGACATAGCGGCCGCGGTGGCCCACGCCCCGGTGGTCGCCCGGCTGGAGTCGCTCAGCCTCTCCATGGGCGCGCTGACCGACCAGGGCGTCACCGCCCTGCTGGAGGGCCAGCCGCTGACCCACCTGCGCACCCTCGACCTCCACCACCACTTCCTCACCGAGGACGTCCAGCAGCGGTTGCGGGAGGCCCTGCCGGAGGTCGGGCTCGTCCTCACCGGCGCCGGCAAGCCGGACGACCGCCGGCGCTACGTGGCCGTCTCCGAGTAGCGGCGGCCGCCCGGCACCCGTCACCGGCCGCCGCACCGGCCGACCGTACCCCGCCGACCGACGGCCCGACCGACCCGCAGCCCTACCGGCCACAGCCCGACGGCCGGTTCCGCCCCACCCCGCACCCCGCCCGCCGAACTCCCCGCCTGGACCGAACATGACCGTCTCGCAGCACCCCGACCGCTTCCACGACCTGCCGATCCACCCCTTCGACCCCACCGCGGCCGCTCGGCCCGCCGCGGGCGAGGTCGCCTGGCGGCTGGCGCTGGAGTACGACACCGACCACGACTTCGACCGGCTCTGGAAGGCCTTTCTGGACGCCGTCGACCCTGCCGGGGTCCGGGCCGTGGTGATCGGCCCCTGGTGGCAGGACGGCTACGTCTCCGTGGCCGCCGCCGTCGCCGCCGTCACCGCCGACGCCGCGCGGCTGCCCGCCCTGGAGGCGCTCTTCCTGGGCGACGTGACCTTCGACGAGTGCGAGATCTCCTGGATGGAGATGGACGACGTCACACCGTTGCTGACGGCGTTCCCCGGGCTCACCGAACTGACCGTCCGCGGTGGCATGGACCTCGTCCTCGCACCGGTGCGGCACGACCGGCTGACGGCGCTGCGGTTCGAGGCCGGTGGGCTGCCGGCCGCCGTGGTGCGGGCCGTGGCGGCCTCCGAACTCCCCGCGCTGGAGCGGCTGACGCTCTGGCTGGGCACCGACGAGTACGGCGGCGACACCACGATCGACGACCTCGCCCCCTTCCTCGACGGCGCGCGCCTGCCGAGCCTGCGTCACCTCGGACTGGCCAACAGCGACATCCAGGACGAGATCGCCTCGGCCGTGGCGCACGCGCCCGTGGTGGCCCGGCTGGAGTCGCTCGACCTCTCCATGGGCGTGCTCTCCGACGAGGGTGCGGCCGCCCTGCTGGAGGGCCAGCCGCTCACCCACCTGCGCAGCCTCGACCTGCACCACCACTACCTCGGAGAGGAGATGCAGCAGCGGCTGACGGAGGCCCTGCCCGGGGTCGAGGTCGACCTCGGCGACGCGGAGGACGACGACGAGGACGACGGCTGGCGCTACGTCGCGGTCGCCGAGTAGGCGGGTGGGGGCACGATGACGCCGCAGCTGACCGTCCTCGGCAATCCCGAGCACCGGCGGGTGACGCTGTTCGCCGCCGCGGCCCGGGCCGCCGGGCTGCCCGAGCCCGCCGTCCTGCCCTGGCTGGACGTGCTGCGCGGCCAGTACCGGCCGCCCACGGGCGGCCTGCTGCGGATCGAGTCGCCGGGCGAGGACGCCCGGGTCGACGAGCTGCTGCGCGGCCCGGCGCTCGGCCCCTCCTACGCGCCGACCAGGGTCGAGGGCACGGCAGCCTGGTACGCGGGCGTGCTGGCCGCGCTGCGCGGGCTGGCTGCCCGCCCGGGCGTGCGGCTGCTCGGCGACCCGGAGGAGATCGGCGTGATGTTCGACAAGCGGCGGGCGCACGCGCTGCTCGCGGCCGCCGGGGTGCCGGTCCCCCGGGCGCTCGGCGGGGAGGTCACGGGCTGGGAGCAGCTGCGCGGCCGGCTGGCCGAGGCCGGGCTCCACCGGGTCTTCGTCAAGCCCGCGCACGGTTCCTCCGCCTCCGGGGTGCTCGCCCTGGAGTTCGGGCCGCGCGGGCAGGTGCTGGCCACCACCTCGGTCGAGCTGGCCGACGGCCGGCTGCACAACTCGCTGCGGGTCCGCCGCTACCGCGACGAGGCGCAGGTCGCCGCGATCGTCGACCGGCTGGCGCCGGACGGCCTGCACGTCGAGCAGTGGATCCCCAAGGCCTCCCAGTCCGGCCGCTCCGCCGACCTGCGGGTGGTGGTCGTCGCAGGCCGGGCCACCCACGTGGTGGTGCGCACCAGCGCCCAGCCGATGACCAACCTGCACCTCGGTGGCGCCCGGGGCAGCGTCGACCTGGCCCGGGAGGCCGCCGGGGCGGCCTGGCCGGTCCTGCTGGAGACGGCCGAGCGCGCGGCGGCCTGCTTCCCCCGGGCGCCGATGGTCGGTGTCGACGTACTGCCCGCGGCCGGCTGGCGGCGGGCGCTGGTCGGCGAGGTGAACGCCTTCGGGGACCTGCTGCCCAACCTCACCGGCCTGTCCGGAGGCCCCGCCGAGGGCCTGGACACCTACGGCGCCCAGCTCGCCGCGCTCACCCGGCCCGCCGCCTTCACCCGTTCCACGGGAGGGGCCCCCGGCCCCGCCCCGACGACCCACCAGATGACGGAACACGCACCATGAACCACCGCTCTCCCGACCGCACCCCCGCCCAGGCCCCGGCCCCGGTACCGCCGCGGGCCAGCCGGGTCCCGACCCCGGAGCCCGCTCCCGCTCCGGAGCCCGCTCCCGCTCCGGACATGAACGCGGTGGTCGGTACCCACGACCTCCTGCTCGTCACCCTGGACACGCTCCGCTACGACGTGGCCGAGGAGCTCGCCGCCGCCGGCCGGATCCCGCACCTGGCCGCGTTCCTCCCCGGCGGCCGCTGGGAGCGCCGGCACGCGCCCGGCAGCTTCACCTACGCCTCCCACCAGGCCATCCTGGCGGGCTTCCTGCCCACGCCGGCCTCCCCCGGCGGCCCGCACCCGCGCCTGTTCGCGGCCCGCTTCGCCGGTTCCGAGAGCACCGCCCCGCGCACCTGGGTGTTCGACGCGCCGGACCTGCCGACCGCTCTCGCCGGGGCCGGCTACCGGACGGTCTGCATCGGCGGCGTCGGCTTCTTCAACAAGCAGGGCCCGCTCGGCTCGGTGCTGCCCGGCCTGTTCCAGGAGAGCCACTGGGAGCCCGCGATGGGCGTGCCCTCACCGACGTCCTTCGAGGAACAGGTCGCCCGGGCCGAGCGGGTGGCCGCCGAACAGCCCGCCGGGCAGCCGCTGTTCCTCTTCCTGAACGTCTCCGCGCTGCACCAGCCCAACTGGTTCCACCTGCCCGGCGCCACCCGCGAGCACGGTGACTCCCGGGACAGCCACGCCGCCGCGCTGGAGTACGTGGACGCGCACATCGGGCGGCTGTTCGGCGCGATGAGCGCCCGCCGGCCCTGCTTCGCGATCGTCTGCTCCGACCACGGCACCGCGTACGGCGAGGACGGCTACACCGGGCACCGGATCGGCCACGAGGTGGTCTGGACGGTCCCGTACGCCCACTTCACCATCCCGGCCCGGCCCGGAGCCGGTACCGCCGCCGACCCCACCGACCCCGGCACCTCCGCCACCACCGCCACCGCCACCACCGAGGAGCGCGCATGACCACCGCCCCCCCGCGCCCCGACTCGCCCTACCGCTCGTACGTCTACGCCTACCCGCACAAGACCGCCTACCGCCCGCTGCCCGAGCGCCCGGCGCTGCGCGAGCTGTGGGCCGGCGAGGCGCAGCACGCGCTCTCCCTGTACCTGCACGTCCCGTTCTGCGAGGTCCGCTGCGGCTTCTGCAACCTCTTCACCCGGATCGGCAGCCCCGAGGGCCTGACCACCGCCTACCTGGACGCCCTGGAGCGCCAGGCCGTCGCCGTCCGCGCGGCGCTGGAGGAGGACGCCCGGTTCGCGCTGGCCGCGTTCGGCGGCGGCACGCCCACCTACCTGACGGCCGGCGAGCTGGAGCGGCTGTGCGACATCGCGGAGCGGCGGATGGGCGCCGACCTGCGGGCGGTGCCGCTGTCGGTGGAGGCCTCCCCGGCCACCGCGACCGCCGACCGGCTGGAGGTGCTGGCCGCCCGGGGCGCCACCCGGCTGAGCCTGGGCGTGCAGTCCTTCGTCGACGCGGAGGCCCGCTCCGCCGTCCGCCCGCAGCGGCGCGCCGAGGTGGAGGCCGCGCTCGGCCGGATCCGCGCGGCCGGGTTCCCGGTGCTCAACATCGACCTCATCTACGGCATCGACGGCCAGACCGAGGCCAGCTGGCTGCACTCGCTGGACGCGGCGCTCACCTGGCAGCCCGAGGAGCTCTACCTCTACCCGCTGTACGTCCGCCCGCTGACGGGCCTGGCCCGGCGCGGCGAGCAGGAGAGCCCGTCCGCCTGGGACACCCGCCGGCTCGCGCTCTACCGCGCCGGCCGGGACCACCTGCTGGCCCGCGGCTACCAGCAGGTGTCGATGCGGATGTTCCGCCGCGCCGCCTCCCCGCAGGCCGGGGCGGGCGAGTACGCCTGCCAGACCGACGGCATGGTCGGCCTGGGCTGCGGCGCCCGCTCCTACACCTCGCGGCTGCACTACTCCTTCGACTACGCGGTGAACGCCACGGAGGTGCGCGGCATCATCGACGACTTCGTCGCCACCGAGGACTTCCACCACGCGGAGGTCGGCCACCGGATGAGCGGCGACGAGCCCCGCCGGCGGCACCTGGTGCAGTCCCTGCTGCAGGCCGCGGGCATGCCGCTGGCG
Source organism: Kitasatospora sp. NPDC101176 (assembly GCF_044768035.1). Classification (NCBI taxonomy): domain Bacteria; kingdom Bacillati; phylum Actinomycetota; class Actinomycetes; order Kitasatosporales; family Streptomycetaceae; genus Kitasatospora; species Kitasatospora sp. NPDC101176. The sequence continues at coordinate 90,021 of NZ_JBIWPA010000020.1, forward strand.
GACTACCGCGCCCGGTTCGGCAGCACCCCCACCGAGGACTTCCCGGTCGAGCTGGCGGAGTTCGCCGCCCGCGGCTGGCTGGCCGAGGACGGGGAGCGCCTGCTGCTCACCCCGGAGGGACTGGCCCACTCGGACGCGGCCGGGCCGATGCTGTTCTCACCCGGGGTCGCCGCCCTGATGGCCGCCTACGAGGCGAAATGACCTTCCTCGGCCTGCCCGTCGTCCGGCCCCCGCACGCCGCCCCCGTGCCGGGCCTCGCCACCGCGGCCCCGGTGGAGCCCGGTCCGCGGGCTCTCACCCTGCTCTACCGCGGTCCGCTCGCCTCCTGTGACTACGACTGCCCCTACTGCCCGTTCGCCAAGCGCCGCGACACGCCCGACCAGCTGCGCGCCGACCGGGCGGCGCTGGAGCGGTTCACCGGCTGGGCGGCCGGGCGGGCGGGCAGCGGCGACACCCTCTCGGTGCTGTTCACGCCCTGGGGCGAGGGGTTGGTGCGCTCCTGGTACCGGCGCGCCCTGGTCGGGCTGAGCCGGCTCCCGCACGTGCGCCGGGTGGCGATCCAGACCAATCTCAGCTGCCGCACCGGCTGGCTGGCGGAGACCGACCTCGACACCCTCGCGCTCTGGGTGACGTACCACCCGGGCCAGGTCTCCCGCGAGCGGTTCCTCTCCCGGTGCCGGGAGCTGGACGCGCTGGGCGTGCGGTACAGCGTCGGGGTGGTCGGCCGGCCCGAACACCTCGCAGAGGCCCGCCGGCTGCGCGCCGAACTCGCCCCGGAGGTCTACCTCTGGATCAACGCCGCCGAGGGCCGGACGTACTCGGACGCCGAGGCCGCCGACTGGACGGCGCTCGATCCGCACTTCGGCTACAGCCGGCACGCCCACCCCAGTGCCGGCCGCCCCTGCCGCACCGGGGAGTCCGTGCTCTCGGTGGACGGCGACGGCACCGTGCGCCGGTGCCACTTCGTCCGGGACGTCCTCGGCAACCTCTACGACGGCTCGTACCGCACGCGGCTGGGGCCGCGCGGCTGCCCGTTGCCGGTCTGCGACTGCCACATCGGCTACGTCCACCTGGAGACCCTGCCGCTGTACGAGCTGTTCGGCGCGGGCGTGCTGGAACGCGTCCCGGCGGCCTGGCCACCCGGCGCCGGCTGACGGCCGCCCGACGACCGGCCGAGGACCGGCCGAGGGGGCCCGGGGCCCACGTTTCCCCGGGCAGCCCGGCGCGGACGTACCTAGCCTGGTGGTAGGAGGCGATGGACATGCTTGGAGACGCACCCCTGATAGCCATCATCCCGGCCGCCGATCTGGCCCGCGCCAAGGCGTTCTACACCGACACCCTCGGTCTGAAGCTCACCGAGGAGAACCCGCACGAACTCGTCTTCCAGTGCGGCGGCACCGAGGTCGGCCTCTACGAGACGCCCAGCGCCGGGCAGGCCGCCCACACCCTCGCCAGTTTCAAGGTCGCCGACCTCGACGCCGAGATGGAAGCCCTCCGCAGCCGCGGCGTCACGTTCGAGGACTACGACTTCCCCGGTCTGAAGACCGTCAACGGCGTCGCCGACGACGACGGCATGCGCGCGGCCTGGTTCAAGGACAGCGAAGGAAACATCCTCTGCGTGAACGAACGCACCACCGGATAGCACCGCACCCGCCCGCCCGATTCGGCGGAGGCAGGAAGGGCGCCGCACTGCACCGGGGCGGCGGCCGCTGAGTGAAGCTGCCGGGGCTGGCGCTCGACCGGCCCCGTGCTGGGCCGCGCCCGGCTCCGGGGGTGGACCCGGTCCTGAGTCCGGCGGGGTCAGCGGCCGGAGGAGACCGCGAAGGGGGTAAGGCCGTGGCGTCGCGGGGGGCGGGGGATCACGAGGCATGGCCCCGGCGGTGCGGGCCGTGGTGATGCCGCCGAGTTCCTCGACCTGTACGGGCTGCCAGCCGCGGTCGCCGTGCAGGCCGGTGACGGCTGCCAGCCGGGGTCGCCGTGCAGGCCGGTGACGGCTGCCAGCCGGGGTCGCCGTGCAGGCCGGTGACGGCTGCCAGCCGGGGTCGCCGTGCAGGCCGGTGACGGTCTGCACGGCGTCGGTCGCCACCCGGGAGATACGCGGCCCCGGCCTCGATCGTTAACAACGAGTGCATGCCACGCACTTGTAGAGTTCCCTCCATGCAGCTGGATCTGAACCTGCTCACAGCACTGGACGCGTTGCTGGAGGAAGGCAGCGTCGCCGGCGCCGCGGCACGCCTCCACGTCACCTCACCGGCGATGAGCCGCTCCCTGGGCCGCATCCGCAAGGCCACCGGTGACCAGATCCTGGTCCGCACCGGCCGCAGCATGGTGCCCACCACCCGCGCGCTGGCCATGCGCGCCCAGGTCCACGCCCTCGTCGAGCAGGCCCACCACCTCCTGTCGGCCCATCAGGAGCTCGACCTGGCAGCGCTGGACCGGGTGTTCACCGTGCGCTGGCACGACGCCCTGACCGCCGCCTGCGGCACCGCCCTGACCACGGCCGTCCGCCGGCAGGCCCCCGGCGTCCGGCTGCGCCTGTCCACCGAGCCCGGGGCGGACGACGCCGAGTTGCGCCGGGGCGAGGTCGACCTCGAATCGAGCTCCCGCGCCCCGGAACTCCCCGACATCCGCCACCGCCTCGTCGGCAGCGACCGGTTGGTCGTCGCCGTCCGGCCGGGCCACCCCCTCACCGAAGGCCCGTCGGACCCGGAACGCTACGCGGCCGCCGACCACCTCACCGTGTCGCGCCGCGGAAGCCTGCGCGACCCGATCGACGACGCGCTCATCACCCGCGCTCTCGCACGACGCGTCGTCGCCGCCGGGCCCACCACCGCCTTCGCCCTGCAACTCGCCCTCGAATCCGACCTGGTCGTCACCCTCCCCGACGCGGTCACCCGCACCGCCCGGGAACGGCTCGGCCTGGTCACGCTGCCGCTGCCACTCCCGCTGCCCGACGTCCCGCTGTACCTGCTGTGGCACCAGCGCTACGACGACGACCGCGCCCACGCCTGGCTGCGCGACCTCGCCGCCGAGACCGTCCGGGCCCTGTTCGCCCCGCCAACCGCTGCCGGAGCACCGCCCGTCCCGGAGCCGGCCGCGCCCGGGGCGGGCGGCTGACCTCGGACTCCCCGGCGGCTCCTCGAAGGCTTGCCCACGGCTCGGGGCGGTGATTCGCTGCTCGTGTCAACTCCCGGCACCACGACGGGAAATGAACGGGGGAGGCAGCACATGCCGGAAGTGACCGGCGGGCTCGCGAAGATGGCCGTCACCAGCGCCGTCGTGGCGAGCGCCGCGTTCGGCTTCGCCACACCGTCACACGCCGCCGCGCCGCAGGCCCCGGTGTCCGCGGCCCACGCGGCCGACGCGACCCACCAGGCCGACAGGGCCCTCGGGGCCGACGGAGCCACCGACACCGCCGCGCCCGTGCACCCGGTGGTGGACAGGCAGAACCAGGGACACTAGCCGGAGGTGACGGGTGCCCCCCGGGCCCGCGACGGCGCGCCCGGGGGCATCATCAGCCTTCGCCTTCTCTCCGCCTCGTGCTCGTGCCGGGCACGCCCGGCACGCCCGGCACTCCGCCGCGGGCCCGCAGCGCGGCCCGGGCCGCCTCCGCGAGGCGGTGGGCACCGGGCAGGACCTCGTCCATCTCGGGCACCCGCGGCTCCACGTGCGGGCCGACGGCCTCGATGGCCACCGCCGCGTCCTCCGCGGCCTGCTCCGGATCCTCGGCGAGGACGGCCTCGCCCCGGTGGACCCGCAGCAGGGCGACAGCGTGGCGTCCGATCAGCGTGTCGCGGTGCGTCGGGCCGAAGACGCGCTCCTGCTGGGGCCGCAGGGCCTCGGCGAGCTTCAGCGCACGGGCGACCTCTCCGTTCGTGGCATAGGCGTTGACCAGGTTGGCCGCGGAGACCAGGGTGTCCGGGTGGTCCCGGCCGAGGACCCGGGCCCGGGCCGGCAGGACCCGTTCGGAGAGCTCGACGGCCTCCTCACGCCGCCCGGTCCGGCGGCAGGACACCGCGAGGTTCGCCAGCGCGGTGAGGGTGTCGGGGTGCTCCGGGCCCTGGATCCGGGTCAGATCGGCCGCGGCCTGCCGCTCCAGGACGATCGCCTCCTCGGCACGGCCGCTCCGGGCGTAGGAGACCCCGAGCTCGACCTTGGTGTTCAGGGTGTCGCGGTGGTCCGGGCCGAGCGCACGGGTCCTGGCCGGCAGGACGGCCTCCAGGATCGCGATCGCCTCGGCGTACCGCCCTGACGCGTTGTACCCGACGGCCAGGTTCGCCCAGGCACTGAGGGTCTCGGGATGCTTCTGGCCGCCTTCCGCGCTCCGGCCGTCGAGCTGCACGCGCTCGGCCACGACCCGTTCAGCGAGCGCTACGGCCTCCTCCGACCGGCCGGCGTCGTGGTAGGCGCGCACCAGGCTTCCCCGCGCCCGAACGGTGTCCTGGTGGAACGCTCCTAGGACCCGCTCGTGAGCCTCCAGCACGCGTTCCCTGAGCGCCAGCGCGTCGCTGTAGCGGCCGGCATCGCTGTAGGAGCCGGCGAGACCGGCCAGGACGGTCAGGGTCCCGGGGGCGTCGGCGCCGTGGCGGCGCTCCGTGGCGACCGCGACCTGCTTCTGCAGGGCGATGGCCTCGGCGGTGCGTCCGGCCTGTCGGTAGGCGGCGGCGAGGTTGGCCCGCGAGGCGAGCGTGCTGTCGTCGTCCGCGCCCAGTTCACGGGTGTCCCCCTCCACCTCCTCCTCCCAGTGGGCGATGGCAAGCTCGTGCAGGCCGGCGTGGAGCAGGCTCATCCCCGCCTTCGTCCGCAGGACGAACCCGGGGAAGAGCCGCAGCACCTCGCTGCCGACCGTGTCGCGCAGGATCGCGGTGTTGGCCCGGAGGCTGGCCGCGAGGCGGTGGTCGGTGTGGTCCTCCTCGGGCCAGAGCAGGTACATCGCGAACATCACCGCGGACTGGACGGGCGTCGGTTCCGGGGTGGTGTCCCTGGCCGCGCGGGCCGTCAGGGCGTGGACGGAGACCTCCCGGTGGGCGGGGACCGCTCCCCGGTGGGGGAGGTCGACTCCGGCCGGGTAGCTGCTGAGCAGGTTGTAGCTGTGCAGGACGGCGAGGGCGGTGAGCGCGTCGTCGGCGCTGACCGGCGGGGGTTCGCCCGGTTCGGCGGGCTCCGCGCCCGGGACGCCGGTCGGCGACGGCCGACCGGACACCGCGGCCGCGTCCGCGGCGGCGCGTTGCTCCGTGAGGTAGTCGGTCACCGATCGGGTGGTCCAGAGGTCCCTGGGGTGTCCGGCCGGGTCGAGCAGGGCCGCCAGCCGGATCGCCGGGACGGCGAGCCCCCGGGGCTCGGTCCGCTGGGCGGCCTCCAGGGAGATCAGCAGCGCGGCCGCGACGGGCCTGCCGTACAGCTCGGTGTCCGCCTCGGGCGGCAGCAGGGCGTCCAGGGTCCGGGTGCGCTCCCGGAAGAGTTCCAGGTAGGCGGTGCAGGTCCGCTGCTGGTTGACCATGTAGGCGGCGGCGTGGGCGAGGGCGAGCGGCAGGCGCCCGAGCGCCTCGGCGAGTTCACCGGCCTGCGGGTCGAGCAGGTAGGGGTAGCCGGCGGTGGTGAGGCGTTCGCGCAGGTAGGAGACGGCCTCGGCCGCGTCGTAGACGTCGACCGGGACGATCGCCCGACCGCCGCCGGAGGCGTGGGCACCGCGCTGGCGGGTGGTGGCGAGGACCCGGCCGTTGCCCCGGCGGGACCGCCCGGGCCACAGCGGTCCGGTGGCGGTGAAGTCGGTGACGTCGTCGAGGACCACCAGCCAGCTGCGCTCGGTGCTGCGGAGCCAGCTCAGGAAGCGCTGGGCGTCCTTCTCGACCCGGTCGGCGGCGTTGGTGGCACCGGGCAGCTGGACGGCGGCGGCCGCCTCGGCGTACGCGAGGAGGACGGTGACCGGGTCGGCGGCCGCCGCCCAGACGACCACCTCGACGCCGTCCTCGAGGGCCTGCCAGGCGTAGTGCGCGGCCAGTTGGCTCTTCCCGACCCCACCGCCGCCGGCGAGCACCTGGGAGAGCACCACGGTCTCGCTGCCGGCCCGCACCCGGTCGACCGCCTCGCGCACGGCGGTGCGCGGCTGGAAGGCGCTGGCCAGGATCGGGATGGCGCCGATCGAGACCGGCCACTCCGGCGGCGCCGGCGGAGGCAGGTGGACGGTGCCGCCCTGGACGACCGGGCCGTTGACCGTCGAGTTGGCGATCACGTTGACGACGTTCAGGCCCCCGCCCGCCTCCGCGCCGTCCCCCGACCGCGGCGGCGGCGTCACTTCGTTCATGATCTGATCCTCCGTCAATCATTCGACGGCGCACATCCTTGCGCGCGGGGCCGCCGCCCGGAAGCCGTTTGCCCGAATCACCCCGCGACCCGGCGACACCCGGGAACACCCGGCGGCCCCGGCGCCCCCCGGCGTCCCGCGCCGACGCCCCACCCCGGTGACGGCGTGTCAGGCCCGCCGGGAGCCCTCGTCGGGGCGCTGTCGCGCACGACGGGCGCGAGCCGCCTCCGCGCGCGACTCCCGAGTGCGCCGGTGCGTCCCAGATCCTCGAAAGGCCAGGTGGGGCGGCCTGCCTGCAGGAACGCGGAGGTGGTGCACGACCCACCCCCGGGCGCGGGTTCGGACGGCCTCCGGAGCGGGAACCCGGCCGTCCACGGCCGCGTCGACGGCAACGGCCGCAGCACGGGCGGCGGCCCGGAGCCGAGGGGGTCGGGATGCACGACGACGCGTCACAGGACACCGCACGGGACACCACCGGCTGGGAGCTGCCGGGGTACCGGCACCAGCGGGAGCTCGGGGCGGGGGCCGGCGGCCGGGTGGTGCTCGCCCTCCACGAGGCCACCGGCACACCCGTCGCGATCAAGTACCTGCACGACGGCCTGGGCGGCCCGGCGCTGCGACGGGAGGCCGAGATGCTGGCCAGGGTCGACTCGCCGCACGTCACCCGGCTCTACGAGTACGTGGAGGGCGGGCCGTCCCCGGCGCTCGTGATGGAGCTGGTGGACGGCCTCTCGCTGCGCACCCTGCTGAAGGAGCTGGGGGCGACCACCCCGCAGGCGGCGCTCACCGTGCTCAAGGGCTCCCTGCTGGGCCTGGCCGCCGCCCACGCGGCCGGGCTGGTGCACCGCGACTACAAGCCCGCCAACGTCCTGGTCGACCGTCAGGGGTCCTCCAAACTCGTCGACTTCGGCATCGCCGTGCCCGGCGGCGACGACCGCGACGTCTCCGGCACGCCCGCCTACCTGGCGCCCGAACAGTGGGAGGGCGCCCCCGCCGCGCCCGCCGCCGACGTGTACGCGGCCACCGTCACCTTCTTCGAGTGCCTGGTCGGCCACCGCCCGTTCACCGCCGAGGGCATCGGCGCGATCGGCGAGCAGCACAGGTTCGCGCCCGTCCCCGAGGAACTGGTCCCCGAGCCGGTCCGGCCGCTGATCCGCGCCGGGCTCGCCAAACGACCCGCGGACCGGCCCGCGGGCGCGGCCGAGTTCGTCCGCCGGCTCGACGCGGTCGCGACGGCCGGGTACGGCGAACGGTGGGAGGAGCGCGGGCACGAGGACCTCGCGGCCCTGGTGGCCCTGCTCGCGGCGCTGCTGCCGTGGCCCGGGCCGAGCCCGGCCGCCGCCGGGACGACCGCCCTCGCCCGCACCGTGCTGACCGCGGGCACGGGCACGGCCACCGCGACGGCGGTGCGGCGGCCCGTACGGCGGCGGGCATCGCGAAGACCGGCCCGGCTGGGCATCGGGGCGGTGACGGGTGCCCTCGTCCTGGCGTCGATCGCCGGGATCGCCCTGGCCGGGGTCACCGACCGCAACGAGCGCACGGTCGCGGGCGATCCGATGCCGCTGGCGACCACCACGCTGTCCGCGGCCGGGGGCACCACCGGGGAGCCGTCCGGCCGCGCCGCTCCGCCCACCGTGGCCGCCGACCACGGCACGGCGTCGCCCTCACCGTCACCCACCGCACCGCACTCGCCGTCGCCGTCCCCCTCGCCGGTCACGTCCCCCTCGCACGGATCCTCCGGCAGCAACGGCGGCAACGGCGGCGGGAACGGGGGCAACGGGGGCAACGGCGGGGGCACCGGCGGCAACACCGGCCGGCCGACCTCCGGACCGCCGCACCCGCCCACCACCCCGCCGACGACACCCCCGCACCCGCCGACCGTCCCCACCCCGCCCACGACACCGCCGACCACCCCACCGAGCACGCCGCCCACCACCCCGCCGACCAGCAAGCCCCCCACCACCAGCCCGCCGCCGGTCCGCGTCACCTCGCTGAACATCGACTCGATCGCCTGCGACGGCGGCTACGGCGTCCAGGCCAACGTCACCGTGGTCACCTCCGGGCCGCCCGGCGCCACCCTGGAGATCAACTGGATGCACAACTCGACCCCGCGCGACCCGACCTCGACGGTGGTGGCGAGCGACACGGTCAAACTGGCCGTCGGCCGCTCCACGGTGACGGTCCGCCACCAGTTCGGCACCGGGGACAACTGGCTGCAGTGGGGGCTGCAGGTGGCCACCGCACCCTTCTCCGAACGCGCCTCGACGACCTACCGGGAGCTGTACTCCCCGGGCTGCCACGAGCCCGGCTGATCCGCCCCGCCACCACCCGGGCCGGGCAACGGCCCGGCGGAGTCCATGCCACCCCGCCTCGTCAAAGCCTGGAGGACCCCGTGCCCCGTACCGGACCCGCTCCCGACGACGAACCGACCGAACGCCTCACCCCGGGCGCACCCGCGCCCGCCCACCCCACTCCGGCCACCGGCCGCCCGGGCCCCCTCGACCGGGCCGAGGAGGCTCCGGTCGCCACCGCCCTCGACCCCACCGCCTGGGCCACCCCACCCAGCCGAGACCATACCGGCCGCCCGAGCCCCACCGACCGGGCCGAGGAGGCTGCAGTCGCCACCGCCCTCGACCCCACCGCCTGGGCCACCCCACCCACCACCACCGCCACCGTGACCGCCGCCTCCGAGGCCGGCCCCGGGCCGGCCCCCCGACCCGTCCCCCAGCCCGCCCCCGCGCCGACGGCCCCCGAGCTGCGCCGCTTCGGCCCCGGCGTCCCCCCGCAGGCCGCCGCGGCCTGGCGCGGTACCGCCGCGCCCGTCGATCCGCCCCGGCGGCCCGCCCGGCGCCGGGCGGCCGGCTGGCTGGTCTGGGCGGCCGTGCTGCTCGCCCTGCTGGCCCTGCTCCTCAACCGCTGCCACACCGACCCGCCGCTCACCGTCACCGGCGTCACCGTCGCCGCCGATCCGACGGCCGGGCCGTCCTGCGGTGGGACGGCCGTCATCACCGCCACCGTCACCACCGACGGCCACCCGGGCACCATCCGCTACCACTGGCTGCGCAGCGACGGAACGACCTCCGGCGAGCTGTCCCAGCCGGTCCGCTCCGGGGAGCGCCAGGTCGGCCTGGTGCTGCGCTGGACCTTCGACGGCCCCGGCAGCATGCGCGCCGACGCCGTCGTGGAGATCCTCGCCCCGCAGGCCCTCCGGGCCGACACCACCTTCACGTACTCCTGCACGCGCTGACCTCCCCAGGCCGACCGGCGGCGGAGACACCGGCGCGGAGAGGTGGCGACGCGGACAGGTGGCGACACGGACAGGTGGCGACGCGGACCGGTGGCGACGCGGACCGGTGGCGACGCGGACCGGTGAAAGGCCTGACAGGAGAGGGCAGTTGGCGACGACCGCACGGTCCCGAGACCTCGCCGCCGGCAGGCCGCGCCTCCCCGCAGGCGCCGCGCACGCCGCACCACGGCCGCCGCCTGGCGGGCGCCGGACGTCCGTCGAGGCCACCGCCGTCCCGAACGGGCTCCCCCGGTGGCGGAGCGCCCCGGCCTCGCCTTGACTGGTGCCGATCGTTGCCCGGCTGTGGGAGGACCGAGGGATGGTGTCGGCGAGGGAGGTGGCCGCCCGCTGGCAGGCGCGGCTGGTCCGGGCCCGCACCCGGTTCGAGCACGGACGGGCCGAGGCCGAACGGCGCTTCCCGGTGATCACCGAGCTGACGGCCCGCCTGCTCTCCCCCGGCCTGCTCGACGCCGCCACCCGGATGGCCTCCCAGGTCTTCCTGACCTCCGTCCCGCTGCTGTTCGCGGTGGCCGCGTTCGCCCCGGACGGGGTGCGGGACCAGCTGGTCTCGTCGGTCCGCTCGCTGTTCGGCATCTCGGGCTCCGCGGACCAGCAGCTCCACCAGTCGCTGTACGGCACCGGGGACCTCCGCGAGACCAGCGGGTACATCGGTCTGGTGATGGCCCTGCTGTCGGCCACCAGTTGCAGCAGGGCGGTGTCCCGGGTGTGCGAGCGGGCGTGGCGGCTGCCGAAGGCCGCCACCAGGGTCGCGGCGTGGCGGTGGGTGCTGTGGATCGTGGGCTGGGTGACCGTCCTGATGTTCCAGGGCCCGCTGCGCAGCGGCTTCGGCGCGGGCCTGTGGCTGGGCCTGCCGCTGACCTTCCTGGTGTCCCTGATCGTCTGGTGGTGGACCACCCACCTGTTGCTGAGCGGCCGGGTCCTGTGGCTCCCGCTGCTGCCCGGAGCCCTGCTGACGGCCACCGCGGTCACCACGATGGCGCTGAGCGCCCGGATCTACATGCCGGGCGCGCTGAACCGCGCGCTGAGCCAGTACGGCTCCCTGGGCCTGGTCCTGATGATCCTGTCGTGGCTGATCGCGATCTGCGTCGCCGTCACCTTCGCGATCACGGCGGGGGCGGTGCTCGCCCAGGAGCCGCCGCTGAACGCCTACCTGACCACGCCCGCCCCGGAGGAGCGGCATCCCGGCTCCCCGGAGGAACGGCATCTCCGCTGAGCCGCCCGACCACGCCGCTCGCGCCGCACCGCGCCGCACCGCACAGACGACGCCGTACCGCTCGTCACCCGGGGCGCCGCCACGGTAGCCGCCGCAGGAGCAGGCGCCCGGTGGCGACCGGGTCGAAGGAGCCCGGCCGCCCCCGGGTGATCGGGTAGCAGGCCAGGCCGATCAGCACCGCACTGAAGTGGCCGACGCTGGTGTAGTCCCGGCTCTGCACCACCCCCAGGGCGTAGAACCCCAGCACGCCCGCGGCGTACAGGTACCGCCACGGCCGCACGACCAGGTAGGTGAGCACCGCGACGACCCCGGCGAGCGCGTAGCTGACGCCGTAGTCGAGCGTGTAGACGGCCCGTGGCGGCGCGAGGCCCCGGTGGATCGCCCAGCCGAGGACGCCCTCGCTGAGGTAGGTCGCGCCGACGTGCGCGGCCGCCGCGACCGAGATCCAGCGCAGGGTCCCGAGCCAGCGCTCGGCGGGCACGTGGAAGACGTTGTAGAGCAGGAAGTAGCTCGGCCAGCCCCCGCCCGCGATCCACAGCGCGCTGGTGATCAGCACGCGCACCGGCGAGGTCTGCAGGTGGTGCAGGTTGGTCGAGCGCCGTTCCAGGATCCGGTCCGCGGTCAGCGGGTCGACGTGGCGGATGACCTGGGTGGTGACGAGCAGGATCGCCAGCCAGACGTAGGTGCCCGGGGCGCGGCGTACGTAGGCCCAGGCGGCGTGCGCGAGGCGGGCCCACCAGGGGCGCCTGTGCAGCTCGCCCGCCCGGGTGGTGCTGCCGCTCATCGGCGCCTCCTCCACGGTCCGCGCGCGGTCCCCCGGGCTTCACCCTCTCCCGGGGCGCGGCGGGGCGCGAGGGCGCGTTCGGCCCTCCGGGTGAGGGCGGGATCAGTCCTCGGGCAGCGCCAGTTCGGTCCAGACGGTCTTGCCGCGGGTGCCGTACCGGGTGCCCCAGCGCTCGCTGAGCTGGCGCACCAGGAACAGTCCGCGGCCGCCCTCGTCGGTGGCCCGGGCGTGCCGCAGGTGCGGTGAGGTGCTGCTGGAGTCGCTGACCTCGCAGATCAGCCGCCGGTCCCGGACCAGTCTCAGCCGCACCGGGCCCTCGCTGTACCGGATGGCGTTGGTGACCAGTTCGCTGACGATCAGCTCGGTCTCGAAGGCCGGCCCGGTCAGCTCCCAGGCGGCCAGCTGGTGGCGGACCAGCTCGCGGGCGGTGGCGACGACCGCCGGGTCGTGCGGCAGCGTCCAGCTCGCGGTCCGGTCGTCCGGCAGCCCCCGGGTGCGCGCCAGCAGCAGGACGGCGTCGTCCTCGGCCCGGTCGCTGGCGAGCGCGTAGGCCACGGCGTCGACGAGGTCCGGCAGGGGGCGGTCGGGCTGGGCGAGGATGCGGCGAAGGGCGGCGGGGGCGTTCTCGTCACCGGACACCAGGCCGTCGGTGTACAGGCCGACGACGGTGCCCTCGGCGAGTTCGATCGTGAGCGCCTCGTACGGGTCCTCCCGCTGCCCGGGCGGGGCACCGAGGGCGGCTCCGGGCGGCAGGTCGAGCCGGGTGACGGTGCCGTCGGGGGAGACCAGCAGCGGCTCGGGGTGCCCGGCCCGGGCGGCGGTGAGCTGCCGGGTGACGGGGTCGTAGACCGCGTAGACGCAGGTCGCGATGGCCGGGACGGTGGACCGGTCCGCCGGGTCCGGCCGGGCGGTGGTCCCGTCCAGCCGGGCGGCGGTCTCGTCGAGGCGGGCGAGCAGCTCGTCCGGCGGCAGGTCGAGCACGGCCAGGCTCCGGACGGCGGTGCGCAGCTGGCCCATCGCCGCGGCCGCCTCGAGGCCGTGGCCGAAGACGTCCCCGACGACCAGGGCGGCCCGGGCGCCGGAGAGCGGGATGACGTCGAACCAGTCCCCTCCCGCCGTGGCGGGCAGGTAGAGGTGGGCGGTCTCGACGGCGGAGAGCTCGGGGGTGCGGCCGGGTACCAGGTGGCGCTGCAGGGCGGTGGCGGTGGTCCGCTCGCGCAGGTAGCTGCAGGCGTTGTCGATGCTCAGGGCGCCGCGGGAGGCGACCTGCTCGGCGAGGTCGAGGTCGTCCCCAGTGAAGGCCTCCGGGCGTGCGGCGCGGTAGAGGGTGAGCACGCCCTGGACGGCGTCGGCGGTGGTGAGCGGCAGCGTCATCAGCGAGTGGACGCCCGCGGCGGCGAGCCGGTCGGCGCGTTCGGCGCCCAGGGCCGCCCGGGCACCGTCGTCGTCCAGCCGCGCCATCAGGCGCGCCTGGCCGTCCTCCAGGGCGCGGCTGAACGGGGTCGCGAACGGCAGCGTCTCCAGGGCGTCGCCGGCGAGGGACCAGCCGGGGTCGGCGGTGCGGACGGCCGCCCGGCGCAACGGGCGGTCGGCGGCCACCGGTCCGGGCCGGCGGCGCTCGCCGCGCAGCAGCTCGTCGAGCACGTGCACCACGGCGGCGTCGGCCAGCGCGGGCACCACGACCTCGGCGAGCTGCTCGGCGGTGGTGACGGCGTCCAGGGTGGTCCCGATCAGCCGGTGGGCCTCGTGCAGGACGTCGAGGCGGTCCCGGGCGGCCTCCTGTTCGGTGACGTCCTCCACGGCGACGGCCAGTCCGTGGCGGTCCGCGGCGAGGCCCTCCAGGCGGAACACCGAGACCGAGACCGCCGCCTCGCGCTCCGGCGCGTCCGGCAGCCGGCCCCGCAGCGGGTAGCCGCGCAGCGGCCGCCCGGTGGCCAGCACCTCGCGGGCGAGTGCGGCGAGTTCGGTGGTGCGGAAGCCCTCGACGAGCTCGTCCAGGCGCCGGCCGAGGACCTCCTCGACGGGGAGGCCGCGCAGTCCCCGCGCGGCGGTGTTGTAGCGCAGGACGCGCAGGTCCCCGTCGAGGACGTACAGGCCCAGGGGCGCCGAGGTGAACAACGCCTCGAGCACGGCGGAGGTGAACCCGCCGTCCAGTCCGTCGCCGTCGGCGTCGCGCATCCGGTCCGCCTCCCTTCACCGCCCTCCTCCCGACCCTCCGTGCTGCGGCCCGTACCTGCCAGGCCCGCTGCTGCAATCGGGGGACGGGGTCGCCTGCGGCCGCCCTGCCGGGGTCGGCGGCTGGCGTACGCTGGCGATCCGACCGCCGGGGCGGGCCGCCGGGGACCGGCCGGGCGCCAGCACCGGTCACCACCACCCGGGGCAGCACCGGGCAGCGCACAGCGGGGGCGACGGGCACGATGAGGCAGCACGGCGGAACGATGGCCCCCGCGGACCGGGGCGCCGGTACCGGCTCCGGACCCGACACCCGCCACCCGGCGCTGCGCGTGGCGGCCCGGCTGCGGCTGACCACCGCGTACGTGCTGCTGCTGACCGTGACGGCCTGGTGGCTGGCCGGTCAGGGCCACGCGGCGCGGGCCCGGTTCGTCCGGCACAACAGCAGCAACGTCCACCACATGGAGGTGGGCAAGTGGTGGACGATGTTCACCAGCGGCCTGGTGGTCGACGGGGTGCCGGCCTGGGCGGGCATCGCGGCGGTCGCGGTGGCGCTGGGGCTGGCGGAGTGGCGCTGGGGGCCGGCCCGGGCGGGCGCGGTGTTCGTCGCCGGTCACCTGGGGGCGACGCTGCTGACCGAGGGCGCGATGTGGGTGATGCTCACCGCCCGGATCCCGGGGGCGCTGTCCCGCGCGCGTGACGTGGGGATCAGCTACGGACTGGTGGCGACGGTCGGCTGCCTGGTGGCGCTGGGCCCGGCACCGCTGCGCCGGTACGGCCCGCCGGTGCTCGCGGCGGCCCTGGCCGTGGCCTGGGCACTGGACCAGCAACTGGCCGACGCCGGGCACCTGGTGGCCCTGGGGATCGGCGTGCTCGCGGCCCGGACGGCCTGGCTGCGCGCCCGGGTGCCGGCTTCTCGGACGTCCGTACCCGCCGCACGCTGAACCGCTCCGCACGGGTCCTGTTCCGGCCCTTGCCCATCTCCGCACGGCGAGTAATGCTGATTACATGATTACAACCTCACCCGAAGAACTCCGGGGATGGTTCACCGGCCGCCTCCCCGCGGACCTCTACACCGAGATCGTCGAAATCACCGCCGACCGCGAGGAGATCACCGTCGTCGGCCGCATCCCCGAGCCGGACCTCGACGGCGCCGCGCCGGACGCCGAACGCGAGGCGGCCTTCGAGGGCCGGATCGCCGAGTTCCGCGACCGGACCAGGGACGCCCGGATCGGCGTCGCCCGCGAGGCCGAGCGCCGCTACGGCCGCAAGGTCTCCTGGGGCGCCGAGTGCGGCGACCTGCGGGGCATGTTCACCACCGTCTCCTCCCCCGTCATGACCCGGCTGCGCCAGCCCGAACGGCAGGTGCTCGACACGCTGGTGGAGGCGGGCGTCGCCCGCAGCCGCAGCGAGGCGCTCGCCTGGTGCGTCCGCCTGGTGCAGCGCCACTCCGACAGCTGGCTCACCGAACTGCGCGAGTCGCTGGAGCACGTCCGTCGCCTGCGCACCCAGGGCCCGGACGCCGACCCCACCCCCTGAGCCCGCCCCCGACCTCGCTCCGACCACCCCGCTCCCGACCCCGACCGCCCTGTCCCCGCTCCCCCGACCGGCCATCTCGACCCCGGAACCAGCCCGACCGGAAGCCGACGGCCGGCCCAACACGACTGCGAGAAGGCCGGATTGACGCCGCCGGCCGCGGCGGGCGGCGGCGTCCCGAGCGACCGCCCCCGCCGTACGCGATCGTATTCTCTTGCGTTACTCTGCAAACCTATGCCAAAGTGCGGGGCATCGGATACGCCGAATCCCACTCACACGTCGCTAAGTCAGGAGCCCGCGCCGCGCGGGTCAAGGGTGCATTCATGTCGAAGGTCTTGAGCAAGCTGCCGGTCGGTGAACGGATCGGCATCGCATTCTCCGGTGGATTGGACACCTCCGTCGCGGTCGCGTGGATGCGCGAGCACGGCGCCGTCCCCTACGCCTACACGGCCGACATCGGCCAGTACGACGAGCCCAACCTCGCCGACGTGCCGGCCCGTGGCCGCGCCTACGGCGCCGAGCAGGCCCGCCTGGTGGACTGCCGGGCGGCCCTGGTCGAGGAGGGCCTCGCCGCGCTCGCCTGCGGCGCCTTCCACATCCGCTCCGCCGGGCAGACGTACTTCAACACCACCCCCCTCGGCCGCGCCGTGACCGGCACCCTGCTGGTCCGCGCGATGCAGGACGACGAGGTCTCCATCTGGGGTGACGGGTCCACCTACAAGGGCAACGACATCGAGCGGTTCTACCGCTACGGCCTGCTCGCCAACCCCAACCTGCGGATCTACAAGCCGTGGCTGGACCAGGCGTTCGTCGACCAGCTCGGCGGCCGCAAGGAGATGTCGGAGTGGCTCGCCGAGCGCGACCTCCCCTACCGGGACTCCGCAGAGAAGGCCTACTCCACCGACGCCAACATCTGGGGCGCCACCCACGAGGCCAAGCGGCTGGAGTACCTGGACGCCTCGCTGGAGATCGTCAGCCCGATCATGGGCGTGGCCTTCTGGGACCCGGCGGTCGAGATCCCGACCGAGGACGTCACCGTCGAGTTCGAGTTCGGCCGCCCGGTCCGGATCAACGGCCAGGAGTTCGCCGACGCCGTCGCCCTGGTCCACGAGGCCAACCGCATCGGCGGGCGCCACGGCCTCGGCATGTCGGACCAGATCGAGAACCGGATCATCGAGGCCAAGAGCCGCGGCATCTACGAGGCCCCGGGCATGGCGCTGCTGCACATCGCCTACGAGCGGCTGCTCAACGCCATCCACAACGAGGACACCCTCGCCACGTACCACACCCAGGGCCGCCGCCTCGGCCGGCTGCTCTACGAGGGCCGCTGGTTCGACCCGCAGTCGCTGATGCTCCGGGACAGCATGCAGCGCTGGATCGGCCACCCGGTCACCGGCAGCGTCACGCTGCGGCTGCGGCGCGGCCAGGACTACTCGGTCATCGACACCCAGGGCTCCAACTTCAGCTACCACCCCGAGAAGCTGTCGATGGAGCGCAGCGTCGACGCCGCGTTCGTCCCGGACGACCGCATCGGCCAGCTGACCATGCGCAACCTGGACATCGCCGACTCGCGCAGCAAGCTGGAGCAGTACGCGGTGCACGGCCAGCTGGCGCCGTGGAGCGGCCTGATCGGCGAGCTGTCCCCGGGCGGGGCCGCACCGATCGCGGCCGGCAGCTCCGACGCGGACCCGGCGGAGTCCACCGCGCTGGACAACGCGGCGATCGAGTCGGGCAACGACTGATCGCCCGGTTCCCCCGCGTGACGAGTGACGAGTGACGCGCCCGAGGGCCGCCGCACCGGTGAGGTGCGGCGGCCCTCGGGCGTTCGGCGCGGGCGCCGCCCCGGCTGCGGGCCCGACCGCCTGGCACACCCGCGACGACCCTCCGCGCCCCGACCCACCCCGGCGACCCTCCCCGGCCCGGCGACTCACCCGGACGGCGGCGGAGCCCGTGCACGGCGGCCCCGGCCGTAGCTGAATGGGCGGGACGCGCGTCGGGCGACGGAACGGAGCACCGGTGCCGACGGACCCGGTCGGGCGGCCCGGAGGCGGGAGTGGGGATGGGCGAGGCGGTCGGCGCGATGCTGGTGTCGGCGGTGGGCATCGCCATCAGTCCGCTCGCACTGGTCACCGTGGTCCTGATGCTCGCCACGCCGCGCGGGCGGGCCTGCGGCGCGGCCTTCACGGCCGGCTGGGTGGCCGGCCTGGCCGGGGTGGTGGCGGTGGTGGTGCTGGCGGGCGGCGGGACGGGCCCGGGCGGCGCCGCCCCGACCTGGTCGTCCTGGCTGAGGCTGGCGCTCGGCGCCCTGTTCGTGCTGCTGGCCGCGAAGCAGTGGCGCGACCGCCCGCGCGAGGGGCACGTCGCCGCGCCGCCGGAGTGGATGCGGGCGGTCGACCGCTTCACCCCGGGACGGTCCGCCGGACTGGGGGTGGTGCTGGTCGCGGCCAACCCGAAGAACCTGGTGCTGGCCGTCGGCGGGGCCGCCTCGATCGCCACCAGCGGCGCCGGCCCCGGGGGCGAAGCGGCGGCCGGCGCGCTGATGGTGCTGGTCGGCTCGCTGTGCACGCTGGTTCCGCTGGGGGTCGACCTGCTCGGCGGCGACCGCTCGGCCCGGGTGCTCGGCGAGTGGAAGGCCTGGATGGCCGCCCACAACACGGCGATCACGACCACGGTGCTGGCGGTGCTCGGGGCGAAGTACCTCGGCGACGCCCTCACCGCGCTCGCCTGAGGCCTCCCGTCCGCCTGCGCGCCCACCTGCCGGCCCGGGGCCGGGCGGCGGGCCCGCGGGCCCGCCGCCCACCCGCCTCAGCGGATCCGCACCACCCCCCGCCCGCGCACCGACCGCAGGCCGAGGCGCGGCCCGTCGTCGGCGCCGGGGCGCACGTCAAGCACGTCCCGCAGCGTCAGCAGGATCTCCCCGTCGTAGTCCTCCGCGAGCGTCCGCGCCAGCCGCGCCGCGCCGGCCGGACCGGCCTCCGGGGCGAGCGCGGGCAGCCGGCCCGGGGCGCTGAGGTCCTGGGCCTGGGCGGCCCAGCGGGCCGCGTCCCGGGCCTCGCCCTCGGCCGTGTAGTGCACGGCCAGGCAGTGCACGGCCAGCTGGTCGCCGTACTGGGCGGCGATCCGCCACCAGAAGACGCCGTCGGCGGCGCGGCCCATGCCGTAGAGCAGGCAGCCGAGGGTGCGGAAGGCGGTCTTCTCGGCCAGCTCCAGGTCCAGCGCCAGCTCCCCCGGTTCCGCCGCTCCCGCCACGGCGGCGCACAGGTGCCGCAGGTCCCGGCGGAGCTCGGCCCGCCCGCCGGCCCCCGGGGCGCGGTCGTGGGCGTGCGGCGGACGCGCGGCCGCGGGCGGGCGGGCCGGCCGCTCGCGCGCGGTCGGGGCGGGCCGGCGGGCGGCGGCCAGGCGCTCGGCCAGCCGGCGGGTGAACGCCGCCGGGTCGTGGTCGCGGAGCTCGCGCTCGAGCACGGCGGCGTCCGCGCGCAGCAGCTCGGCGACCTTCACTGCGCCGGCCCGTCGTCCGGGTGCTCCAGCAGGTACTCCAGGTGGCGCCGGCCGAGGCTGTAGTACGTGCGGGCGGTGGTGTGCGCGATGCCGAGGGCGTGGCCGAT
This sequence comes from Kitasatospora sp. NPDC101176, assembly GCF_044768035.1. Lineage (NCBI taxonomy): Bacteria > Bacillati > Actinomycetota > Actinomycetes > Kitasatosporales > Streptomycetaceae > Kitasatospora > Kitasatospora sp. NPDC101176. Next base: position 108,942 of record NZ_JBIWPA010000020.1, read on the forward strand.
GTCGGGGTAGGACAGGCCGGACTGGCGCAGCCGGACGACGTCGGCCTGGACGGGGGCGGCGCGGGTGAGCTCCTCCATGGCCCAGTCCAGGGCGTCGAGTTCGGCGAGCCGCTCCAGTTCGTCCTGGCTGGTGTCGGGCCGGTGCTGGGCGATCACCCGCAGCCGTTTGCGTTCGGCCCGGCGGCGCTCGCGCAGCTGGTCGACCACCGCGTCCTTGACGACCTTGAAGGCGAAGGCGCGCGGGTCCGCGCTGGCGAGGGCGCGGCGCCAGTTCTTGTACAGCGTGGCGCCCGCGTTCTGGACGGCGTCCTGGGCGTCCTCGCGGTGGCGCAGGCGCTGCTGGGCGTACCGGAGGTAGCCGGGGTTCTCGCGGGTGAAGAAGGCCTCGAAGTCGGCCGGCAGGTCGTCGAGCGGGTCCGCCCGCAGGCCCCGCCTCTCGCCCGGCCCGGGGGTGTTCAGCACACACGCCCCCCTTCCGTGGGTCAGCTGGCCGGCCCACCGGGTGGCACGCCGACGGCCCCTTGGGGGCTCGTGGTGTAACCGTCCGGGGGATGCGGGTTGTCGACCGGATCGGGCGGACAATTGGCGACCGTTTCCGGTCACTTCCGAACACCACCGCTGACCTGCCGGTTCGCCGCCGGGGAGCGTCGCACCGCGCGGGCCGCGTGACCCACGTCACACTCTGCGGGCCGCCGACTTGACAGCCTCACGGCACCGGGCACCCCACCCGGCCCCGCGACGTGGGGCCCGACCCCCGGGGCACAGGCCCCGCCCCTACGGCACGGGTTCCACCGCCGAGGAGTCCAGCGCGACGGTCACCCGCTCCAGCAGCACCCGCAGTGCGGCCAGGTCCTCGACGGGCAGCCCCGTCGCGGTGAGCAGCCGGCGCGGCACCTGCCCGGCGCGCTCGCGCAGCGCGGCGCCCTCCGCGGTCAGGGCGACGGTGACGGAGCGCTCGTCCTGCGGGCTGCGCTCGCGCCGGACCAACCCGGCCGCCTCCAGCCGCTTCAGCAGCGGGGAGAGCGTGCCGGAGTCGAGCCGCAGGCGCTCGCCGATCCGCTTGACGGGCAGCTCGCCGTCCTCCCAGAGCACGAGCATGACGAGGTACTGGGGGTAGGTGAGCCCGAGGTCCTTGAGGAGCACCCGGTAGACGCCGCCGAAGGCGCGGGAGGCCGCGTTCAGCGAGAAGCAGATCTGCTGGTCGAGGCGGAGCAGTTCCTCGTCCGCCATGCCGGGGAGCGTGGTCATGCCCCCATCGTACCGATCACATCCGCGCGATTGAGTTGTGCGCAATTGAATTGCGTGCTCTACTTGATGGCGAAGGGCGGCCCGCGGCCGCCGCAGGAGACGAAGGGAACGGACCATGGACGCGCTCTACACCGCAGCCGCCACCGCCAACGGCCGGGAGGGCCGTGCCGTCAGTTCCGACGGGCAGCTGGACCTCGCGCTCGCGATGCCGGCCGCACTCGGCGGCAACGGCCAGGGCACCAACCCCGAGCAGCTCTTCGCGGCCGGCTACGCGGCCTGCTTCGCGAGCGCGCTGGGCCTGGTCGGGCGCCAGTCGCGGGTCGACACCAGCGAGGTCTCGGTGACCGCCGAGGTGTCCATCGGCAAGGACGGCGCCGGCTTCGGCCTGGCCGTCGTGCTGCGGGTCGAGCTGCCCGAGGCGCTCGCGGGCGAGACCGGCGAGCTGCTGGTCAAGCAGGCCCACGAGGTCTGCCCCTACTCCCGCGCCACCCGCGGCAACATCCCGGTCGAGCTCGTCGTCGAGTAGTCGCCGCGCCCGGCCCGGGCGGCGTCCCGGCGTCCGACGGCCGACTCCCGCCGGACCCGCCCCCCGCCCGGGCCTCCCCCGCCCGACCGCCGAAGATCCGCACCCTGACGGCCGACGGCGCCGCGCGGACCGCGCACGGGCCCGCCGCACACCCCGGTGCGGCGGGCCCTCCCCTGCCCCCGGGTCACCGGCCCGGGTCAACCACCGCCCGGCCCGTCCGCCGAGCGGAGCGTGTCGAGTCTGTGCCGGTACTCCTCCGCGTCGATCTCGCCGCGCGCGAACCGTTCCGCGAGCACCTGCTCGGGCGTCGGGCCCGCCGCCGACCCGTGGGCCCCGCCGCCCCAACCCTGGCCCGCCCGGCCGGCACCCGGCGCCGCGGGACCCGCACCCGCGGCCGGCGCCCCGTACGGGACCGGCCGCCGCGAGCGGGTGATGTACCGGAACAGGGCGATGGCGGCGAGCACGAGGACCACCAGGACCACCAGCGAGCCGATCACCGCGATCGCGATGCCCCAGCCGCCCAGCCAGTGGCCGTGGCCGTACCCGTTCGTGTGCCAGTGCCTCATCAGGACCTCCTCCTCCGGCCCCGCCGCGGGGCCCGTCGAGGCGATGAGCGCCTTACCACCATCGTGCGCCCGCGACCGGCCGAAGCGTCGTGAGGAAAGCCTGAGAAAACGTTCCGGCGCCCGGTGCGCCGCCACCGGGGTAGCGTTGCCGCCCATGAACCACCACCCGCCGGCCGACCGCCGCTCACCCGAGCAGCTCGTCGCGGCCGGGGTGCTCCGGCGCCACGGGGACCCACACCCCCACCCGGCCCTCGGGCACTCCCCGGTGGCCTACGTGTCCACCGCGCTCTGGGACGAGCTCACCGCGCTCGCCATCGCACCGGACGCGGCCGAGGCCACCGCCACGGCCCTGCTGCACGCGCTCGCCGAACGCGCCGTGGACGCCGCGCTGTCACCCGGCAACGAGCGCGCCCCGCGCGACGACCTGTACGTGACGCACCCCGCCCACATCGGCCCGCAGCGCCGGACGGTCTGGTTCCAGCGCTCCGGACCGCGCGGCCCGATCACCGCCGGGTTCGCCCCCTGAGACCTGCCGACTCCCCTCGGCCCCGTCCGCTCGGCGCCCGACCCCTCAGTGCTGGACCCCCAGCGCTGGACCCCTCAGCGCTCGACCCGCAGACTGTGGCACACCCAGCTCAGCCGGTCCGGCCCGCCCAGCGGCGGCCGGTCGTGGTACGTCCCGTCCGCGACCGACAGGTTCACGATCAGGTACGCGTGCCAGCCCGGGCCGACCCCGTGCAGGTCCGCGTAGACCAGCTGGCCGTCGACGTACCAGTCCACCGAGTTGGCGCCGAGCACGACCCGCAGGTCGAAGGTGGCGCCCGGTGCGATCCCGGCGCCGGCGCCGTGCCAGTAGCGGAAGCCGCCCCGGACGTGGTTGGAGATCTCCAGCAGGTCCGGGTTGTCGGGGTGGTACTCGAAGAGGTCGACCTCGTTGCCGCCGTCCCGCCAGGTCCAGATCGCCGGCCAGGCACCCAGCTGGAGGGGAAGCGTGACCCGGGCCGACACGACGTCCCCGGTGTGCACCTGGAAGCCGTCCGGGCTGCCCTCGGTGGTGAGCAGACTGCAGGTCCACAGCCCGCCGGTCAGTCGCCGGGCGGCCGTGAACACGCCGCCCGGGCAGTAGGCGCGGCCGAGGTAGTCGAGTTTGTGGTCGCTCCGGTTGGTCGGCCCCATCCGGGGATAGGCGCTGCTGCGCCCTGCGATCCACTGCCTGGTCGAAGTGAAGTCTGCGTCGAACACGACTGCCACGGCCGCCTCCCCTGGGCTCCGGCGCCCCGGGGGTCCGAACCGCCGGGCACACAGAGTGAGTTACCCGATACGCTCCGCAGTATGCGAACCGGATCGCTCCGGTCCGTGCCGGGCAGCTCGAACGATCGGCGGATCAGCCCACCGGCGCGGCCGCTCCCCCGGCCTCCAGCCGGTCGGTGACCGACACCACGCCGTCCACCGAGCGGCACAGGTTGAGCACGATCGGCACCAAGTGCAGCTCCGGCACCGTCCCGCTGAGCACCACCCGCCCCTGGTCGACCTCGACGCCGACCTCCGCCGGGCTCACCCCCTCGACCCGGCCGAGCACCTCCTCCACGATCTCCCGCCGGATCACCCGGTCCTCGCGCAGGAACACCCGCAGCAGGTCCCCGCGGCTCACCATGCCGATCACCCGCCCCTCCTCGTCCAGCACCGGCAGCCGCTTCAGCCCGTGCCGGCTCATCAGCCGGGCCGCCGCCACCACGCTGGTGCCGGGGGTGGTGCAGACCGGCTGCCCGGTCATCAGGTCCGCGGCGGTGACGGCCCCGCCCGGCCCCGGAGGCGGCGCCGCCTCCGGGGCCGGCAGCAGGGCGCCCGGATCCTCCTGCGCGGCCAGGGTGCGCAGCAGGTCCGCCTCGGACACCACGCCGAGCGGCCGACCCTCGGCGTCCACCACCGGCACCCCGGTGATGTCGTAGTCGGTCAACAGCGCCACGATCTCCCGGAAGCCGGTCTCGGGCGCGACCCGGACCACGGGGCTGGTCATCACTGATTCGACGGTGGCATGCCGCACGCCGGTTCACCTCGTCCACGACGCTACTCCGCCCGGGCACGGATCGTCCCGGCCGTACCGGCAGCATCGCTCCCGGCCGCGCGGACCGCCAGGGGCCAAGGGGCTGAACGGGAGGGACCAAGGCCCCCGCCAGCCGAACACCTCTCCGACATCCGCTCACACGTTCCCATCGACACCTGGCGCGGCCGCACCCCCGCCCCCGCCCCGCAGCAGCGTGCCCGCGGACGGCCGGCACCCCGGACGGCGCAACCATCACATGATCGACTCGTTGGACCGTCCACCACGACAGCACCGACGACTCCGGGGAGGGCCCGTTGGCAGAACGGACGGTGGACTCGGCGGCGCCCGCCCGGGGTACCGCCGCGCGCCCGGTGGCCCGGGCCGAGGCCGCCCTGGTGCGCCACTACCGCAGGCTGGTCCGGCTCGCGTACCTCGCGCTGCCCGCGGACCGCGACCGGCACAGCCGCGTCCTCGCCGCCCACACGGCCGTCCAGCGCGCCCTGCCGTCCCGCTGGACCCGCCCGGTCGACCCGGCGCCGGCCGACGAGGACCCGGTCTACGCCGCACTGCGGCTGCGGGTGCTGCGCGACGCGCTGCGCCCCCGTCCCGCCCGCCGGCTGCTGGCACCCCGGGTCTGGGGCCTGCGGCTGTTCACCCCGCACGGCGGCGAACAGGACGCCGCACTGGACCACGCGCTCGCGGCGCTCGACGCACCCGCCCGGGCCGCGTTCGCGCTGCGCGCCGTGGAGGGGCTGACCGGCGCGGAGGCCGCGGAGGTGCTGCGGCACGCCGGGGTCGAGCAGCCCGAGCAGGCCCTCGCCGCGGCGGCCGGCGTCGGCTCGGAGGCGGAGCCGGACCCGTCCGCCCCGGAGCCGGGCGCCTTCGACCCGTCCGCGTTCGACACGAGGACCTTCGACCCGTCCGCGTTCGACCCGTGCGCCGTCCGGGTCCAGCCCACCGACCTGCTGCGCCGCCGCCGGGCGCTGACCGCCGTGCTGCTGGTCGGCGCGCTCGGCCTCACCACCACGGCCGCCGTGCTCACCGGCACCGGCCCCGCCGCCTCCACCACCCGGCCGGCGCCCGCCCCGCCCGCCGGCGCCACGGCCGATCCGGCGCACCTGGTCCGGGTGCCCGCGGACCTGTGGCAGCACACCGCCCGGGTCGACTTCACCGCCTGGCCGGCCCGCGGCGACCGCCGCGAGGACGCCGCGCTGCTCGGCCGCGCGCTGACCGCCTGGGAGCGTCCCGGCCCGCAGACCCGCGCCGAACCGGGCGCGGACACCGCGCCGCCGGTCACCGCGCCACGGCTGCTCTACGCCGGGACGGTGGACGGCGCCGCCGTCGTCCTGCTGTACGACGGGCAGCGGCTGGCCCGCTACACCGACGGACGCGGCGGCGGCCTCGACCTCGCCCGGGCCGACGACTCGGACGTCACGACGGCCGGCGCGGTGGTGCTGCGCCGCCAAGGCACCTCCGTGCGCTACCTGCTGGCCCCCTGGGTGGAGGCCGCCGAGACCCGCCGGATCGACCAGCCCGACACCCCCGCCCGCCCGTTGGAGCACCCCGACGGCCTCACCCCGGCGGCGCCGGGCGGCGTGCTGACGGACTGCCGGGGTGCCACCGTGCTCCAACTGCACTCCTCCCCCCTCATCGCGGAGAAGCACGCCTTCCTGCTGGCCGACCTCGGCGGGCTGGTCCCCGCCCACCTCACCTACACGCCGCCCCCGGACCGCAGCCAGCCGGCGCGCGAGCCGCGCGAGGCCACCGGCCCGGACGCGCTGCAGGCCTGGGCCCGGGCGGGCTGCGCGGCTCCCGACGGCACTCCCGGCGTCAAGCAGCTCAACCTGTGGGCCTTCGCGGTGCAGCCGCTGCCGCAGAACGCGGGCTCGGCGTCCTGGGTCTGCCTGCGCGCCGACCGCTGGACCGGCGAGGGCAGCGCCGCCACCGCCGTCCTGCTGCCCGCCGCCCGGGGGCCGCAGCGCACCGGCGGCGGCCCGGGCCGGGCGTGCAGCCGGTTCGAGCAGGACACCGTGGGCTGGGCCTGGTGGCGCTCCCCGCAGGGCACCGAGTTCCTGCTGGCGGCGGGCAGCCGGCGGGTCGCCCGGCTCGCCGTCAAGGGCCCGGACTGGTCCGCCGACCGGCCCGCTCCGGACCACACCCTGGCCGTGGAGCGCCCGGTCCGGGCGAACGTCCAGGTGGAGGGGGTGCTGGACGGCGGCACCCGGATCAGCCCGCAGCACTGACCCGGACGGACGGCTCGCACCCGTAGTCGGGCAGCTCGACGCTGGAGACCTCCTGACCCAGCTGCAGCATCCGGTCCAGGATCCAGCGCCGGTTCAGCAGGCCGTTGCGCACCCGCAGGCCGGCGGCGGTGCGGGGCGCCAGGAACGGGCCGGTGCGGTCACCGCCCTTCTGGCAGCCCCGGGCGTAGTCACGCAGCAGCGCCTCGTACCGGCCGAAGGCGGTGCGGTGGTCGCCGCCGGAGCGGGCCAGTTCGCCGGCCAGCACGTACGCGGCCACCACGGCGGTACCGGTGCCCATGCCACCGATGGTGGCTCCGCAGGCGGCGTCTCCGAGCAGCGCGATCCGGCCGGTGGACCAGCTGGGGACGTCGGCGCGGCTGATCGAGTCGAAGTACAGCTCGGGGGCGTCCCGCAGGCTGTCCAGCAGGCGGGGCACCTCCCAGCCGAGGCCCGCGAAGGCCTGGTGGACCAGGGCCTTCTGCTGGTCCTGGTCGTGCCGGTGGTGGCTCAGCTCGGGCGAGGCGAAGAGGCAGAAGGCGCCCGCCCTGGTCGGGTCGCGGTGGTCGCCGCCGAGCGCGGCCAGCCGGCCGGGGACGTTGAGGCCGAGGGAGCCGGGCGGCAGGCCGAGGTCGTTGGGCAGCTGCCAGGTCGCCGCGTAGTAGCCGAGGTGGCGGACGAAGCGCTGCTCGGGGCCGAAGGCGAGCCGGCGGACGGTGGAGTGCAGCCCGTCGGCACCGATCACCAGGTCGAACTCCCGCGGCGCGCCGTCCCGGAAGGCGACCCGCACCCCGCGCGGGGTCTCCTCCAGGGCCGTGATCGTGTCGCCGAAGACGTACTCGGCGCGGTTCCGGCTGTGCCGGTGGAGCAGCTGGGCGAGCTCGCCGCGCGGGATCTCCAGTTCGCCGCCCGCGAACTCGGCCGGCAGGCGCAGGAGTCGTCGCCCGTCGGGGCCGAGGAAGGTCATCGGGGAGCCTCCGGTGTCGAGCGCGCGCAGTTCGTCGAGGACGCCCATCCGCTCCAGCACGGTCAGGTGGGTCCGGCCGCGGAAGTCGACGTTCTGGCCGCCGCCGCGCAGCGCGGGGGCGATCTCGACGACGGTGACCTCGAAGCCGTACCGGCCCAGCCAGTGCGCCAGGGCCGGGCCGGCGATGCTCGCGCCCGAGATCAGGACCTTGGTGCTCATGGGAGTGCTCCGTTCGATAGGGACGAAGAACTGTGTCCATCGGACACTGTTTTCTTGCTGTGTACGGTAGACACAGTTCAAGCCGAGGGCAACCCCCGGACCGGGGGCGATCACAGGAACAGGAGCGGAACGTGAGCGAGGCGGCGAACCCCGCAGGGCCGGCCAACCCCGCAGGCCCGGCGGACGCGACCGGCGCGGCGGACACCACCGGCCCGAAGGGCACGGTCGCCTCGAAGGGCACAGTCGGGCCGGACGACCCGGCGAACGCCGTGGTGCGACTGCTCTGGGGCCCCGCCCCCAAGCCGACCCGGGGCCCGAAGCCGGCCCTCAGCCTGGAGCGGATCGCCGCGGCGGGCGTCGAGATCGCCGACGCGGAGGGCCTGGGCGCCGTCTCCATGCAGAAGGTCGCCGGGCTGCTGGACTTCACCAAGATGTCGCTGTACCGGTACGTACCGGGCAAGGCCGAACTCGTCGCCCTGATGGTCGAGTCCGCCGCCGGCGACCCGCCGGCGGCCGGGCCCGCGCTCGGCTGGCGGGAGCAACTCACCGCCTGGGCGAAGCTGTTGGCCGAATCGTTCGACCGCCACCCCTGGCTGCTGGACGCCACCGTCGGCCCCCGGGTCATCGGCCCGAGGGAACTCGCCTGGCTGGAAAGGGTGGTGGCCGCCCTCGACGGTTGCGGACTGACCGGCCCCGAGCGCATGGACGCCGCCGTGCTGCTCGCCGGGCACGTCCGCAGCATCGCCGAACAGTCCCGCGCCGCCGGCCCGGACGGCTCCCCCGAGGCCGACCTGCTCGCCGCTCTGGGCACGGTGGTGCACCGGCACGCCGACCGCTACCCCGCCGTCGCCGTCGCCATGGCCGAACCCGGCGGCCGTGACCAGGCCCTGGGCTTCGGCCTCGAACGGATCCTGGACGGCCTCGCCGCCCTGATCAGCCGCCGGACGGGCGCCGCGTAGCCGGACACGCCCTCAGGGACGGCCGGCGGACCGTGCCGGGCGCGAGACGCCGGACACGCCCTACGGGCGGCGGCCCCAGGCGGAGACCATCGGGGCGGTGGCCAGGTCCAGCCGGCCGGCGGCGACGTTCGCGAGGTGGCGGTCGATCTCCTCGTCGGTGGCCAGCCCCTGCCCGGTCAGGTGATGCCGGATCTGCCGCACGGTCGCGTCCTCCAGCACGGCGCAGGCCGGCGAGGTGATCGGGAAGTACGCGTCGGCCCGGACGTCGACCAGGCCCGCCTCGCGCAGCACCCGCGGCAGCGTCCGGCCGTAGGAGAGGTCCGCGCCGCGGGCCGCCATCAGGGTCCGAAAGCCGGCCCGCAGACGGTTGGCGAGCCGCTGCTCGGGGCCCGACTCGTCCGGGCACAGCAGCGGCTGCAGGGCGGGGTCGGCGTCCTCCAGCAGCAGCCGGCCACCGGGGCGCAGTGCCCCGACCATCCGGCGCAGGGCCTCCGCACGGTCGGCGACGTGGACCAGCACCAGCCGGGCGTGCACCAGGTCGAAGCCGCCGGGCGGCGGCGGGTCGGCCGCCACGTCGTGGGCCAGCACCCGGATCACGCCGCCGGCCGCACCGGCGGTCCAGGACACGTCGATGTCGGTCGCGACGACCTCACCGGTGGGGCCGACGCGCTCGGCGAGTCCGAGCGGGACGGAGGGGCCGCCGGCACCGACCTCCCAGCAGCGCGTGCCGGGGCCGATCCCGAGCCGGTCGACGTGCCGGAAGGTCACCGGGTCGAACAGCTCGGCGAGGGCGCCGAAGCGGGCGCCGGCCTCCGACTGCCGGTTGTCCAGCAGGTAGCCGTCCTCGCCGCGATGCTCAGCCATGCGGCGATTCTGGCAGACGGCCACGGCCACGGCCCGGGCCGTGGCCGTACGGGGCGGCACCGGGAAATCCCCTCGCGCCCCGCCCGGGCGAGGCCCTAACGTCCCCCTCCATGGCGATGTTCGTGCACCTGACCGCCGCGGCGAACGCACCGCGGATCCGCCGCGCCGGGATCCGGGCCGACAGCCGCGGGCAGGGCGGCGCACGCGGGCTGTACTGCTTCCCCGTGCTGCCGTCCTACCCGCTGACCCACCAGTGGCTGCGCGAGCTGGCCCGGTTCGGCGCCCGGGGCCCGCTGGTCGCCGTGCACCTCCGGCTGGACGACGCGCAGCCCGTACTGGCCGGGCACTACCGGGACCGCGCGCAGGCCGCCCAGCAGCGGCTGCCGGCCGCCGAGGCGGTGCGCCGGATCGGCGCACTGGCCGATCCGCGCGGCTGGGAGGTGTTCGTTCCGCGGGCGGCGGGCCCCCGCGAGGTGCACCGGATCCGCCCGGTGCCCCAGGTCGCCGGCTGGCGCTACCGGCTGGACGCCCACGGCACCCGGCCCTGCACCTGCTACGGCTGCCGGGTCCGAGGCGAGTACGGCGGCCGCCGGCTGCGCGAGCGCCTTCCGCACCCGCTGGACGGCCCGCCGCCGCCCGTGCCGGTCCTGCTGGCGCGGCTGGACGCCGCCGGCGAGCCGGGGGACGCCGCCGAACTGCGGGCCGCCCTGCACTGGTTCGGGATGCGCCGCCGCGGGCCGGTGGACCGGCTCGCCCGGCTCGCCGCCCATCCGGACCCGGGGGTGCGCACCGAGCTGGTGTGGGCCGTCGGCGGCTGGTCCACCCCCGGGGTCGCGGCGCTGCTGGCCGGCCTCGCCGGGGACCCGCATCCGGACGTCCGCGAGGCCGTCGAGGCGGTGCTGGACCGCTGAGACCTGCGGGTGTCCGGGCCTGCAGCGGTCCGGCCGGCGGGGGCCCGCCGCCTCCCGACGGGCGTCAGGAGACGCGCTTGAGCTGCCAGGAGTTGTCGTTCAGGCTCGGCACCGCGGAGTACTTGCAGCCGGCGCTGTAGAAGCTGCTGACGATGGTCCAGCCGGCCGGCGGCCAGGTGGAGCCGCAGGCGTTGACGACGGTGCCGACGGGGTAGCCGGTGAGCTGCATGATCTTCTTGGTGTTCGGGTTGAAGCCGGAGCCGCAGCCGCCGCTGTTCCACCACTGGACGTCCACGAAGCCGCTGGGGGTCAGCGAGGATCCGCACATGGTGGTGGTGTCGCCGGGCGCGGCCTGTGCGGTGCCCATAGTCAGGGTGAGGGCGGCGGCGGTACAGCCGAGGGTCATGACGGCAGCGCGGAGTCGGCTCACGGGGGGCTCCTCTCGGTGACGCGGCGGGTCCGCGCCAGGCACATTCCTATCGGCGCCCGCCCCTGACGGACAGTGGGTTTCCGGCCCGCTCATCGGCGCGTTTTCGCTCCCCACACGCCACCGCCACATGCTGTTTACCGTTGCACACCTCGCTGACCTGCGGGTCTTCGCGCCGACATGCCCGGCGGGCGGAACCGGGCGATCATGGGACGAACCGTGTCTTCGGCGATGCGGCGCACCGGTGCCCCTCCGGCCGCGCCCGGAAGGTGGACCGCGATGTTCCAGCTCCTGTGGATCCTGATGATCGGCTTCGTGCTGGGCCTGCTCGCCAAGCTGCTGCTGCGCGGCCCGCAGTCGATCCCCTGGTGGCTGACCATGCTGCTCGGCGCGGCCGGAGCCTGGCTCGGCAACGCCGTCTCCGGCTGGATCGGCGTGCGCCACACCTCGGGCATCGACTGGATCCGCCACCTGCTCCAACTCGGCTTCGCCGTCGCCCTGGTGGCCTTCGTGGCGCCCGCCTGGAGCAGGTCCCACCCGAACCGCTGACCGCCGGGCCCCGAGCCCCGCGCCCTGGAAGAGGACGCCGGGCCGCGGGGCGCCGTCAGCCGACGTGCACGGCCGGGCGCCGCCCGCGCTCCGGTTCGGCCTCCCGCAGCACCTCGCGGGTGACGGGTGCGATCTCGCCCTGCCCGAACAGGAGGAACCGCAGGAACTGGGCGAAGGGGTTGCCCTCCGTCCACTCGAAGTAGATGTGCGGCTGCTGCCCGGTGAGGTCGCGCACCCGCAGCAGCAGCGCGGCCAGCGCGTTCGGCACGCTGGAGCTCTCCAGCGAGAGCACCCGGTAGCGCTCGTGCAGGACCTCCCCGCGCACCGTGAGCTCGGCCTCGAAGTCGGACGGGTCCAGCACGGTGACCTCGACGAAGACCAGGTCGTCCTCGGCCGGGATGTCGTTGTCGCGCCGGATCTGGTGGATCTTGTCCCGGTACTCGGCGAGGTCCCTGCTGTTCGGCTCGTTGGCGATCAGCCGCAGCGGGCGGTGCATGTAGTCGCGGACGAAGCGCTCCGCCACGTCGTCCAGCACCACGTCGGTGACGCGCAGTTCGAACGCCCGCTTGAGCCGGGACAGGAAGGAGACCAGCATGATCCCGGCGATGAAGCAGGCGCCGATCTTGACGCCGTCCGGCCGCTCGGCGATGTTCACGGCGGTGGTGTAGAGGAAGACCGCGGCGATCACCGCGAAGCCCGCCGTCCAGCGGCGTTGGGCGGCCTTGTGGGCGGCGATGGTGACGGCGATGGCGGCCGAGCTGATCAGCACCAGGACGCCGGTGGCGTAGGCGCCGCCCTGGGCGTCGACGTTGGCGTCGAAGAGCCAGGTGACCAGGAAGGCGATCAGGGTCAGCACGATCACCGTGGGGCGCACGGCCCGGGCCCAGTGCGGGGCCATGCCGTAGCGGGGCAGGTAGCGGGGCATCAGGTTGAGCAGTCCGGCCATCGCGGAGGCGCCGGCGAACCAGAGGATGGCGATGGTGGACAGGTCGTAGACGCTGCCGAAGGTGTTGCCCAGGTTCTCGTGCGCGAGGTAGGCGAGCGCCCGCCCGTTGGCCGGCCCCCCGGTCTTGAAGTCGTCCGGGGGGATCAGCAGGGTGGTGATGAAGCTGGTGGTGATCAGGAAGCAGCTCATGATCACGGCCGCAGTGGTGAGCAGCTTGCGGGCGCCGCGGATCCGGCCGGTGGGCTTCTCCTCGGTGTCGTCCGGGTCGCCCTCGATGTGCGGCATCACGGCGACACCGGTCTCGAATCCGGACAGGCCCAGCGCGAGCTTGGGGAAGACGATCAGGGCGACGCCGATCACGGCGATCGCATTCCCGTGCTCGGCGGTGAGCGCGTCGGTCCAGTCGGCGAACAGGTGCGGGGCCTGGAGCACCTTCCAGATGCCGTTGACCACCACCACGACGTTGAGCGCCAGGTAGACCCCGACCAGGACGACGGCCACGCCGATCGCCTCGCCGAAGCCCTTCAGGAAGACCCCGCCGAGCAGCGCGATCAGGATCAGCGTGATCAGCACCTGTTTGCCGTCCAGCGCCGTGTGCAGGTGCGGGTTCTCCACCAGGTGCGCGGTCGCGTCGGCGGCCGACAGGGTGATGGTGATCATGAAGTCGGTGGCCGCGAAGCCCAGCAGCGTCAGGACGAAGAGCTTGCCCTGCCAGAACGAGAGCAGCCGCTCCAGCATCGCGATGGAGCCCTCGCCGTGCGGGCTCTCCTGCGCCACCCGGCGGTAGACCGGCAGGGCGCCGAGCAGGGTGACGAGCACCAGCACGAGGGTCGCGATCGGCGAGACCAGGCCGGCGGCGAGGGCGGCGATGCCGGGCTGGTAGCCGAGCGTGGAGAAGTAGTCCAGGCCGGTCAGGCACATCACCCGCCACCAGCGCTGGCCCTTCACGTGCGGAACCTGCGCGTGCGGGCCGGGGTGCTGCTTGGCCATGTCGGACAGGCCCTCCAGCAACCACGCCCGCAACCGCGAGCCGCGGTTCACGGGCGCCGACCCGACTCCGACCGAACCCGACGAGACCACGCGCACCCCTGTCCACGGTCGGCCGGGCACACTGCGCCCGACCCTCTGGCCGCCGGACGGCGGGCCTGGTCAGGCTAGGTGACGCGGCGCCACGGCCGGGCGGCCGCGGGCCCGGACACGCCGGGGTCCCCCCGGACGGCCCCGGGCGCGGCGCACGGCGCGGCGGGGCCGCCCCGCCGGCGGACGGCCACCCGGCGCGGCGGCCCGTAGACCTCACCCCCGAGGGGTAAGGATGACCGCGCGCATTGACCCACCGTCTTGACCCGCCGTCCTGGCCCATGGTCCTGACACGGCGTCGCACCCCGCCGTCCGGACGCGGCGCGGGGCGCAGCGGGCCGTCGCACCCCGGCGAGGGACCGATCGCACACCAGGGAGGCCACGATGGCGGAACCGAGCCGGCGCGGCGTACTGGGCCTGGGCCTGATGGCCGCGGCCCTCTCCTCCTGCGGCACCGGCCCGGACCGGGCCGCCCCCGCACCGCACCCCTCCCCCGACGCGGGCGGCCCGGGTACCGCCGAACACGTCGGCCTGCGCACCGAGCAGTCCCTCCCCGGCGACCCGGACTGGGAGATCACCGACCCCGGCCCCGCCGACGCCATCGAGGGCTTCGCCGACCGCGTCAGCGTGCTGCCCGGCGAGCAGTTCGGGCTGCACGTCTCCACCCCGGCCACCGCCTTCACCGTCTCCGCCTACCGCGCCGGCTGGTACGGCGGCGCCCGCGCCCGCCTGGTCTGGCGCCGCGAGCACGTCCCCGGCGGCAGACAGCCGGCGCCGCACGTGGACCCGGCCACCCGCACCGTGCTCACCGGCTGGCGGCGCACCCTCGCCGTGGACACCACCGGCTGGCCCGAGGGCGCCTACCTGCTGCGCCTGGACGCCGAGGACGGCACCGGCCGGCGCTACGTCCCGCTCACCGTCCGCTCCGCCACCACCGCCGGCCGGACGGTGGTGATGAGCGCCCCGGCCACCTGGCAGGCCTACAACGAGTGGGGCGGGCACAGCCTCTACAACGGCCCCACCGGCGGGCTCGCCACCCGCTCGCTGCGGGTCGTCTTCGACCGGCCGTACGACTACGACCACGGCGCCGGGCTGTTCCTGGTCTACGAGGCCCCGCTGGTCGCGCTCGCCGAGCGGCTCGGGCTGCCGCTCGCCTACACCACCGGCATCGACGTCGCCCGCGAACCCGGGCTGCTGCACGGCGCGAGCACCGTCGTGTCCCTCGGCCACGACGAGTACTGGTCCCCCGAGCAGCGCGCCCACGTCACCGCGGCCCGCGACGCCGGGACCAACCTGGCCGTCCTCGGCGCCAACTGCTGCTACCGCCGGATCCGCCTCGAACCCTCCGAGCTGGGCCCGGACCGCACGGTGGTCTGCTACAAGGGCGCCTGGGCGCAGGACCCGGGCCACCTGGCCGGCGCCCCCGCCACCACCGACTTCCGGGCCGACCCCGGCGCCGACCCCGAGAGCTCCCTGCTCGGCGTCCTCTACGACGGCTACCCGGTGGACGCCCCGTACGTGGTCCGCGCGGCGGACCACTGGGCCTTCGAGGGCACCGGCGTCGCCGCCGGGGCGTCCTTCCCGCACCTCGTCGGCGTCGAGTACGACCGGGTGGACACCGCCTTCCCCACCCCGCGCCCGATCCAGGTGCTCGCCCACTCCCCGGTGGTCTGCGAGGGCCGGCCCTCGCACGCCGACACCGCCTACCACACCCTTCCCGGCGGCGCCGGGGTGTTCGCCACCGGGACGATGCGCTGGGTCGAGGCCCTGGACGCGCACGGCCCCGGCGGCACCGGCGCCGACCACGGCATCGACGCCCGCGCCGGCGACCTCGTCCGCAAGGTCACCGAGAACGTCCTGCGCACCTTCGCCGCCGGCCCCGCCGCCCGCACCCACCCGGCCACCGACGACCTGGCCACCGTCTACGGCCCGGCGTAGGGCCCGGTCAGGGGGTCGCTCCCGGGGCCGGGGCGGCGGCGAGGAGCCGGGGGGCGACGGATCTTCACAAGAGGTCTCCATGTCGGTCGGTCGGACGGCAGCGGCAGCCTGGCATGGACACGCATCGAGGTCGAACGGTCTTCCGACGGGCCGTCAGCCGGGTCGGCCGGGACGCCCGGGGCGGGGGGAGCCCCGTGGCACGGATAGACTCACACGGTCCAATCCAGCGCAGGTCGTCCAGACAGACCGACCGGTGCGGCACGGGTGCCGGCCGGCGAGGGCACGAGGGAAACAGAACATGGTCGAGGCCTCCCCGAAGGTCGTTGTCGTCGTCCCCACGTACAACGAGCGGGAGAACCTCCCGGTCCTCGCGGGGCTCCTCGCGGACCTCCCGGTTCCCGACCTGCACCTGCTGGTCGTCGACGACAACTCCCCGGACGGCACCGGCGAACTGGCCGACAAGCTCGCCGCGGACTCCGGCGGCACCGTCGGCGTGCTGCACCGCACCGAGAAGAACGGCCTCGGCCGCGCCTACCTGGCCGGCATGGCCCGGGCGCTGGACGAGGGCGCGGACGTCGTGGTCCAGATGGACGCCGACCTCTCGCACCCCGCCTCGGCGATACCCGCCATGGTGGAGGCCCTGCTCGCCGACGAGACCGCCGTGGTGCTCGGCTCCCGCTACGTCCCCGGCGGCTCCACCGCCGCGGAGTGGCCCTGGCACCGCAAGGCCCTGTCCGCCTGGGCCAACCTGTACGTCAACACCATCCTCGGCCTGGGCGTCCGGGACGCCACCGCGGGCTTCAAGGCCTGGCGGGCCGCCACCCTGCAGGCGATCGACCTGCCGAGCGTGCAGAGCAGCGGGTACTCGTTCCAGGTCGAGATGAACTACCGGGTCGTCCAGCGCGGCATGACGATCCGCGAGGTGCCGATCCGCTTCGAGGAGCGGATCGAGGGCGCCTCGAAGATGAGCATCGGGGTACAGGTCGAGTCCGCGCTGGCGCCCTGGAAGCTGCGGCTGAACCGCTGAACCGTCGGGCTGCCCGCCCCTCGGGCCGTCGGGCCGTCCGACCCGCCGAACGGTCGGCCCCGACGAGTCGTCGGCCCGGCTGGAGCACGGGGACGCGCCGCGGGGTGGCTCCGTAGGGCTCCGTAGGGCTCCATAGGGCGCCGGACGGCTCCGAAACGGGCATACGGGTGCCCGTCGGGCCGCCCGGCGGTGTGGACGGCGGCTGCGGGGAAAGAAGGGCCACATGTCCCTTCTCCCGGAGTCCCTGACGGCCCTCGTCCGCCGCGGCGCCCGAGAACCCTTCGTCGTGCAGACCGTGCGGGCCACGGTGGCCGCCACCCTCGCCTACGCGGTGGCGACCAGGCTCAGCAGCGAGCCGGCCCCGCTGACGGCCCCGCTCACCGCCCTGCTGGTGGTGCAGGTCACCGTCTACTCGACGCTCAAGACCAGCATCCGCCGGGTCAACTCGGTGGTGGTCGGGGTCCTGATCGCGATCGGCTTCAGCGCCGTGGTGGGGCTCTCCTGGTGGAGCCTCGGGCTGATCATCCTCGCCTCGCTGGTCGTCGGCCGGTTCGTCCGGGTCGAGGAGTTCGTCCAGGAGGTCGCGATCAGCGCGATGCTGATCCTGGGCGTCACCAAACTCGCCTCGCAGGCCTGGGACCGGGTGCTGGAGACGCTCATCGGCGCCGCCGTCGGCCTGCTGTTCAACCTGCTGTTCGCCCCTCCGGTGTGGGTGGACACCGCCGGTGAGTCGATCGAGGACCTCGCCCGGCGCGCCCGCCACCTGCTGCTGGACATCTCCGAGGAGCTGGGCCGCCCGACCCCGGTCGCCCGGGCCGCCGAGCGGCTGCACGAGGCCCGGCGGCTCGACCAGGCGATCGCCGACGTGGACGCGGCGCTGCGCCAGGCCGAGGACAGCCTGCGGCTCAACCCGCGGATCAGCGAGGGGCTGCTCTCCCGGCTGGTGCTGCGCACCGGGCTGGACACCCTGGAGATCTGCGTGGTGGTGATCCGGGTGCTGGCCCGCTCGCTGACGGACCTGGCCAAACGCCGGGCACCCGGCGAACGGCTGCTCCCCCCGGACGTGGCGGTCGGCCTGGAGGAGCTGCTCGGGCACGTCGGCGGGGCCATGGTGAGCTTCGCGGTGCTGGTGACCACGCAGGTCAGCCGCAACGCCGAGGAGGCGGAGCAGCGGCTTGCCGCCGAGCTGGCCGCGGCCTGGAGCTGCCGCGAGAACGTCGCCCAGGTGCTGCTGCGCAGGGTGCAGGAGCACCCCGAGGCGTGGCAGCTGCACGGGTCGATACTGGCCGAGGTGGACCGGATCCTGGACGAGCTGGACCCGGAGCACCGCGGCCGGCGACTGATGGAGGAGCTGGACCGGGCCTCGGTGGCCAACCGGGAGCGGTTCTCCCGGTTCGCCGGGCTGCGCCGCTTCCTGCGGGGCGAGCGCTGGCGGGCCCGGCGGCGGGGCCGGCCGGACGGCCCCGGCGACGGGCCGGAGCAGGGGGGACGGGAGCGCCCGACGGTGGGGGCCGGGCGCTGACCCGGCGCCCCCGGGACCTCGGTCGCGCCGTCAGCCCCGGGCCGCGTCGAGCAGCGGCTGCACCTCGATCTTGCGCATCTGCAGCATCACCGCCATGACCCGGTCGGCCGCGGCCCGGTCCAGCCCGCTGATCAGCTCGTTGAGGACCCGCGGCACGATCTGCCAGGACAGGCCCCAGCGGTCCTTGAGCCAGCCGCAGGGGCCCTCCTGTCCGCCGTCGGCGGTGAGCCTGGACCAGAGGTCGTCGACCTCCTGCTGGTCCTCGCAGTCCACCTGGAGCGAGATCGCCTCGGTGAAGCGGAACTCGGGGCCCCCGTTGAGCGCCACGTACTGCTGGCCGGCGAGCTCGAAGACCACGGTCATCACCGAGCCGGGCGCGCCGGGGCCGGCCTCGCCGTAGCGGTTGACCTGGGTGATCCGGGAGTCGGGGAAGAGCGAGGTGTAGAAGGTCGCGGCCTGTTCGGCCTGGTCGTCGAACCAGAGGAAGGTGGTGATCTTCTGCATGCGCCCGACCGTAGACCCGGGCCGCGGCCGGGTGGCCGAGCCACGGCCGGGGGTCACCGGTTCGGAGCCCCGGGCGCACGGGGGAGCGGCCGGGAGCGCCCGGGCGAGGCGCCGCGGGGCGGGAGGGCCTGCGTCCCCCGGGGTGTGCGGCTGGTGGTGACACCCGGCGCGCGGGGCGGGCCCGCGCGCCGGGGCCGGTCCGTGGACCCGACCGGTCAGTGCACCCAGCCCGCGTAGCGCTGGGCGAAGCGCCGCCCGCTGTGGGCGGTGACCACCACGTCGTAGCGGCCCTGCCTGTCCAGCGGCCAGGCCACGTCGACCTGCTTGCCGGGCCGCACCCACACCGTCCGCGCCGTCCCCGCGAAGTCGTTGGGCTCGGCCGTGAAGGCGAGGTCCGTCAGACCGTCGTTGACGAGCTGCAGGGTGAGCCGACGGCCGCGCAGGTCCGCGGTGACGATCGGTACGGCGACGTCGTTCTGTCCGTCCCGGCCGTCACGGACCACCGTGCCGGCGAACCGGCGCACGAAGCCGTCCGGGCCGTGGACGGTGAAGTCGTAGCGCCCGTTGGTGGCGGCCGCGTCCCAGGTGTACGTGGCGGTGGCACCGGGCGCGACGGTGTACGGGGTGCCCGCGAACGGGAACACGATGTTGGGGTAGACGGTGTAGGGGAAGGCGACCGAGCCGTCGTTGCTCAGGGTGCAGACGACCTTGCCGCTCGTCCGGTCCACCTCCACGTCGGCCCACGGCTGGTACGGCAGCGCGCGGTGCGGCCGCTCACCGCGCTCCTGGACCGGCATCGACTGGGCGCCGACCGCGGGCAGGACGACGCCGGGCAGCTTGGTCCCGGCGTCGGCCCTGGCCATCAGCGCGGTGGTGTCCGGCAGCTCGGGGATCGAGTGGTCCGGCGCGGCGAAGTCCAGGCAGCTGGTGAGGTCGCCGCAGACGGCCCGGCGCCAGGCGGAGATGTTCGGCTCGGCGACCCCGGTCACCAGCTCCATGAAGCGCAGCACGGAGGTGTGGTCGAAGACCTGGGAGTCGACCCACCCACCGCGCGACCACGGCGAGACGACCCAGAGCGGGACGCGGTTGCCCAGACCGATCGCACGCCCGTGGGTGAACTCCTCGGGGGTGCCCGGCTCCGGGGTGGGCGGGACCATGTGGTCGAAGTAGCCGTCGTTCTCGTCGTACATCACGAGGAACACGGTGTGCCGCCAGACGTCCGGGTTGGACGTCAGCGACTTCAGGGCCTGGTCGACCCAGTGCGCGCCGTACGCCGGGCCGGCCTCCGGGTGCTCGGAGAACAGGTAGGGCGCGACCAGCCAGGAGATCGTCGGCAGGGTGCCGTCCTTGCAGTGCCGGTCGAAGTCCGCCGGGTCGAACTTGGTCATCGCGTTGACGTACCGCGGGTCCGTGGGCGGGAACGCGTGGAACTGTTTGAAGTAGGAGAGCGCGTTGTCGTCGTAGTCGCCGGTGCGGTCGTCCTTGCTGGGGTTGTGGTAGACCCGCCAGCTGACGCCGGCCTGCTCCAGGCGCTCGGCGTAGGTGGTCCAGTCGGCGACGGGGTTGTCGGTGACCGGGGTGTTGTCGATCCAGGGCCCGGTGGTGCCGTCGCGGCCGGGCCCGGCCGTACCGGTCCACAGGTAGAGGCGGTTGGGGTCGGTCGGGCCGGCGAGCGAGGTGAAGTAGGCGTCGCAGAGGGTGAAGGCGTCGGCCAGCGCGTACTGGTAGGGGATGTCGTCCCGGGTGAAGTACCCCATGGTCCGCTCGCCCTTGGCCGCGATCCACTTGTTCATCGCGCCGTTGTTGATGGCCTGGTGGCCCGTCGCCCAGTCGTGCGCCAGACCGCCCGCGTTCTGCGCGTTGTACCTGGAGGTGTCCATCCGGTACGGCAGCATCGCCCCGCCGTCGCTGCGCCCGGCGTCGGGCTGGCGGAACACGTCGGTGCCGTCCGGGAAGCGCAGGGCCTGGCGGTCGCCGAAGCCGCGCACGCCGGAGAGCGTGCCGAAGTAGTGGTCGAAGCTGCGGTTCTCCTGCATCAGCACCACGACGTGCTTGACGTCCTTGATGGTGCCGGTGAGCCGGTCCGGGGAGGGGGCGGGAGCAGGAGCGGCCTCGGCGGGGGCGGCCGCCAGGCCGGTCAGGGCGGTCGCGCCGACGGCCGCGGTGGCGCCGACGAAGGTGCGGCGGGAGAGCTCGGACATCACGAACTGGCCTCTCAGAGCTGGAAGGTGGCGACGGCGGCGGCGGTGTCGGAGGGCCACTCGTTGGCGGCGGTGTTCGGCTCGGGCTGCGGCCAGTCGGCGACCAGCGTGTGCGCCTCGACCAGCTTCAGCGGGCCCGCGTAGTGGACGTGGTCGGTGCGGTCCTGCGGCTCCGGCCGGTCACCGCGCTGCTTGCGGGTGGGCGACCAGGTGGCACCCGGGAAGGCCACCGGGTCGCGGTGCTCCTCCCGGAAGGCGTCGGTCAGCCCCGCGCCCTGCAGCGCCTTGCTGACCGCCCAGTCGAGCGCGCCGACCCCGTTGTGGGCGGCGGCGGTGGCGGCCGTCCAGTCCAGGTGGGACGGCGAGGACATGGCCCCGGCGAGCACCACCGGGACGTTCCGGGCCGCGTCGGCGCGCACCGCGGCGGCCAGCGCCGTCGCCTGCCGGCCGCGGAGCGAGGCGGCCTCGGCGGCGGTCACGTCGGCGGCGCTGCGCCCGTCCTGGATCGCGTACGGGCCGTAGCCGGCCTCGTCCAGGTGCGCGGCCCAGAAGCGGACGGTGCGCCCGCCCGGCAGCTGGACGGTGGCCGCGGCCGCGGGGAGGTCCGCGGTCACCGGGGTGACGTCGGTGAGCGGGTGACGGCTGAGGATGCCGACGCTGCCGGGGCTCTGGTAGGCGTACCAGCCGAGCGCGTCGGCGAGGGTCTTCGCGCGCTCGCCGGCGGTCTCCTGGAGCGCGAGCACGTCCAGGCCCTGGGTGAGCACGACGCGCAGCTGCTTCTCCAGCGCGTCGGTGTGACCGCGGCCCGCGTCGTGCAGGTTCCAGCTGGCGGCCTTGAGGCGCGGCGGCGCGGCCGGGTCGGCGACGGGGACGAGCACGGTGACGGTGTCGGTGGCGCCCGTGCCGTCCTTGACCGCGCTGTCCTTGACGGCGACGACCACCATCTCCGGGGTCTTGCCGGCCGCACCCGCCGCGCCGGCCGCGGGGGCGGTGCCGGTGAGCGTGCCGTCGGCGCTGACGTTCAGCCAGGACGGACCGCTCACCTTGCGGAACGCGGCGGTGCCGGCGGCGTTGCCCGCCGGGCGGGACCAGAGGCCGCCGAGCCTGACGGTCAGTGCGGCACCGGGGGCGACCGGGGTGGCGGTGAGTGCGTCCACGGCGGCGTGCGGGCGCACGACGGCCGGCTTCGGGCGGAAGCTGAAGGGCTCGGTCCGGGCGAGCACGCCGTAGCCGTCCTTCGCCAGCAGGTAGGCGGTGTACGGGCCGCCGGTGAGCGCGGAGGTGTCCAGCTGGACGTCACCGGAGGCGGCCGGGGTGTACTTCCACAGCAGGGAGGAGCCGGTGCCGGGCTGGCGGGTGCCGTCGTAGACACCGACCCAGTTCTTGGCGTCGGGGGCGTCGGTGGTCCAGTGGAAGGTGAGCCGGTCGCCTTCGGTGGGGTTGGCGGAGGAGGTGAGGGTCAGGGCGCTGCCTGCGGCCACGGTTGTCCTGTCCGCCGCCCGGGGCCGGTCCGCCGGGGGACGGCCGGGTCCGCGCGCGGCTGGTCACGGAGGTTGGGAGGGAGGCCTCACAGTTGGCTGTACAACTGCGGGCGGCCCTCATTCATCCGAAAGCCAGCGACCGGGACGTGAACGACGCATGACGGAACATCGGGCGATTCGGGAACTCCGGGGCGCAGGCGCCGCCGCGGCGGGGTGGGCTTGGCTGGTTCCCGCGCCGCTCGGCGGCCGGCGGGCCGGTAGGGTCGACCTCGTGGTGCCGATGAGGTGGACCTCCCGCGTCCTGCTGGTCGACGAGCGCGACCGGCTCCTCCTGCTCTGCGCGCGGGACCCCCGCAGACCGGGCGCCCGCTGGTGGTTCACCGTCGGCGGCGGAGTGGAGGACGGCGAGGACCACCGGCAGGCCGCCCTGCGCGAACTGCGCGAGGAGACGGCGCTGAGCCTGCCCGCCGAGCGGCTCGGCCCCCTCCTCTGGACGCGGCGGACCCACCTCAGCGTCGACGGCCGGGCCTTCGACCAGCACGAGGAGTACCGCCTCGTCCGCCTCAGCGCCGCGGAGGCCGCGGCCACCAGGGTCGACCCGGCGGAGGCGTCGCACGGGCACCACTGGTGGACCGTGCAGGAACTCGCCACCACCTCGGAGACGGTGCGCCCCAAACGGCTGGCCCCGCTCCTCGCCGAGGTGCTGACGGCCGGCGGGCAGGCCCGGACACCGCTGCACCTGGGGGACTTCGACGAGGACGCCGACCCGGAGTAGGCGGCTGTGCCGGGGGTGGTGGCGATCGGTCGGGACGGCCCACCGGTACGGGCGACGACGCCTACGCGTCGGGATGCTCCGGCAGGGCGAGCCAGTCCGACCAGGAGATCCCGCGGCCGAGGAAGCGCGGCTGCTCGAACGGCCAGTCGGCGGCGATCCACTGCGGCACCAGGGCGTCGAAGGCCTGCTCGACCTCGCTGCCCACCAGCTCGTCCACCACCCACCAGGAGATCTCGCCGTCCGCGCCGACCCGCTCCGGCGGGTCGATGTAGACGCAGCCGAGCAGAGCCGTCTCCGCCGCGTCGAACAGCGCGTAGTTGAAGGACTGGTGTGCGGCGATCTCCTTCTCGTGCCGCAACAGGTCGGCCTGGTCGGCCTCGTAGGTCATGGTGGCCGCGGGCCAGCCCCAGGCCGGACCGAACATGGCCCACAGCCGCTCGCGCGAACCCATCACGGCCGGATAGTCGAGCGGGGCGTCCGCCTCCCGGATCGGCCGCAGGTGATGGCCACCGCCCGGCAGCGGCACCAGGACGGGGTGGACGAAGTCATCGGGAAGCCAGCTCATGGCGCCCGACCGTATCAGCGCGCGGCCGCCCGCTCCCCTGGATTTTCCCCGCCTACGGCCAGGCCCTGCCCCCATGCCGGGCAGGGCCCGCGATCACCCGGTCGAGACTCCCGTTCGACCGACGGACTCCATGATCGGTACGGCAACGGCTGCTCGGCCGAGCGCAGGGCCGGCCTGGTCATTGCGGGCAGGGCCAGGACACGTCATTTCAGGCAGGGCCAGGCAGGGTCATTGCGGGCAAGGTGAGGCCGGGTCAGGTCAGGCAAGGGCGAGGAACAGCTTCTCCAGCTCGGCCTCGCTCATCGGCGGGGTGTCGTCGTCGGCGGCGGCCATGCACTGGCGCATGCCGCTGGCCACGATCTTGAAGCCGGCCCGGTCGAGGGCGCGCGAGACCGCGGCGAGCTGGGTGACGACGTCCTTGCAGTCGCGCCCTGCCTCGATCATCGCGATGACTCCGGCCAACTGGCCCTGGGCGCGGCGCAGCCGGTTCAGCACCGCGCCGACCGACTCCTCGTCCACCTGCATGTCCGGGCCGCCTTTCACATCGACTGTCGACGGACAAGTGTACCCCGTGGGGTATCCATTCCCCGGGGGTCCGATGTGGGCCGACCGGCGGCGCGACCCCGGCCCGACCTGAGCGCGACGATCTGCCCGGGTCGGGCTCGGGGCTCAGGGCTCAGGGCTCAGGGCTCAGGACTCAGGGCTCGGGGCTCAGGACTCAGGACTCAGGACTCAGGACTCAGGACTCAGGGCTCAGGGCTCAGCGGCGGGCGAGGCGCCGTTCGCCGCCGGCACCCGTGGCGTAGGGGAGCTCGTAGTGCGCGAACACGGCGGGCTCGTCCTCGGCGGGCAGGACGTCGTCGGTGCCGATCGACGGGGCCTGCTTGACCTGGCCCTTCGAGAACGGGACGCGGACGTACTTCGGCCCGACCACCGCGCCGTCCAGGGGAACGAACACCAGCCGGCGCCGGGTCGCCAGGCCGATCGCGACCGTGGCGAAGAAGGGCTGGTCGGAGGCCGTCTCCACGTAGACGGCCTCCAGCGAGCCGATCCGGTGGCTCTTCTCGTCGACCACCGTGTGGCCGCGCCACTCCCGGATGTCTGCCATGTCGATCGCCACGACCCTGACCTCCCGTCTCCCGGCGCCCTCGTGTCGCAGCGCTCCGGCGCTGCGGTGCCGGGACCTCCCATCCTGCGCCGGGACGGCGGACGGCGCGCGGCGAGGCACAGGGGTCGCGCGGGGCCCACCTGCGGGCGAAACGG
The DNA here is from genome assembly GCF_044768035.1 of Kitasatospora sp. NPDC101176. Taxonomy (NCBI): domain Bacteria; kingdom Bacillati; phylum Actinomycetota; class Actinomycetes; order Kitasatosporales; family Streptomycetaceae; genus Kitasatospora; species Kitasatospora sp. NPDC101176. Next base: position 133,761 of record NZ_JBIWPA010000020.1, read on the forward strand.
GCATAGAAGGGGTATTCCGGGGCGACCCGACCATCCGCCTCCACCGCCTTGACCAGGGCTTTAAGCTGTCCGCCAAGAACGCTGCAAGTAGATCGTCAGATCTTCGACAGATGGGGGCGACGGTCATGCCCGTGGGCTACGAGAGCATGTGGGATCCCGGCCGACCCGGAGTCCCCGCCGACCTGAGACCCGACATCCCGCACCCGGCCCGGATGTACGACTACTACCTCGGCGGGAAGGACAACTTCCCCGCCGACCGCGCCGCGGCCGAGAAGGCCCTCGCGGCCAATCCGGAGTTCCGCTCCACCGCGCGCGCCAACCGGGGCTTCCTCACCCGGGCCGTACGCTGCGTCGCCGACCTCGGCATCGACCAGTTCCTCGACATCGGCACCGGCATCCCCACCGCCGGCAACACCCACGAGATCGCCCAGGCCGTCAACCCCGCCGTGCGCGTCGTCTACGCCGACAACGACCCCATCGTGCTCAGCCACGCCCGCGCACTGATGTCCGGAACGGGCTCGGGACGCACCACCGTCCTCCAGGCCGACCTGCGCGAACCGGCCGCGGTACTCGCCGCCGTCGAGAGCGAGGAACTCCTCGACCTCTCCCGCCCCATCGGCCTCGTCCTGGCCGCGGTGCTGCACTTCCTGCGCGACGAGGACAAGCCCTACCAGGTGGTGACCACCCTCCTGGACGCCCTGCCGTCCGGCAGCCACCTGATCCTCTCCCACGGCACGGCCGACTTCATCCCCGCCGCGGTCCGCGACCGCGTCACCGGCGTCTACGACAAGGCCACCGCACCCCTCGTCGGCCGCACCCGCGACGAGGTCCGCGCCTTCCTCGACGGCCTCGACGTCCTCACCCCGGGCGTCACCACCGTCCCCCTCTGGCGCCCCGAGACCACCCCCTCTCCCGACGCCGACCGCGTCAGCATGTACGGCGCCGTAGCCCGCAAGCCCTGACCGGCTCGCACCAGCTTCGGGAAAATATACCGACCGGTCTACCGATTTACGCGGTAGCGCTGACCGGCGCCCGTGCACCCGCGCAGGAAGTCGACCGGATCGACTTCCTGCGCACCCAGCAAGGTCAGCATCCGCCCCTCCCGGTCAAGCCTCGCAGAAAATCTGCAGACCGGTCTACAGATCCGGTGCCGGCCCTCCCCTCGCCGCACACGGGAAGTCGACCGGATCGACTTCCCGTGCGGGACCTGTCGTCGACGCTCGCCGTCAGGCCGCGACCTTGGCAACGAACGCCGCGAGGTTCACAACGGACCGCTGAATCCGCTCCTCAAGGGTGAGCGACTCGTGGAAGCCCGACCCCGGGCCCGCGTCCTTCCTGCCCCGGACGTACAGCGAACAGGCTAGGTCGCTGCAGATGTAGGCACCCACGGAGTTGCCCTGCTTCCCCGCCTTGCCCGCCCTCGCGGCGACCATCAACGACACCCCACCGGTGTGCACGGTCACGCAGATCGAACACATGCTGCGCCGCCCCTGCCACGCGGCGACACCGGGACTGCGCAGCGCGACGGCCACGACGCGCCCGTCCGACTCGGCGGCGAGATAGGCCCGATCGGGAGCCTGCGGATCCCGCCAACCGAGGAAGTCCAGTTCCCCCCAGGGCCGCTCGACCAGGTCCCGGGGGACGAACAGCCGCTTGGCCTCGCCCTTGCTGCAGTTCAGGAAGGCGGCTCGGATCTCTGGTTCGGTCAGCTGCTTCATAATCGGCAGGCTAATTTACCTAAACCGATTAGGCAAATACATAACGCCCATCGCCCACAGGGCCCCCTCCGCGCCTCCGCCCTGTCCGCGCGGGAACAGAACGCCCGCTGCCGAGAGGACGCCCCACGGGCAACCCCAGCCCAGGGACAGAAGGAGCCGCTCCCCCGACCGGCCAGTCCCGCACCACCACCCCCCCCACAGCCCCGAGTGCCCCGCACTCCCGACGGCATCGCCGCCGCGCTGCAGGGCGGCCGCCGGATGGAGTTCTACCGCGAACTCGGCCAGGCCCCCATCGACCAGGCCGAACAGGTCCTCAACCGCTGGTGGTGCGAAGCGGAGATGGACACCGACCCCGAACAGGACCGCATCATCGCCGCGGCCCGCAACGGCACCCTGCCCACCGCCACCATGGCCGACGTCCTACGACTGCGCCGTGACCGGGGCGGGGACCTGCCGGGTGAGTAACGAAGAGCCGGACGACCTGTGGCCGGTCCTGCCCTCCGAAGCCGTCCAGGACGCCCTGTCCGACCCCAACCTGCCCGTCGAACTGTCCTCCGCGATCGTCGCGCTCACCGTCGCGATCGCCGAGAACCCGTGGCTACCGGAGAGCAGCGCCCGCGACAGCGCTGGCGACTGGCGCCGGCTCCCCATCCCCCATGGACGCGGCCTGGTCGAGTACGTCATCGACACCGACAACCACCTCGTACGCCTCACCCGCGTCATCCCCCTCTGACAAACCACGGTCCGGGGCCTCCCGGCGTCCCCGAAGAGATACCTCGACGCCTGCGGGTCTGCTAGCGGACTGTTTGTACAGCTGTGCTGGGCAGGCGCAGGCCGGTGAGGGGGATCGCCCCGGACAGGGTGAGCAACTGGGTGCCGTCGGACCGAAGCCGGAGCGAGGTGTCGGTCTGCCCGAACGGCCCGTCCAGGAAGCGGCTGGCGGCGGCTTCGTGCAGGCGCATGACCGCCGAGACGAAACGGCCGGCCTCCTGGGCGAGGAAGGCGGGAGCCGGTTCGCCGTCCGGAGCGCAGAGGAAAGCGTCGGCAACCGCCGAGTGCGCAGGCACGCCGGGGTACTCGGCGCAGGTCGGAGCGGCAGGTGGCTACGCCCGGCACGTGTGCCAGCCACCTTCTCCGAGGGCAACTGCCCAGGCCGGACCGTGGACGGTCCGGCCGGTGCGGCGACGGGCCCACGGCTGATCCGGCGGCACAATCCAGGCGGCAGCGAAGGATTGTCCAGCGCATCCGGGCGCTGGCCAGGGTGCGGTAGCGGAGCGCGCCGCGCCCAGCCACCTGCCTGGTCAGGTCCGCGTCGGTCACAAGGTTGCTGCCCGGTCCCGGCGTCGCGGCAGGGCAGGTGCCGCCACCGACGGACGGGGAGAGCGAGGGGTGGGTGGGTCCATCAACCCTCCGCCTTGGTGGCCAGCGGAACTCCCCGCCCAGGGCAGGGAGAGCAGCACCAGCTCCTGCCCGGAGACCGCAGTGTCGCTGATCCGCCGCTCGTACCCGCTGTGCACGCGCTCGGACCAGGTCCCGCAGCCGGGGCATGTCGCTCCCGGTGTCCTGCCGCGAGTATGCACCCGAACCGACCGGCCAACCGATCTGAGCGAGCTCACGTGAAGCGACGCGGACTGGGGGAACAAGACGGTTAGAAGATCAGCAACAGGCACCCGACATGATCGCCAACCGTCAAGATCCGCGGGCGGATTTCACGGAACTCGCGCCAGAGCCAACTCCTACTGTCCCTTGACACACCGCACCTTCTCGGCCGGCCCCCGGTGGGCAGCCTGCTCTGCCTGCACGGTGGTGCCCCGCCCAGGGCCCAGACGGCCGCCGCTGGGTTCCTCGTCCGCTCCGCCCCGCGCGGAGGTGACCCGGGCAGCGGGATGTTGCCCGCCCTGCGCCGCGGCAGACGGACGCGATAGGAGTTCACGGCCGTCGCCGGGGCGTTCGGTGGAACCGTTCCAGCCGTAGAGCCCGGCGCGTGCCTGTCGGGAACCTACTTCAGGAACCGGGCGTAGACCCCGGGGTGGGTGGAAGCAGGCAGGGAGTGGTGACTCTCAGGTACATGCGGTCCCCGGTACCCGAGGTGGACGCCGTGGCGGAGTACCGGCTGGTGGGGTGGTAGGTGTCGACGAGTGCGTCCGGTTTGCCGTCGGCGCTCTCGCGGTAGCCCTTCACCGTCAGTCCTTCGCCGGTCAGCATGTCGCGGATCTTCCTGACCGCGTCGGGGTGCTGGGAGCGTGGAACCGAGCTCTTCACGCTGTACATCAGGATGTACCGGTCGTCAGGGGCGGTTTCGCCGTTCTTGCCGGTGCACGGGGTGAAGAGCGCGGAGATCGTCGAGGGGTCGGTCTCGATGCCGGCGGTGCGGGCCATGTGCTCGGTGATCTGCTGGGCCCAGGTCTGGGCGTCGGCTTTGGACTTCACGGGTGGTGTGTCACTCCTGTCGGCAGCGGATGAGCATCCGCCGAGTGCCGCGAGCAGGAGCGCGGTGGCGATGATCCGCCTGGTGGTGCGGGGCGCGCTGGAAGTCATGGTGCTCCTGAGTCGGCGGTCGGTCGGACTGGTCGCGGGGTCAGTGTGGGGGTTTGGGAGCGAGCGTCGGTGGCCGGCCCGCGATGATCCGCCCCTGGTTGTCGAGGCTTTCGCTGGCCCCGTTGGGGCCCATGTCCCAGTAGCCGCCGTGTCCGCTGGTGTCGATCTGGATGCGCTGGCCGCCGAAGACCCCGTTCTGGGGGCCCTCGCCGAACACGGTGCCGGTGAACGTCTGGATGAAGTCGTCCTTGGCCGTGCCGACCCAGACGTGCCTGGGGTCGATGTTGAGCTCGGACGCCTTGTCCACTCCCATTCCCGGGCTGCCGAGCGCGATGATGTCGTCGACATTCGCACCGCCGTCGCGCGCGGCCGCGCCCACCACGTAGGTCCCGTAGCTGTGGCCCATCAGGGTCAGGTGCGAACACAGGCCGTTGTCGCCCTCGGCCACCCGCAGCCCCTTGGTGAAGTTGCGTAGGAGTGGGGCCCCGGCATCTCCCCGGTCGGTTTCGGCGACGGTGCCGTCCAGCCAGTTCGGCGTCTCGTAGCCGAGCCACGAGACGACGGCGACGTTCGCACCGCCGTCGGCTTCGTCCTCGGCCGCCTTCTGGAGACGCCGGATGTGGTCCATCTGTCCCGGCACCCCGGCGAACACCGTTCCGGTGCCCGGCACGAAGACCGCCGTGTGCTGAGCCTTGTCGGGGTTGCCTGTCGAGACGATGGCCCGGCCGTTGTGCGCCTCGGGATCGATTCCCAGCAGGAACATCCGGTGGTTCTCGGGGTTCCCGTCGGACGCTGCCAGCTTCCTGCGGACCTCCTCCAGGGCGTTGATCCGCGACGTGTACTCGTCCTCGTCGATATCGAAGTCGCCGGGCTTCCCGCTTCGGTAGGCGTCCAGCTTCTCGTCGAGCACGAGCCGGTTGGCCTCGTCGCGGACGGTCGTGGGAAGCCCGTCGAGGCGGCCGATCTGATCGGGGTGCAGGGCCAGGTAGGCGTCCTGCTGCTCGGGGGTGAGCCCCTTCCACCAGGCGGCGGACTTCTCCGGGTCCTTGCCGTCCGGGATGTAGGGGTCGACCAGTCCGAGGTCCTGCATCGCGGCGGCGGCCGCGTTCTTCGCCCCTGCCAGCGCGCCGTTCACCTTGGCCGGGTCGAGGGCGTTCGAGCTGAGCCGGCCCAACGCCGAATTGCCCTGGTCGCTTGCCGTCTGGGCGTCCTTCAGAGCGGCGTTGATCCGGTCCTGGAAGCTCTTCATCTGCGACCCGAGCTGCTGGCGCGCCTTCTGCGCGTCCGGGTCGTTGTGCTCCCCCTTGCCCTCGGGCGGGAGGCTGACGATGCCGTCGGCGGACACGTCCAGGCCGGCGTCCACCGCACGGTTCACGGCGTTGGTGAGGTTGGTCTGCGCCTGGTACATCCGGTCGGCGACGGTGTTGAGGACGAGGGCGGCGGTGTCGGCCTCCATCTTGACGATGTTCAGGTGCTGCTCCGTCTTCGCCAGGAACGGCAGCGCGGCCTTCGCGTCCTCGCCTTCCCAGTTGCCGGCCAGCGGTCCGTCCACCTGGCTGCGGTGCCGCTGGCCGGTGGTCTCCGCGGCGTGGCCGAGCGCCGTCCAGGCCTTCGCCGCGTCGTGCAGCCCGTGCGGGTCGAGCTTCACCAGGAGCTCATACGCGCTGGTCACTTCGCCACCTGCGGTATGAGCGCCCACGCGCCGGCGGCGGCCTGGTCGTTGTGCTCGTGCGCGGTCGCGTTGGCCTCCAGGTTGGTCGCGGTGTTCGCGAGACGCTGCTGCAGGTCGCCGAGCGGCTTGGACCAGTCGGTACCCAGCTGCGCGAGTCCACCCGCGATCGACCAGCCGGTCAACTGCCCGGAGACGGTGGCGCTGGTGTTCACCGCGTTCTGGATCGGCGCGCCGAACTCCTCCCCCAGCGTCTTCACGACACCCGCGGATGCCCGTAGATCCGCCGGCTTGATCACAACCTTGCCCGTGGTGTGGTCAGCCACGTGGGTTCCCCTCCCCGAAACGAATGTCTGAGCTCAACCCCCGCAGAACCCTAGACAGGCGATGCGCGCTCCGCATCCGTACAAATACTCAGATGCTACTGCGGACCGCACAGGCGGTCAGGGCTAAACAGGGAGCTCCGGCCCTGGGCTCGCGCAGCGGGGCGGAGGTGAACGGCCGGATCCACCGCGAGACCCGCCGGATCCCGGCCGAGCTGCTGGCCGAGGAGCGGCTGCGGCTGCACCCGGTGCCCGAGCAGCCGTTCACCGCCGCGTTCGGCGACACCCGCCGGGTCGGCAAGGACTCCACGATCTCGGTCGAGTCGGTCCGCTACTCGGTCCCGTACGAGCTCGTCGACGAGCGGGTCTGGGTCCGCTTCCACGGCGACGAGCTGATCGTCACCGCGATGGCCGCGGGCAGCGCGGTCGAGGTCGCCCGCCACCCGCGCTCGGCGCCGGGCAGTCCGCGGATCGCCGACGAGCACTACCCCGACGCGCCGCGCGGTGAGCGCACGCCGAAGCCGACGAACCCGGCCGAGGCCCAGTTCCTGGCCATCGGCCCGGGGGCGGCGGCCTGGCTGGTCGAGGCGGCGGCGACCGGTGTCCGCCGGATCAGGGCGAAGATGGCCGATGCGGTTGCGCTCGCCAAGCTCTACGGGACCGCCGACGTCGACCGCGCACTCGGGACCGCGGCGACGGTCGGCCGGTTTGCCGAGGGCGACGTGCTGTCGATCCTGGGCCACCAGGGCGAGCACGACCGCGTCGAGCCGATCCGCCGCAGCGAGGACCACAGTCTGCAGCCGGGCACCTCCGCCTGGTCGGGCTTCGGCTCGGCCTGAGCCCTCCTACTCCTCGACCAGGCCGCTGGCGACGGGGAAGTTCTCCAGGAACTCCCGTCGGCCCGGGTCCTGCTCGGCCTCGGCCAGGTCGGCGAGCACGGTCAGGAACCGCTCGCGCTGGTCCTGCGGCAACTGCCCGAGCCCCCAGCTCACGCCCTCCATCATCTTCACCGCGGAGTCGGGGTCGGCCTCGTCGTCCTCGCAGCTGTCGAGGAACCGGACGACGTCGACGACGAGTCCGGCAAGGACGGGCACCAGCGGGTCCGTGTCAGTCATCCGGGCAACCTATCCGACCCCCACGACAGCAACATCATCACCTCGGCCGACGGCACTCGACGTCGGCCACGACCGGGAAAGAGCACCTGTTTCATGAACGACAGTCCTGCCCAAGCAGCAGCCGCGACGCGGCCGCGCATGCAAGCACCTGCCTCCGCGGTCGCCGCAACGTCCGGCGCCGCCGATCCCGATCCCCACGCAGTCCGCCCTGCGGACCCTGGAGGGGGTCGGCCAGCGCGAGAACCTCTGCGTCGTCGGCCCCTCCGGCACGGGAAAGTCGCACTTCAGCGAGGCGCTCGGCCAGTCGGCGGTCGACGCCGGGATGACCGTTGCCTGGTTCACCATCGAGGACCGCGGAGCCCTGATCCGCCGTCACCGCGTCGACGACTCCGTCTCGAAGGCCATCTCCCGGATCACCCGAACCGATCTGATCATCGTCGACCTATGCCGAGAGCGCGACTATGTGGAGGGGGTGTCCGTGTGGCTGGCTGCAGCGGGTGTGACGGCTGCTCGACTCGGCATAGTGGAGGGTGAGTGCGAGGTTCTGGCGGCCCGCGGCTGAATGATGGCTCGGCGTCTGACACACTGGCGCCATGACATTGCAGCGAAAGGACCATGCCGCGTAGGCGTCCTTCGGACCTGCGCTCAGAGCGCCGGAGGTTCCCGGTTGAGCGTGGGCGATATTCGAAGATCGGTCAGGTTTCAGGCTCGGCGCAGGCCGAGATCATCCGTTTGGAGCGAACTCGCTTCGCGCCCGGTGACCTGGGCAAAGCCCTGGTTGCCTGGAGTGCGCTGGCGCATACCCCGCGACGACGTTCACCTGTCGTGCGCACTGGCTGCGGCGAACCGTCCTGCTGCCCACCGGAGCCAAGCGAGTGGCGGGACCTCCTGGACCTGGCCATGCATGCCTTGCCTCCGAAGTCCGCGCGCGAGCTCGCCCGCATCGTCGGGCGCCTCGACAGCAGAATTCTCGATCACCCGGCCCTGAGACACACCGTCTCACCGCGCGGTCCGTGGTGGCGCTTCAGTCTGTGGCCGTGGGAGGACTGACCGTCGTTGCGCCGACAGCCCTTCAACTCCAGCCGCGCCGATCACCGACCTCACAGGCGGTCGAGGAAGGCGAGGACCTTGTCGCTCGGTTGGTAGCGGCCGGGGCGGGCGGTGACCGGTGTCGTGAGAGCGAGTGCCTTCTCCTTGATGGTCATGTCGGCGTGGACGTAGGCGTCGGTGGAGCGGACGCCGGCGTGGCCGAGCCAGAGTGCGATGACCGTGGTGTCGACCCCGGCCTGCAGCAGCGACATCGCGCAGCCATGGCTTGTGTCCGCACAGGCCGTGTGCGGAGGGGTGCGTGTTGTCATTGAGATGGAGGTGTTCGGTGACCGCGTTTGCGACCCTGACACCGGTGCGTGTTGGATTACAGCGACGAGTGTGTGACGCAAGCCACACTCTCGCCCTGCTTGTTCAGATCCCTTCCGGTCGGTCCGAGCCGATGCCTCCGCCGGCTTCGCTGCCTGCAGCGAAGCTGCAGAGATCGTCCATGAACCGGCTCGGCGATGATGACCTTGGCTGCGGCTCGTTCCACTGGTCCCAGAGGCCGCCGGGCGCCAGGATTCGGGCGGCGTGGTTGCTTCCCGTGAGGCTGTCGACGTGGAGGAGCGCGCTGATGGCCCAGTGCTGGTCGTACTGGCAGTCGGGCCGTTGGAGGTAGCGGTCCAGGTAGACCGTGAGGTGCTGGGCGTCCTCGTCGGTGCCGAAGCGTGCGAGGGCAAAGCAGTAGCCCTGACCAGCGAAGCAGAGCTGACTGGCCAGGAGAAGATCGCCGAGAATGTCACGGAAGTGGTCACGGCGGTCGAAGCCGATCAGCCACGATGCCGTCAGGCGGGAGCGCCACTCGCTCTCCAGCAGAATTTCGAGTTCTTCATCGGTGATCTCCCGGGCAGCATCACGCATGGACTGCAGGAAGGGCGTGCGCTCGCTCTCATCATCACGCGCGAAGTTGCCATGCAGCAGGTGCAGGTAACGCCCGACACCTTGCGTTGCTGGTTTGACGTAGCGATCAATGACGTCGAGAAGCTCGGGGTCGGAGGCACGAGGAAAGCGCATGAAGGCATCCTCACGTGGCCAGCGGGCCGGGGCCAGAGGTTTTGGTGGTCCGCCTGCGCCGAGGGTGGTGAGTCGGAGTCAGGATCTGGTCAGTGGGTCTGCGGGGAGCCGAGTTGTCCGCGTCAGCGCGCCCCGGCCTCCTCTTCCTTGGCTTCAAGTAGACGGTTGAGGCGTCGGATCTCGGCAACCAGCAGCGGGACGACCTGTCGGGCGCTGGCGATGAAATGGGCGTTCTCGTCCCAGCGTTCGTCCGCGACGTCAACATACCGCGGCTGCTGGACGAGGGTGGTGGCCACGATCTGATGGTGGTCGAAGGCCGGCCAGCGCTCACCGAGCCCGGTGTCGGGAACGGTGCTGATCGCGACGAGGCTCATAGCGGAGTCGTCATCGAGCTGGCGGACGTACCAGGGGCCGGGGGTCGCGGCCTGGGCGATCTCCTCGATCTCGGCGAGTTCCTCGTTGGTCAGCGGTTCGGGTGTGTTCATCGGGCTGTCAGTTCCTCGCGTTCGCTGTTCCCGGCCATTCTGACGATCATCGCATTCGCTGCTGCGCGGGTCAGGACGGTTGCCTAACTGCAGGTTCCGATCGTTGTGGTTCGGGCTGTCGGGAGGCGAGTCACTCCAGTGGCTGCCGCCGCTGACCTGCGAAGGTGCAGGATCTCTTCATGCTGGGCGGCGAGCCGGGCCAGGGCCTGGACGCGGAACTCGCTCAGCTCTCCATTCACGTTCTCGGCGCGGGCCAGCCGTTCTTTCAGACTGGCGATCTCGGTCTTGAGCCGCTCGATCTGGGCTTCGCGCGGGTCGGGGATCTGGCCCGCTTCCTGCAGAATCTGGAGGCGACGCTCGAACTCGGCGCGGAGGTGGGCATAGGGGCGGGTGCCGTAGAAGGCAGTGCGGTCGACGGCGGCCTCGTGGGCGAGGGTCTTGATGTCGCACTTTCCGCCGGGCGGGATCTCTCCGCGTAGGAGCCTGTCCATGGCGGCTCGGATGCGGTTCTCGTTCTCAGTGCGCTGGGCTGCGGTGATCCTCATGCGGATTCCTCATCGGGTCGGTGGAGGGTTGCCGCGTCGATCTCGGCGACGACTCGAAGGGCCCGGTCGTAGTCGCTCTGCAGGCGGGAGCGTTCGGTTTTGCGGGTCTTGCCCAGGTCGCCGAGGAACGTCCTCGTCCGAGCGGCGTGCTCGGCCCAGACGGGCCGGTGGCAGGGGTGATGGGTGGCCTGCGGGCAGCGGGCAGAGTCACACATCCCGACCAATGGCCGGTCTGCGGTGGGGGTGCCGGCGAGCTTGAGGCAGAGCGCGCGCGAGGGGTCGGTGAACCAGCAGAAGTTCGCCGGGCCGATGTGCAGGGTCTTGGCGCGCTTCGTCAGCAGGTTCAGCACGTCCCGGTCGCTGTGCTGGGTCCTGGGCGCCGGTGCTGCGGCCGGTTCGAGCTTCTCGTCAACGCTGGCGAAGAACTCGGTGAGGCTGCGGGCGCCTGGGCCGGCGGGCAGGATTCCCTGTTGGAAGTTGCGGAACTCGGTCAGGACCAGGTCCAGGTTGCGGTCGCTCTCGTACTTGTTGACCTCGGCCAGGAGTTCGGCCTGGGCCCCGCCGGGGCGCGAACTGTAGCCCTCGGTCGTGGCGACCGCGATGTGTTTGAGATGGATCTTGGTCGCGAGGACACCACCGGGCCGGTAGGCCATCTCCAGAGCCAGAGTGCGCCTGAGCATCCTCAGGTTCACGGGCCCTTCGGGGATCGGAGCAAGTGCGAGCTGTTGCCCGGCCTGCGAGTTGACCCAGTTGCGGAACCAGCGATAGCGGACGCTGAAGGAGAACAGGCCGAAGAGCAGGACGCCGTCCTCGGGTTCCTCGTGGAGCTGTTCGGCGAGCTCAATGGCGCGATAGACCTGCTCGATGACGACCCATTCGTCGTCGGTCCCGCCGAATAGCTGGCCTTTGACGACCTTGCTGGCGATCCGGTAGCGGGTGAACCCGGGGACGGGCTCTTCGAGAGGAAGGCGGCAGCCGATCCGCAGTTCCATCAGCTCGCTCGCCCGCATTCCTGAGGCGGTGGCCAGCACGATCATCGCCGCTGTGCGGACGATGCCGACCAGAGCGACGGCTTGGAGGCGGTGCAGGGGTGGGGTCCAGGGCAGCACGGACGAGGAGTCCGCCGCGGTGATCTCGGCGGCGTCCCGGGCGAAGACCGCCGCGACCCCGACCGCGGCGACGGCGTGCTCCAGAGGGTCGCGCAAGGCCGGCATCCACCGAGCCCAGAACTGGGTCACTCCGGCCTGACGTGCCAGAACTCCCGTGGCAACCGGCAAGAGCGGGTCCTCAGCAGGCCAACCGTCAGTGAGGCGGTCGGCGATGTGGTGCTCGGCCAGCATCGGCAGCGGCGTGCACGTTCGCTCGTACTCGGCAAGCAGGGCGGTGAACTCGCTCACCGGAGCGCGGCCGGCTTTGCGCAGTCCTGGCGCCTTGCAGGAGGAGAGGCGGTCGGCCTGCTGGATCTGCTGGGCGAGTTCGACGGCGTGAGGGCCGATGGAGGAGACCAGAAACAGGGCAGCGGCGAGCATCGGCTGCATGACCGCGTCCTCGACGGGCTGGGTCTTGTTCTCGGTCCGGCCGCAGGGCATCTCGGCGATGGCGGAGGCGGTGGCCCCGCCCCAGGGCCGCAGGTCGGCGGGAACGCGGTCGGCGGTGAACAGCTCGCGGTAGTTGACCAGGTCGACGACGACCTGTGCGGCCGAACGCCGGGTTGCAGGGCTCTGCTCGCCGACGACCGTGCCCTGCTCGTTGAGCACATAGCGCCGGTGGGCCATGTAGGCGTCGCAGACGCGGGTGTCGATCTGCGCGAGGCTCGACACCCCGTGCCCGGACAGCCACTGGCAGAACCGGGTGAACTCGTCCAGCCGAGCCGCGCAGCTGGTCAGGTGCAGGGTGGTGCGATGCGCCCGGGGCAGCGGAGCGACGGCCGGGTGGCGTGGAGCGAGCATGGCCAGGACCAGTTCCTTGGCGACCAGCCGCCACCGGGGGTCGGTGATGGCGGTGAAGACGAACCGGCGGATGGAGAGCGCCATCTGGACGGGCAGGCCGACGACCTCGGTGAAGTCCCAGACATCGTCCTCGAAGCGCGGGCGGCGGGTTCCCCCGGGGAGCGTGAGGCCGGCTTCGCGGCAGACGTCGGCACCGGCGAAGACCGCAGACCGGCCGTCGAATTCTGAGGAAGCGAGGGCGGTGGTCATGCGGTCATCTCCTCAGGTTGCAGGGGCAGTTCGTGGTCCTGGTCCTCGACATGGCGGGCTGCCGCGGCCAGGACAGCAGGCTCGAAACGGTCCAGGACCTGCTGGATCCGGGTGGCGTAGGGGCCGAAGACCGCCATGAACTGGGCGGCGGGCATCTGCTGCCACTGCCGGGAGAAGAACGCCTTGAGTCGCAGCAGGTTGGCCGCGTGCCGCGGGGCGAACACGGCCAGCGGACAGAGAAGGCAGACCCAGGGGCGGGCCGGGCAGGGCTTGCCCTTGGGCCCGTGCAGCCCGGAGAGCTGGTCGCCGCAGGCCGCGGTGAACACGTCCCGCTGCCCGCCGACCAGCTCGGCGATCGCCGAGTCGTCCAGGTCCATGGCCGCGACCAGCTGCGGATAGCCGGCGGCCAGCACGGCGGCGTCTTCTCCGGTGATCACGGTGGGCGGGTGCGCGCGCCGGAGCATGTCGTGCTGGGCGTCCTCGATGATGGCCTCGACGGCCTGCCGCTGGGCCTCGGTGGTGGCGGTCAGGTAGTGGTCGCCCTCGACGGCCGGAGTGTGGTTCGGGTCGATGGCGGCGCGACCGCTGCCGGTCCAACCGGCCTTGTCGCGCATGGCGAGGTGGGTGGTGCGGATCCGCGAGCGGTGGATCTTCAGTGGACGGCCGTCCTGCGCGAGCACCCCGTGGCGCACGGTCCAGCGCTGGACGGCCGCGCGGGCCCCGGAGCCGGTGACAACGGTGAACCGCCCCGGGTTGCTCTGGGCCAGCCACAGGTTCCGCCGCCGTCCGGGCCCGGTGAAGCTCCGCAGCAGGGCGGAGTGCGCGAGCCACTGCTCCAGCAGCCGCACGGCCCGGCGGGGCAGGGTCGTGCTCTCGGCCGCGGTGCGGCCCTTGATGTAGGAGCAGGACCGTGGAGTCCCCGGCCCAGTCGATGTCGCCGGTCACCAGGTCGTCGATGCCGTCGGGCACGATACCGGAGTAGATGCCGAACAGCAGCCGGTAGGCGATCAGCATGTTGTGGGTGGGGAACAGGTCAGCGCTGGCCTGCAGGAACCCGCCCCGCTGCCAGAGCGCGCCTTCCGTGATACCGAGTGCTGCGGCGAATCGCGGGGCGGAGAGCGGGCCGAGCCGGGCCAGCAGCCACCGCTGGTTCTCCACGTTCCACTCTCCTCTGTGGGGGCACCGTCCTCGGGGCAGCGCGGCCAGGGCCTGCCGGTGGGCGGCGTACGACTCGTCGGCCAGCGTGCGGCAGACCTCGGTGAGCTGGGCCCATTCCTCCTCTGCGTAGGGCGGCAGCTGATGGTGGTTCGGCTGGAGGTTGTAGGGCCGTCCCGTCGCCAGGTCCAGCACTCCGTCCGCAAGGGTGCCGCCGACCTGGGCGAATGCCCGCACCATCGCACGGCTGGTTGCCTCCCGCGGGCCGGTGCTGCCCATCCAGTACTCGGCCAGCTGGCCCCGTCGCAGCTGTGCGGCTCCGCCGGTGAACCCCCGCTCGGCGAGCGTGTGCACCATTTGCCGCAGGGACTGGATGTAGTGGTTGACCGTGCCCGCCGAATCCGCGGTGCCGTGCGGATGGATCAGGTCGACCAGTCCGGTGGCCAGGTCTCGGGCCAGCCGCGGGTTCGGCAGGCCGTCCAGGAAGAACGCCGCGCGGCTGCCGTCGCTGAAGACGCAGGAGATGCCGAGCGGTTCGTCGATGAGCATCGTCGGCATCAGACTTCCCCGTCCTCGGTGCCGTCGCCGAACTCCTCCGCGGCCTCGCGGTCAGCCTCCGCGTCGCAGGTCAGCCCGGCTGCGGCCTCGGCGCCGTCGTAGGCATCCCGGTAGATGCGGGTCGTGTCCAGGCGCCGGAGGTACTTTTCCGTCGTCAGGACAGTGGAGTGGCCCAACAAGTCGCGCAGCACCAGCAACGGGTCCGCCTTGGAGAGGTAGAGGACCAGTGCGGCGTCCGTGTCGGTGTCCCTCACGAGCTTCGCGGCCTGCCGGTAGTGGCCGGTGACCAGGTATTCCAAGGTCCTCATCGAGAACGTGTGGCGACATCGGTGGGGCCAGACGTGAGGGAAACGGGGCTCGAAGCGGGCCCGGATCCGGTCCGAGGTCCGCTCGAAGACCGTGGCCCAGGCGGTGAACGGGCCACCGCCGTGCTTCACCGCCAGCAGGCATGAGCCGCCCTCGGGAGCGACCAGGCGGCGGCGTTCGGCCGGGGTGAGTGAGTCCCACGAGCGGCGCACCCCGTTGACCCGCCCGCCCCGGTGATCGGGCTCGGTAACCATGAGCGGTTCACCCCACCGCAGCGGTGGCCGCACGGTCCAGCACCAGGTAGTCGTGCAACCCGGCGAGGGCCTCGTAGGAAGTCCAGGTGGTGCGGAACTTCTTCCCCTTGGTAATCCCGGCCGGAACCGGGAACGGGATCGGCACCGGGTCGTGTCCCATGAAGTGGTGTAGTGGTCGTGGACCAACGGTCATGAAGTAGGCGGGAGTTCGTTGCGGGCGGGCTCGTTGGGGTAGATCTTCTCCATGCTGGCCTCGGGCAGGTAGCGGCGGGGGAAGGCGATCCACTCGTCGTGCATCTCGAAGAGCACGGCCGTGACCAGTCGCAGGAGCGCGTCGTCGTTGGGGAAGACCTGGACGACGTCGGTGCGGCGCTTGATCTCGCGGTTGATCCGTTCCAGCGGGTTGGTGGACTGGATCTTTTTCCAATGTCGTTCGGGGAAGGCGGCGAAGGCGGTCAGGTCGTCTTTGGCCTCCAGCAGCATCGCCCTGACCTTGGGGAACTGCTCGCCGAGCATGTCGGCGACGGTGTCCAGTTGGGCGCGGACCGCGGCTTCGGCGGGCTGGGCGAAGATCGTGCGGATGGTCGCCGCGACCATCTCGCCGGCGTCCTTCGGGATCACCGCGAAGGTGTTGCGCAGGAAGTGGACGCGGCAGCGCTGGTAGGCGGCCCCGAGCATGACCTTGCGGATCGCCTTGACCAGGCCCAGGCGGTGGTCGCCGATGACCAGGCGGACCCCTGTCAGGCCGCGTTCACGCAGGTGGCGGAGGAACTCGGCCCAGAACAGCTCGGTCTCGCTGTCACCGACCATCAGCCCGAGAACTTCTCGGCCGCCGTCCTCGGTGATGCCGGTGGCGACCACCACGGCCCGGGAGACGATCTGGTGGTCCACCCTGGCCTTGCAGTAGGTCGCATCCAGATAGACGTAGGGGAAGCGGGTGTGGCCCAGGGGCCTGTCCCGGAAGGCGGTGAGCTGTTCGTCCAGGTCCACGCAGATGCGGGAGACCTCGCTCTTGGAGATACCGGTGTCCGCGCCGAGGGCTCTGACCAGGTCGTCGACAGAGCGGGTGGACACGCCCAGCACGTAGGCCTCCATGATGACCGCGTAGAGGGCCTGGTCGATGCGGCGGCGTCGCTCCAGCAGGCTGGGGAAGAAGCTGCCGGTGCGGACCTTGGGGATGGCCAGCTCCAGGTCGCCGGCCTGCGTGGTCAGGGTCTTGCCGCGGTGGCCGTTGCGCCAGGTGGTGCGGGCTTCGGTGTGCTCGCCCGGCTCGGCGCCGATCCGGGCGGTCGCCTCGGCCTCGATCAGCTCCTGCAGGAGCCGCTGGGCCAGGGTCCTGATCAACTCGATTCCGTCTGCCGTACGCAGTGACTCCATGAGGCGGAGTAGGTCAGACTGGGACAAGGCCATCGCGCACCTCTCACTCAACGAGCATGCCTACTCGGAGAGTTGCGCGATGGTTCCTTTATGACCAGGGGTCACGTCAAGATCCCTACTACACCACTCGGCGGGACACCATCGGGGCCAACTTTCACCGTTCCTCGGTGGGGCCACCTGCCGCCGTTACCCCGGGGCCAGAAAACGGGTCTGGCTCAACTTCCGTGACTTGGTGACGGTAAGTCACGGATTGGCAGTGTGACAGCCATGCGGTGATCGTCCTGGTGCAGCTGGCAGAGGTATGGCAAGCTCGGACAGTCGCTTCAACAGGCGCCGCCGGGGCGCCCGAGGTCCTTGCGGGCCGAACCAGCGGGAGTAAGGGGCGGTGCAGGCGGCAGCCGCACGCGTGGCTCACGATCGGAGCCCTGAGTAGGCCCCGCTGGATCCCGGTCTGTTCGTGATCACGTTCATCGGTCCCGACAACAGTACGGGCTTGTCGAGTAGTTGGGCGGCAGGCTCAGTTGTGTGACGTGGTCACGCAGTGTCAGGCGAGAAGGACTCGCTTGCGCAGGAGCGCGAAGCCGGCGCGTCCGAACATTTGTCGTTTCAGCATTTTGATCCGATTAACGGCTCCCTCGACAGGGCCGGAGTTCCAGTGGCTGGTGAGCCCGGCCTCGACGGCGGCGTAGTCGGTGTTCAGGCCTGCAGCGAAGGTGCTGACCCCGGGCAGGCCGGAGGCCGTTGCCTTGGTGATCCAGTCGGTGAGGTGTTCGCCTTCCAGGAGGGTGAGCATGCGGGCGAAGGCGGTGACCAAGTAGGCGGCGGTGTCCAACTCTGGGCAGTGCGCCAGGACGGCCTTGCGCTGGACTTCCTCGTCAGGGGCGAGACCGGCGGGGTGGCGGGTGAGCCAGCCGGTGACCTGCCGGACCGTGGGCGCCGGGGACGGTGGCGGCATGCCGTCCGGGTCGGCCAGGGCATCCTGCTTCCAGACGGCGAGGATCGTGTAGCTGCCGCGATAGCCCTGCTGTTTGATCTCTTCCAGCAGGGCCAGGCCGGTGATCCTCCCTCCGGTCTCCTCCCAGCGCTGGGCCAGGTAGGCCTTGAAGGGGTCGAGCTTGCTGGCCCGCGGGCGCTGCCCCTTCACCATGTCCTGCCAGTGCTTCGCTCGCGCATATCGCTGCACGGTGTGGCGCCCCCAGCCCAGGTGGCGGGCGACCTCACGCAGGCCCATGCCGCGTGCCAGCAACTGGTGGACCAGGGCGTGGTGTTCGCGGCGGCGGTCGGCCATCCACCCGGTCGGGTCGACCGGTCCGACCGTGTCGCTGCCGGTGGGCAGTGGGGTCTCCCACTGGGGCCCGGGTTCCTGTTCGACGGCGGGGAGGCTGGCCAGGCACGGCCGGCGGTCCATAACGGTGCGCTCGACGGCCCGGACCAGGTTCGCCCACAAGTGGTACCGGTCGGCGACCTGCCGAGCCTGCGGAGCCGCGGTGTCGGCGGCCTCCGCGTAGGCGCTGGCACGGTCCCGGCAGATCACCTCGATCTGCGGGTGCCCGGCCAGCCAGGGCGCGAGCGTTGCCGCGTCGCGGTCAGGAAGCAGGTCCACGACCCGGTGGGTGACCGCGTCGGTGATGACAGTGCCGTAGACATGACCCTTTCGCAGGGCGAAGTCATCGACACCGACCGCCGTCGGCGTACCGACGGCAGGGTCGGGCAGCTCCATCACCCGTCGCAGCAGCGTGCTGCGGCTGGCTCGGATGCTCAGCAGTGCGGCCATGCGAGCCCCGGCACGGCCAGCCAGCGCGAGGCCCAGGCCGGCTACGGACTTGCGCTGCCGTTCGGCGACCTGGCCGTGACGGCGTGTCAGTCCAGCGACCTGCTCGGCGAACGTGCGCCGTGGACATGAAGCATCCGGGCAGGTGAAGCGCCGCACCCGCAAGGCGAGAACGACCGGGCGCCCGCAACTGGGCAGATCCGAGGGATAGCGCAGGTAGGAGCCGTGGACTCGCTTCGACCACTCCCCGCAGCCAGGGCAGGAGGCACCCGGCGCGGCTACCCGGGCCTCGACCCGCACCACCGCACCGGACACTTCGACACCGACCACCTCCACCTCCGGCAGCGACGGGAACAGCAACTCGCAGAGCCACGACCAAGATTGCGACACAAGAGACGACCGTCAGCCATCCGCAGCAGCCGGCCGCCGAGTTTCGGACGATCTTCAGACCCCACGGACCCGCAGAATCCGTGACCGAGCGTCACCGATCACAGAACCTGGGCCAGACCCCAGAAAACACCGTCCTAGACAGCCGTCCTGTACCTGGGCCACGAGTTCGCGCAGCGGGTGGGGTGCCAGCAGCAGCCGGCGCTGGGATGGGACGGGCGGTCCGGCTGGTACTACTTCGTGGACAGCGACGACAAGCTGCCCTCGGAGTCGGTCATCGGCGCGCGCTGGCTGAGCGACGGCCTGGTGCCCGACCCGGCCCGGGTGGTGGCGTTCGTCTCGGCACTCCTGCTGGACAGCGGCACCGCAGGCAGCGGGGAGCGCCCCTTCTACCGGGAAGCCGGCCAGGACGTGGCGGACCTCATCAACCGCCTCTCCCCTCACCTGCCCAACCACATCGGGCGCGGTGAGAAACCCTGGCTCTCCCACCTCGCCCACAGCCCCGACTGGTTCTACCTCCAGCGGGCCCTGCACCACCTGACGACCGACGACCAGACGGTCCACGTGCCCATGCGAGTGGGCGAGCTGCGTACCGTCCTGGAACTGCTCAAGCTCCACGAGATGAGCGCCAACGGCCCCCTTGGCAGTCTCAGCCAGCAACTCGGACGAGACCTGGAGCGCAGGATGTCCTCCGGCGCCGTCCTTCCGCAGAGTGAAGTCGCCCGCGCGACGGCAGCCCGCATCAAGAGCCAGCTGCAGGAGGCGGCAGCCCGCCAGCGGCAACGAGAGCAGCGGGACGAGGACGGCTGACGCTCCTGCCACGGACGCGCTGCTGCTACACCTTGGCCGTGCAGCAGGCGCTGCACTCCGGCTGCCCGCTGCAGCTGCTGCTACTTGGTTCTGCTGCTCCTTCACATGCTGCACACCGCGAGCAGCACGACCCGCTACGGGTAGCAGCATTGGTGCTGCTACCCCGCGTCCGTGCCGGGCGGCACCACCGCCAGGTGCGAGCGGGACGGCTCAGGGACGTGGTGGGAGTCGCTTAGCTGCTGCTGGCCCTGTTCTTGCGGGCCATGCGCGCGGGGTGCGGGCCTCCGTTCGTCGTGGCGCACGCTTCGCCCGGGGGCCGGCCGCAGACCGGGCAGGTTCCCCGCCGATGGCTAGCCTTTCGTTCGTCGAGGATCAGCTGGGTCCGTTCTTCGTGGGGCCCCCGGCGCCACGGTTCGGCTGCCTGGCAGTCTTGCCCGGCCTCCGCGCCGCACCGAGGGCACGAACGCGCGATCCAAAAACGGCGGGCGACCTTATCGTGCATGCTCCACGGGTAGCTCACCGGTCGGTCCGGGGAGACGGCCCATGCGACAGCCCGGTTGCTGCCGGCACGGGCGACCCAGCGCTGGACGAGCGCCTGGTCCTCGGGGCTGAGCGCGTCGCCGGCCGTGGCCGCTTCCTGAACAAGTGCGTCCACCAGTGGGCACAGCTCGGCCGTCTTCGTGGAGCGCTGGCCTTCGAGGTCGTCCAGCAGCCTTCCCGCCCGGTGACGGGCAATCACGACCGAGGTGGGCAGCCCTGGCTGTGGGGCAGCCCGGCTGCGTGCGGCAACGGCGGCGAGGTGCTCGGCGGCGGCCGCCAGGGCCGCCTCCTCGTCGACGGTGCGTTCGTGGGAGGCCTTGACGTTGGCGAGGAGCAGTAGGTGGCGCACCTCACCGGTGTCCTGGTTCTGGACGGCCTGGTCGATGCGGGTGAACAGGTCCCGGCGAGCCTGCGCCTGTACGGCGAACCACTGCTCGAGGTCCTGAAGGGCTTGGTCAACCTGGGATCGGGTCGGCGGGTCAAGCGGGCCGAGGGCACGGATCTCCTCGACGACGCCGGTGACGAGGACCACCGACTCGAGCTTGCGGCCCTCCGCGAGGCGGCGCAGCAGCCCTTGGCGCGGGCCGCCGTGTTGGGTGTCCCCGCCGCTGGCCGGTATCCGGTGCCACCTGATCGGGGAGCGCGGCGGGCGGCGGAGATCTCCTCGACGGCGGGCGTGCTCAGGCCCCGCTCGGTGATGCTGCACTCCTGGAGGGTGAACCACTGAGTCGGCCGGGCGAACGCCTCGGTTCCGATGCGCACGTCGCGGGCGGTCCCCTGACTTTCCAGCCGAATGCGGTGGACGTACCAGCGGCGCACCAGCGTCGCGTCGTCGACCGGCACCGACACGCCCAGGACCGGCTCCATGGTCTCGTCGTCCCACACCGGTGCCACCGTGTCGTCCAGGTGCAGGCGCAGTCCGCGGGGCTGGTGCTCGAAGGTGACGTCGACGAGGGAGCCGAGCGGCTCGCGCAGGTGGACGGCGCCCCGGTGGCCCTGGTCGCGCAGCCAGGCCGCGGCGGCGGACTTCGCGTAGAGGTGGTCGGCGCTCGCCACGCCCCGGGCCCGGCGCTCGCACACGTGCAGGCCGGTCGGGTCGGGCAGGTGGGAGAAGTGGCAGACCCGGTCGGTGTAGAGCTTGGTGGTGAGCTGGGTGCCACAGCCGCCGAGCAGCAACCCGCACCAGAAGGTGTCCTCGACGTGCCGCCGGCGGAAGGCCTCCAGCTCGATCGCCTCGAGCGGCAGGAGCAGCGGCTCCTCCGACTGCGCGCTGCCCAGCACCGCCGTCTGAATACGGCGCTTGTCACCCGGCAATGACAACCCCCCAACAGGCGCCTGACCATGGACATCTCATCGTGCCACCGAGGCGGGGCCCCGGGCGGGGCAATGTAGAAATCGCCCCTCGCCGCCGCCACCGCCGAGGCGGCGGCGGCGAGGGTGAGTGCCGCTCGGGCGTCATCGCCGACGCGTGGCGCAGCGGAACCGCGCCGGCTCGGTCGCGGTGCTCGCCGACGGTCAGCCGCGTTGGCGAAGGTGGAAGGCGACGTCCGAGGGCGTTTGGCCGGCCAGGAGCACGAGGGGCTCCAACAGCCCCTCCCAGAGCGCGTCGGTGCCTTCGGGCTGCGCCTCGGTCAGCCAGCTGACGGCGGCCTGCTCCCGGTTCAACGGCGAGGGCAGCATCGGGTCAGCGAGGGATTCGTAGATGCCCTCCACCCTTGCCAGCAGCTGCTCGCGGCGCTGCTGGGCGGATTTGATGGACTGGGCGTCGCGCGCGGCCAGCAGAGCCACGACCGGAACGGACAGCGCGGCGTGCAGCTGTCCGAGCGTCGGCTCCTCGGCCAGCTCCGCCACCACCTGGTCGGTCAGTCGAGCCTTGCCGTCGACTACCCGCTCCAGGACGGCGATGCCGAGCACGGTGTAGGCGCTGACACACGGCCACATCGCTCTCTCCACCGCATCGGTGTACCGGTAGGCGGCACGGCGCACTCCGTCCAGCGCCTGCGACCGGAAGGTGAACCGGGCACCGTCATCAAGGTGCTCGGCGTGATCGGACAACGCGAACAGCCGGTCCAGGGCCGCCCTGGAGGTACCCCACTCGTGCCGCACCTCCGTCATCGCGAAGTGCAACGAGGCGAGCGCCTCGAACTCGGCCTCGCTCAGGACCGCCAGCTGCTCCCTGCTGGGAAACCGCACGGCTTACCCCTCCCCGTCGATCAACATCCCGCGGCCGCCCACGCTACCCGCGCCGGCCGACTCGGCTCAGCGGCTTGACGCGAACAGGGTTCGCCCGGTGATGAGAGCGGATCGAGCTGGCCTGGGGCCCTCGCCGATACGCGGGCGCCAGGCCGTCGCGGTTCCCCGTACCGGTCGGCGCAGCACCGCGGGGTCGAGGTCGAGGTGGAACGGGTCGGTGAGTGCGGTGGTCTCGCCGACCCGGACGAGGCGGTCGACGTAGCTGCCGCGCTCGAGGTGGCCGAGGTAGAGGCGCCCGTCGTGGTCGGGCTGGGTGGTCACCTGGGCTCGCGCCACGTGGGCAGGCGGGTCGCCGGCGCAGTCGCGGCGTGGTGAGCGGAACGCAGTTGGAGCAGGCCCCGGGGTGGCCTACCCGTACAGCAATAGCGCCGTACCGACGGCGGTGGCGATCAAGGCCGAGAGCAGCACGCGTCTCCAGCCGTGGGCGTCGAAGCCGAGGTAGTCGCGGACTGCCACGAAGACCGTGCGCCGGGGGAAGCGGGCGACGCCCTGCGCGGGCGTCTCGCGCAAGGACAGCTGTGGCGATGTGGTTGGGGACACCGACGTGAGCGGCGGGTCGGCTGGTGGAACAGGGGGTGTTGTTGTCTCCGCTGGAGGTCGAGGGGGCGGTACCCGTTGGAGCGAGACGGGTCTGGGAGGCGGCGGGGAAGGCCTGTCTGCCGGCCCCGGGACGGTCAGTGGTTCAGGTCCACCACGGGGAGATCGGGTCGGTCCGGCTCGTCGTCAGTTACCACCTGGGTAGCGCTCAGGGTGACTTCGTCGTGTCGACGCTGTGCGCTGGCCAGGGCGTTGCGCCAGCGGTCACGCGTGGGGCCCGGCAGCTTTTCGAGGAGGTCTTGGGCGTCGTCCCAGAGCAGGTTCGGGTTCGCGGCCACGGCCTGGGAAGCGGCCGTGGCCAGGGCGGGGTAGCTCGAGATGCAGCGGCCGACGATGGTCAGGCAGTGCCGGCGTTGGGCGGGGGACATACGGGGGTGAGTCAGCGTCTGGGTGATGAACGTCCCGTCCTCGG
This sequence comes from Kitasatospora sp. NPDC101176, assembly GCF_044768035.1. Classification (NCBI taxonomy): domain Bacteria; kingdom Bacillati; phylum Actinomycetota; class Actinomycetes; order Kitasatosporales; family Streptomycetaceae; genus Kitasatospora; species Kitasatospora sp. NPDC101176. The sequence continues at coordinate 156,875 of NZ_JBIWPA010000020.1, forward strand.
GCTCACCGCAGCCTTCGGCCTCAACGTCGTTAATGAGCCTGGCGGTCAGCGCGTCGGGGCCGACCCCACCCCAGTAGGCATGGCCGGTCGGCGGGTACACCGTGGTGAGGAACCTGCGCTGGGCGCGCACCATGTCCGGAGTCAGGAGCGGCGCCATGGGGTCGTCGCCGTGGTAGACCGCCCACGCTGTGCGGATCGCGGCATCCGCCTCTTTCTGGTCGGCCGCGCCGGTCATACGCTGCACGGCGACCAGCGTCTTGCGGTAGTCCGGGTCGAGGGGCTGCTGGAACAGCGTGGCCGAGGCCCGGTCCCAGTACTTCTCCTCGTGGTAGAGCAGAACCTCCTGCGGGTCGAGGTTGTCGTGGAGCGGATTGTCGATCAGGACCCCGGCGAGGGTCTCGATGTGCAGAGACAGGACGGTGGCCGGAGCGCCCTCGGCGAGGATTTCCTCAAGAGGCGCGCCGTGCGGGATCTGGTCGAGGAACTCCTGGGGATCCCAGTCGTCTGGCACTCCTGACCATTGCAGGGCGGCGATCCGCCGGCTGAACGCAGTCCAGGCTCGCTCGCGAAGTTCTCCCGCGTCGACCTGTCGCAGCACGTTGCCCGGGGTGAGGACGATTTCGGTGCCGCTGGCCATCGCGGGGTTCCGGGCGCGCAGCTTGGCCCACCACTGGTGAGTGGAACGGGCGACCAGCAGGATCCGGACGCGGTGTCCTGGAGCGCGGTGGTTGGCCAGGGCTGTCAACAGTGCTGTGACCTGGTCGAGGTGGTATTAGAAGTCATCTCATTTGGGCTTGTAGGCTGCTCGCATGACGATCGTGGAGCGTCTGGTGCCGGACGAGTTGTGGGAGTTGTTCCAGCGGGTGGTG
>NZ_JBIWPA010000021.1:0-52382 GCF_044768035.1 Kitasatospora sp. NPDC101176
GCCCCTCAAACGCGCCCAACACCGCAACTGGCCACCACCACAACCAGCAACAGTCACGATCAGCCAGCGAGACACGAATTAAGTCACCGGCATTGCGCCTAGGCCCTGTCCGGCGGACGGGGGCCGGCAGCGGCCGCCGACGCGAAAGGGGCGCCACCGTCGATGACGGTGGCGCCCCTTCTCAGCACTCGGCCCGCGGCCCGCGGGTCGGTCCGACCTCAGATCTCGCCGCGCAGCTTGGCCAGCGCCTCGGCGAGGATCGCCTCGCCGTCGGCGTCGGTGCGCCGCTCGCGGACGTAGGCGAGGTGGGTCTTGTAGGGCTCGTTGCGCGAGGGCGCGGGCGGGTTGTGCTCGTCCTGCCCGGCCGGGAAACCGCAGCGCGGGCAGTCCCAGGTGTCCGGGATGACGGCCTCGGCGGCGAAGCTCGGACGGGTCTCGTGCTTGTTAGCGCACCAGAAGGAGATCCGGTTGCGGGGGGCGGACTCGCCGCGCTCCGCCTCGCCCATCGGGCCGGCTCCGACCCTGCTGCCACGGATGGCGTTGCCACTTGCCACGGTCTGACTCCCTGCGTGCTGGTGCGCCGACCCGCCGCGGTGCGCGTCGGTGGCGAAAGTCGTCCTAGTGTAAGCAGGAGTTAAGCGTCCACCGCCATCGCCTCCGCCCCCCGACCGTCCCAGGATAGGCGCTCGGGCGACGGGGCGTCAGGGTTACGTCAGCTCTTGTACTTCAGCACCAGGCTCAGCACGATGATGCTGGCGAACCAGCCGACACCGACCACGATCGTGATGCGGTCCAGGTTGCGCTCCGCCACCGCCGAACCACCACCGGTGGACATGGCGCCGCCACCGAACATGTCCGACAGGCCGCCGCCCTTCCCCTTGTGCAGCAGCACCAGCAGGATCATCAGCAGACTGAAGATGATCAGGGCAATCGAGAACCCGAGAACCACGACGGGACCAACTCTCTCGTATCTTCGGCGAAGGGGCCGGGCCGCGTTCGGCGGTCCGGCCCCAAAGCCTACGTTGCTGCAGCGGCGTTAGCCTACTGCCTGCTCACGGTAGCGCACGATCTTGACGAACTCGTCGGCGTCCAGGGAGGCGCCGCCGATCAGGCCGCCGTCGACGTCGGGCTTGGCCATCAGGCCGGCCGCGCTCGACGACTTCACCGAACCGCCGTACAGCACGCGGACCTTGCCGGCCAGCCCGGCGTCGTACAGCTCGGCCAGGCGCTGCCGGATGGCGGCGCAGACCTCCTGCGCGTCCTCCGGGGTGGCCACCTCGCCGGTGCCGATCGCCCAGACCGGCTCGTAGGCGACCACGACGGACTCGGCCTGGTGGGCCGGGACGTCGGCCAGGCCGCCGTCCAGCTGGGCCAGGGTGTACTCGACGTGGGTGCCGGCCTTGCGGACGTCCAGCGGCTCGCCGATGCACAGGATCGGGGTGACCCCGGCCCGGTAGGCGGCCTTGACCTTGGCGTTGACGATCTCCTCGTCCTCGCCGTGGTACTGGCGGCGCTCCGAGTGGCCGATCACCGCGTAGGTGCACTTGAGCTTGGCCAGCATCGGGCCGGAGACCTCGCCGGTGTAGGCACCGGAGTCGTGCTGCGAGATGTCCTGCGAGCCGTACTTGATCTTCAGCTTGTCGCCGTCGACCAGGGTCTGCACCGACCGCAGGTCGGTGAACGGGACCAGGACGGCGACCTCGACGGCCTCGTAGTCCTTGTCGGCCAGCGCGAACGCCAGCTTCTGGGTGTGCTGGATGGCCTCGAGGTGGTTGAGGTTCATCTTCCAGTTGCCCGCCATCAGCGGGAGACGCTCAGTCATTGCTTCAGCCTTCCAGGGCGGCGAGACCGGGGAGGGTCTTGCCCTCCAGGTACTCGAGGCTCGCGCCACCGCCGGTCGAGATGTGTCCGAATGCGTTCTCGTCGAAGCCCAGGATGCGGACGGCCGCGGCGGAGTCGCCGCCGCCGACCACGGTGAACGCGTCGCTGTCCAGCAGGGCCTGCGCGACGGCCTTGGTGCCGTTCGCGTAGTCGGGGTGCTCGAAGACGCCCATCGGGCCGTTCCAGAACACCGTGCCGGCGTCGGCCAGCTTGGCCGCGTACAGCTCGCGGGTCGCCGGGCCGATGTCCAGGCCCTCCTGGTCGGCCGGGATGGCGTCCGAGGCGACGACGGTGGGGTTGGCCGGGGCCTTGGTCTTGAGGTCGGGGAACTCGGCGGAGACCAGGACGTCCACCGGCAGGACGAACTCGACGCCCCGCTTCTCCGCCTCGGCCAGGTACTCCAGGACGGTCGGGATCTGGTCCTTCTGCAGCAGGGAGATGCCGACCTCGTGGCCCTTGGCCGCGAGGAAGGTGTACGCCATGCCGCCGCCGATGAGGATCCGGTCGGCCTTCTTCAGCAGGTTGTCGATCACGCCGAGCTTGTCCGACACCTTGGCGCCGCCGAGCACGACCACGTACGGGCGGGCGACCTCGTCGGTGAGCTTCTTCAGCACGCCGACCTCGGTGGCGATCAGGTCGCCGGCGGCGTGCGGCAGCAGCGCCGGCAGGTCGAACACCGAGGCGTGCTTGCGGTGCACGGCGCCGAAGCCGTCGCCGACGTACAGGTCGGCCAGGGCGGCGAGCTGCTCGGCGAAGGCGCCGCGCTCGGCGTCGTCCTTGCTGGTCTCGCCGGCGTTGAAGCGCAGGTTCTCCAGCAGCACGACCCCGCCGTCGGCCAGCGCGGCCACGGCGGCGCGGGCGCTCTCGCCCACGGTGTCGGTGGCGAAGGCGACGTCCTTGCCGAGGATCTCGCCGAGGCGCACGGCCGCCGGCGCGAGCGAGTACTGCGGGTCCGGCTCACCCTTGGGGCGGCCGAGGTGGGAGGCGACGACGACCTTGGCACCGCGCTCGACGAGCTTGGCGATGGTCGGGGCGACCGCACGGATCCGACCGTCGTCGGTGATCGTGCTGCCGTCCAGCGGGACGTTCAGGTCGGCGCGGACGAACACGCGCTTGCCGGCGACGTCGAGGTCTTCGATGGTCTTCACGGGTTCTTCGGTCTCCTGGGGACATGGTTGGTGCGCAGAGGCGGCACGGCGCAGGGGCCGCCTGAGAAGTCCTTGTACGCATGACCAGGGCCCGGTCGGCATGGTGCGCCGCCCGGGCCCTGGCCCTCACCTCACGTCAGCTCCCACTGCGTCAGAGCTGCCCGCCGACGAGGGCGGTCAGGTTGACGAGGCGGTTCGAGTAGCCCCACTCGTTGTCGTACCAGCCGAGCACCTTGACCTGGTTGCCCTGGACCATGGTGAGCTGGGAGTCGAAGATGCAGGAGGCCGGGTCGTTGACGATGTCCGACGAGACGATCGGGTCCTCGGTGTAGGTCAGGATGCCCTTGAGCGGACCCTCCGCGGCCTTCTGGAAGGCGGCGTTGACCTCGTCCTTGGTGACCTCGCGCTCGAGGGTGACGACCAGGTCCGTGATGGAGCCGGTCGGGACCGGGACGCGCAGCGAGGTGCCGTCCAGCTTGCCCTTCAGCTCCGGCAGGACCAGGGCGGTCGCCTTGGCGGCGCCGGTCGAGGTCGGGATGATGTTCTGCGACGCGGCGCGGGCGCGGCGCAGGTCCTTGTGCGGGAAGTCCAGGGTGACCTGGTCGTTGGTGAACGCGTGCACCGTGGTCATCAGACCCTTGACGATGCCGAAGCTCTCGTTCAGCACCTTCGCCATCGGCGCCACGCAGTTGGTGGTGCAGGAGGCGTTGGAGATGATGTCGTGGTTGGCGGCGTCGTACTTGTCGTCGTTGACGCCCATCACGATGGTGACGTCCTCGTCGGTGGCGGGCGCCGAGATGATGACCTTCTTGGCACCGGCGCCGAGGTGCTTCTTCGCAGCCTCGGCCTTGGTGAAGATGCCGGTGGACTCGACGACGATGTCGGCGCCCAGGGCGGCCCACGGCAGGTTGGCCGGGTCACGCTCGGCGGACACCTTGAAGGTGTGGCCGTCGACGGTGATGCTGTCCTCGGTGTGCGAGACCTGGCCGGGGAAGGTGCCCAGCGTGGTGTCGTACTTGAGCAGGTGAGCCAGGGTCTTCGTGTCAGTCAGGTCGTTGACACCGACGATCTCGATGTCCGCGCCCTGGGCCTTGACCGCGCGGAAGAAGTTGCGGCCGATGCGGCCGAATCCGTTGATGCCTACCCGGATCGTCACGAACCGATCTCCTCGTTAGGTACGCCGGAGCTAAGCCGACGGGGGTGAGATTTGGGAAGTCCCCGACCGCCTATGACCCTACCCCTCCCGGGCCTTTCGGGGCACATCGCGCCACGTGCCAAGACGGGGCGTGGCGCGGCGTAAACCCGATTTCAGGCCGACCGTCCTTGCCCGCCCAGGCAGTTGGTCCCGGGCCAGTGGTCTCGACCAATTTCGGGTCCCGGAGACGAGGACGGCCGGTGCCCGCAATCCGGACACCGGCCGCAAATCGCTCACCCCGAGCGGTCACTGTGCGTGATCGTCAGTTGAGCGCCATCTCGTCGGTCAGATTGGCCTCGGTGCTCGGCAGCCCGAGCTCGGAGGCGCGCTTGTCGGCCATCGCCAGCAGGCGGCGGATCCGGCCGGCCACCGCGTCCTTGGTCAGCGGCGGGTCCGCCAGCGCGCCCAGCTCCTCCAGCGAGGCCTGCTTGTGCTGCATCCGCAGCTGACCCGCCGCGGCCAGGTGCTCGGGCACCTCGTCGCCGAGGATCTCCAGGGCCCGGGCGACCCGGGCACCGGCCGCCACGGCCGCGCGGGCCGAGCGGCGCAGGTTGGCGTCGTCGAAGTTGGCCAGCCGGTTGGCGGTGGCCCGGACCTCGCGCCGCATCCGGCGCTCCTCCCAGGCCAGCACCGACTCGTGCGCGCCGAGCCGGGTCAGCAGCGCGCCGATCGCGTCACCGTCGCGGATCACCACCCGGTCCACGCCGCGCACCTCGCGGGCCTTGGCCGGGATCCCGAGCCGACGGGCCGCGCCGACCAGGGCGAGGGCCGCCTCGGAGCCGGGGCAGGTGATCTCCAGCGAGGAGGAGCGGCCGGGCTCGGTGAGCGAGCCGTGCGCCAGGAAGGCCCCGCGCCAGGCCGCCTCGGCGTCGCAGGTGGCGCCGGAGACGACCGCCGGGGGCAGCCCGCGGATCGGTCGGCCGCGACCGTCCACGAGACCGGTCTGGCGGGCGAGCAGCTCGCCGTCCTTGACCACCCGCACGACGAAGCGGCTGCCGCGCCGCAGCCCGCCGGGGGCCATCACCACGAGGTCGGAGGAGTGACCGAAGATCTCCAGCAGGTCCTTGCGCAGCCGTCGTGCGGCCGCGCCGGTGTCCAGCTCCGCCTCGATCACGATGCGGCCGCTCACGATGTGCAGCCCGCCCGCGAACCGCAGGATCGCCGACACCTCCGCCTTGCGGCAGCAGGCCCTGGTGACCGGGAGCCGGCTGATCTCGTCCTTCACCGCTGGAGTCATCGCCATGGCCCGATCCTTCCATGTGTCCGGAAAATCCGGTCGTACGCGGCTGCCAACAGCTCCGGGTCGTGTCGCGGGGTGCCGTCGGTGCGGGCCACCCGGCCGAGCACCAGAGCGGCCCCCATCCGTTCGGCGGCCTTCTCCAGACCGGCCAGGTCCGCCTGGCCGAAGGCGCCGCCGGTGACGGCTCGCTCGTCCACCAGGATCGCATCCACGGCGAGCTCCGGAGCGTGGTCGGCGATCACCTCCAGGTGGCGCTGCGGGGTGAAACCCTCGGTCTCGCCCGGCTGCGGGGCCAGGTTCAGGGTGAGCAGGCGCCGGGCGCGGGTCTCGGTGAGGGCCTTGGCCAGCTCGGGCACCAGCAGGTGCGGCAGCACGCTGGTGAACCAGGAGCCGGGCCCGAGCACCACCCAGTCCGCCTCGCGGACCGCGGTGACCGCCTCCGGGACGGCCGGAGGCTCGTCCGGGAGCAGCCGGATCGACTGCACGGTGCCCGGCGTGACCGCGACGCTGGCCTGCCCGCGGACGGCCGACACCTCGCCGGGCCGCTCCGGGTCGTGCCCGCGCACGGAGGCCTCGATGTCCAGCGGCACCGCCGACATCGGCAGCACCCGGCCCTGGACGTTCAGCAGCCGGCCGACCCACTCCAGGGCGGCCACCGGGTCGCCCAGCTTCTCCCAGAGCGCGACGATCAGCAGGTTGCCGACCGCGTGACCGCCCAGGTCGCCGCTGCCGGTGAAGCGCTGCTGGATCACCTCGGACCAGGTGCGGCCCCAGTCGTCGTCCCCGCACAGCGCGGCCAGCGCCTTGCGCAGGTCCCCGGGGGGCAGCACGCCCAGCTCGGCGCGGAGCCGGCCGCTGGAGCCGCCGTCGTCGGCGACGGTGACCACCGCGGTCAGGTCGCTGGTGAGGCGGCGCAGCGCGGAGAGCGAGGCGGACAGCCCCTGGCCGCCGCCGAGCGCGGTGATCCTGGGGGCCGGGTTGGCCCGGGCGGGGCTGCTGCGCGGCCGGCTCGGGGCCGACGGCCGGGGCGGGCCACCCGCCCGGTCGGCACTCCTGTTCTGCGGCTGCCGCCCGGGCACGTATCCCGCCACACTCACCTCGCGTTCCTCGTCGCCGCCACCGGTCCTCGCCGGCGGCCCGGCAGGGAGGCGGCGGTTACTCCCGTCCCATGTCACGGTGGACGAGCACCGTTTCCACTCCGTCCGCGATGAGACGCTTGGTCAGGCGCTCGGACATCGCGACGCTGCGGTGCTTGCCACCGGTGCAGCCTACGGCAAGCGTCATGTAGCGCTTCCCCTCGCGCCGGTACCCCTCGGTGACGATGCGCAGCAGCTCGGCGTAGCCGTTGAGGAACTCGTTGGCCCCGGGCTGCTGGAACACGTAGTCGGCGACGTCCGCGTCGGTGCCGGTGCGGGCCCTCAGCTCGGGCACCCAGTGCGGGTTGGGCAGGAAGCGGCAGTCCACCACGAGGTCGGCGTCGACGGGCAGCCCGTACTTGAAGCCGAAGGACATCACGGTGGCGCGCAGCTCGGGCTCGTCGTGGTCGGCGAACTGGGCGTCGAGCTTGGCCCGCAGCTGGTGCACGTTGAGGTTGGAGGTGTCGATCACCAGGTCGGCCTCGCCGCGCAGGTCCCGCAGGAGGTCGCGCTCCTGGGCGATGCCGTCGACGATCCGGCCGTCGGCCTGGAGCGGGTGCGGGCGGCGCACGCTCTCGAAGCGGCGCACCAGCGCCTCGTCGGAGGAGTCCAGGAAGACCACCCGGAGGCGGACGCCGCGCTTCTCCAGCTCGTCGAGCGAGGTGAGCAGGTCGTCGAAGAACTGGCGGCCGCGGACGTCCACGACCACGCCGATCCGGGCGACGTTCCCCTGCGAGCGCGCGCCCAGGTCGACCATCGTCGGGATCAGGGCCGGCGGCAGGTTGTCCACCACGAACCAGCCCAGGTCCTCCAGGCACTTCGCTGCGGTGGAGCGGCCGGCTCCGGACATGCCGGAGATGATCACCAGCTCCGGCGCGTTCTCGGCCACGTCTGACACGGTCACTTCGGTTCCCCGCTCTCGGTCTTTCTGCTGGGGAGAACGCGCAGGGCGCGGCCGGCCTTCCCCGGCCCGGACGGGCGGGCGGGGGCCGGGCGCGTCGGCTGACGGGCGGCGTCGGCCGTCATGGCGTCTCCTGGGATGGTGCGGTCTGGGGCGCTGCGGCCACCGGCTCGGCGGCGTGGTCGGCCCCGTCCTCGATGATCTCGCCGGTCGCGGTGTTCACCGCGGGTGCGGCGGGTGTACGGGACGACAACGCCGCCGCAACAGTCTCCGCCGTGCGGCGTCCGATGCCGGGTACGGCGCAGAGTTCGTCGACGGTGGCGGCCCGGAGCCTCTTCAGCGAGCCGAAGTGCTTGAGCAGCGCCTGGCGGCGAGTCTCGCCGAGGCCCGGGACGGAGTCCAGTTCCCCGGCGGTGAGTCGCTTGGAACGCTTGCTGCGCTGGTAGCCGATCGCGAAGCGGTGGGCCTCGTCGCGGACCCGCTGGAGCAGGTAGAGGCCCTCACTGGAGCGCGGCAGCACGACCGGGTCGTCCTCACCGGGCAGCCACACCTCCTCCAGCCGCTTGGCGAGGCCGCACAGCGCGACGTCGTCGATGCCGAGTTCGTCCAGGGCCCGCCGGGCGGCGGCGACCTGCGGCTGGCCGCCGTCGACGACCAGCAGCTGCGGCGGGTAGGCGAAGCGCCTGGGGCGGCCGTCCTCGGTGCGGTGGTCGTCCCCGGCGGCGCCCGGGTCGTCCTCCTCGGGGACGGCCCACTCGCCGGTCTGCTCGCGCTCCTGGAGGTAGCGGCGGAAGCGGCGGCTGATCACCTCGTGCATCGAGCGGACGTCGTCCTGGCCCTCGAACCCCTTGATCTGGAAACGCCGGTACTCGCTCTTGCGGGCCAGGCCGTCCTCGAAGACGACCATCGAGGCGACCACGTCCTCGCCCTGGAGGTGCGAGATGTCGAAGCACTCGATGCGCAGCGGCACCGAGTCCAGTTCCAGGGCGTCGGCGATCTCCTGCAGGGCGCGGCTGCGGGTGGTGAGGTCGGAGGCGCGCTTGGTCTTGTGCAGGGCCAGCGCCTGCTGGGCGTTGCGCTGCACCGTCGCCATCAGGTCCCGCTTGTCGCCGCGCTGCGGGATCCGCAGGTCGACCTGGCTGCCGCGCAGGCCGCTCAGCCACTCCCGGACCGGCGCGGCCGGCTCGGGCAGCGCGGGCACCAGCACCTCGCGCGGGACGGACTCGTTGCGCTCGTCCTGGCCGGCCCCGCCGTAGAGCTGCTGGAGGGCGTGCTCGACCAGGGCAGCGGTGTCGACGTCCTCCACCTTGTCGGTGACCCAGCCGCGCTGGCCGCGCACCCGGCCGCCGCGGACGTGGAAGATCTGGACGGCGGCCTCCAGTTCGTCCTCCGCCAGGGCCAGCAGGTCAGCGTCGGTGGCGTCGGCGAGCACGATGGCGTTCTTCTCCATCGCGCGCTTGAGGGCGCCGATGTCGTCGCGCAGCCGGGCCGCCCGCTCGTACTCCATCTCCTCGGCGGCCTCGCGCATCTGGTCTTCCAGCCGGCGCAGGTAGTTGCCGGTGCGCCCGGCCATGAAGTCGCAGAAGTCCTCGGCGAGCGCCCGGTGTTCGTCCGCCGAGACCTTGCCGACGCAGGGTGCGGCGCACTTGCCGATGTAGCCGAGCAGGCAGGGTCGGCCGACCTGGCGGGCGCGCTTGAACACGCCGTTGGAGCAGGTGCGGACGGGGAAGACGCGCAGCAGCAGGTCGACCGTCTCGCGGATCGCCCAGGCGTGCCCGTACGGGCCGAAGTAGCGCACGCCCTTCTTGTGCGCCCCGCGCATCACCTGGACCCGCGGGTACTCCTCGTTCAGGGTGACCGCGAGCTCCGGATAGCTCTTGTCGTCGCGGTACTTGACGTTGAACCGCGGGTCGAACTCCTTGATCCAGGAGTACTCCAGCTGGAGCGCCTCGACCTCGGTGTCGACCACCGTCCACTCCACCGAGGCCGCGGTGGTGACCATGGTCGCGGTCCGCGGGTGCAGGCCGGCCAGGTCCTGGAAGTAGGACGACAGGCGCGGCCGCAGGCTCTTGGCCTTGCCGACGTAGATGACCCGCCCGTGGGCGTCGCGGAACTTGTAGACGCCCGGTGAGGTGGGGATCGCGCCCGGAGCCGGGCGGTAGGTGCTCGGGTCAGCCATGGGTCCACCGTACCGAGTGGGGCCGGTGCTGCGGAGGGGTGATCGACGGGGAGGTCAACTGCGTCAGCTCGGGGTCACCTTGAGGTTCCCGCCCTCGACCGCGACGGCGTAGGCGGGCAGCGGCGTGGGAGCCGGGCCGTCCAGCACGGCGCCGTCGGTGACGGAGAACCGGCTGCCGTGGCAGGGGCAGTCGATCTGCTGGTCCTTCACCTGGTCGACGATGCAGCCGGCGTGGGTGCACTTGGCGCTGAAGGCCTTGTACTGCCCTTCGGTCGGCTGGGTGACGACGATCTTCTGCTCGCGGAAGACCTTTCCGCCGCCCACCGGCACCGCCGAGGCCGCGCCGAGGTCCACCGGGCCCTTGGCGCTGCCGCCGCCGGAGGAGGAGGACGAACCGCAGCCGGTGACCGCCACGGCGCCGCCGGTCGCCAGCACGGCCGCGGCCCCGCAGAGCAGGGTGCGGCGGGAGGCGGTGGGGCTGGTCTCGGGGGCCTCGGACATCGGTGTGCTCCTACGGTTGCTGCTGCTGCGAGGGACCACGGAATTCTATGCCGCACGCGCCCGGCCGCTCCCGCCGCTCCCGCCCTCCGGGGGCGACGGGAAGGCCGGGCGCGGCCGGGCGGGCGGGCCTACTTCTTCGCCGCGGCGGCGCGCTTGCGCGGCGCCCGCTTGGCCGGGGCGGCGACCGGGGCGTCCGCGAAGTCCCCCGGCAGGATGTCCCGGAGGAACTTGCCGGTGTGGCTCTCGGGGACGGCCGCGATCTGCTCCGGGGTGCCCTCGGCGACGACCGTGCCGCCGCCGGAGCCGCCCTCGGGGCCCATGTCGACGACCCAGTCGGCGGTCTTGATGACATCGAGGTTGTGCTCGATGACGATCACCGTGTTGCCCTTCTCCACCAGGCCGCTGAGCACCTTGATCAGCTTGCTGATGTCCTCGAAGTGCAGGCCGGTGGTCGGCTCGTCCAGCACGTAGACCGTCCGCCCGGTGGAGCGCTTCTGCAGCTCGGAGGCGAGCTTGACGCGCTGCGCCTCACCGCCGGACAGCGTCGGCGCGGACTGGCCGAGCCGGACGTAGCCGAGGCCGACGTCGTTGAGCGTCCGCAGGTGCCGGGCGATCGCCGGGACGGCCTCGAAGAAGGCCAGCGCCTCCTCGATCGGCATGTCCAGCACCTCGGCGATCGACTTGCCCTTGTAGTGGACCTCCAGCGTCTCCCGGTTGTACCGGGCGCCGTGACAGACCTCGCACGGCACGTAGACGTCGGGCAGGAAGTTCATCTCGATCTTGATGGTGCCGTCGCCCGAGCAGTTCTCGCAGCGGCCGCCCTTGACGTTGAAGGAGAACCGGCCCGGCAGGTAGCCGCGGACCTTGGCCTCCTGCGTCTCCGCGAAGAGCCGGCGGACGTGGTCGAACACGCCGGTGTACGTCGCCGGGTTGGAGCGCGGGGTGCGGCCGATCGGCGACTGGTCGACGTGCACCACCTTGTCCACCTGGTCGGTGCCGGTGATCCGGGTGTGCCGGCCGGGCACGCTGCGGGCGCCGTTCAGCTCCCGGGCGAGGTGGGTGTAGAGGATGTCGTTGACCAGCGTCGACTTGCCGGAGCCGGAGACGCCGGTGATCGCGGTGAACGTGCCCAGCGGGAAGCCGACCGTGACGTCCTTGAGGTTGTGCTCGCGGGCGCCGTGGACGGTCAGCTGGCGCTTCTTGTCCCGCTCGCGGCGGCTCGCCGGGATCGGGATGGACCGCTTGCCGGACAGGTACTGGCCGGTCAGCGACTCCTTGTTGCCGAGCAGCTGCTTCAGCGAGCCGGAGTGCACCACCCGGCCGCCGTGCTCGCCGGCGCCCGGGCCGATGTCGACCACCCAGTCCGCGGTCTTGATGGTGTCCTCGTCGTGCTCGACCACGATCAGCGTGTTGCCGATGTCGCGCAGCCGCACCAGCGTCTCGATCAGCCGGTGGTTGTCCCGCTGGTGCAGGCCGATGGACGGCTCGTCCAGCACGTACAGCACGCCGACCAGGCCGGAGCCGATCTGGGTGGCCAGCCGGATGCGCTGGGCCTCGCCGCCGGACAGCGTGCCGGCCGCCCGGTTCAGCGAGAGGTAGTCCAGGCCGACGTCGACCAGGAAGCGCAGCCGCTCGTTGACCTCCTTGAGGACGCGCTCGGCGATCTGCTTGTCCCGGTCGTTGAGCTTCATCGCGCCCAGGAACTCGGCGCAGTCGCTGATCGACATCGCCGAGACGTCGGCGATCGACTTCTCCTCGACCGTCACCGCCAGCACCACCGGCTTGAGCCGGGTGCCCTGGCACGTCGGGCAGGGCACCTCGCGCATGTAGCCCTCGAAGCGCTCGCGGCTGCTGTCGCTCTCCGCCTCGGTGTGCCGGCGCTGGATGAACGGCACGGCGCCCTCGAAGCCCGTGCTGTACGAGCGCTCGCGGCCGAAGCGGTTGCGGTAGCGGACCTGCACCTCGTGCTTGTGCCCGTACAGCAGCGCCTTCTTCGCCCGGGCCGGCAGACCGGCCCACGGGATGTCGGTGCGGAAGCCCAGCTCCCCGGCGAGCGCGTCGATCAGGCGCTGGAAGTACTCCTTGGCGTGCCCGGCCGACCACGGGTGGATGGCGCCCTCGTCCAGCGAGCGCTCGGCGTCGGGCACCACCAGCTCCGGGTCCACCTCCATCCGGTTGCCCAGGCCCGAGCAGTCCGGGCAGGCGCCGAACGGCGAGTTGAAGGAGAACGAGCGCGGCTCCAGCTCCTCGAACGACACGTCGTCGTACGGGCAGTAGAGGTGCTCGGAGTACATCCGCTCGCGCTCCGGGTCGTCCTCGGGGAGGTCGACGAAGTCGAGCACGACCATGCCGCCGGACAGCCGCAGGGCCGTCTCCACCGAGTCGGTGAGCCGCCGCTTGGCGCTCTCCTTGACGGTCAGGCGGTCGATCACCACCTCGACGGTGTGCTTCTCCTGCTTCTTGAGCTTCGGCGGCTCGGCGAGCTGGATCGTGGCGCCGTCCACCCGGGCGCGCGAGTAGCCCTTGGACTGGAGGTCGGCGAAGAGGTCGACGAACTCGCCCTTGCGCTCGCGCACCACCGGGCTGAGCACCTGGAAGCGGGTGCCCTCGGCGAGCTCCAGCACCTTGTCGACGATCGCCTGCGGCGACTGCTTGGCGATCGGGCGGCCGCAGTGCGGGCAGTGCGGCTTGCCGATCCGGGCGAACAGCAGGCGCAGGTAGTCGTAGACCTCGGTGATCGTGCCGACGGTCGAACGGGGGTTGCGGTTGGTGGACTTCTGGTCGATCGAGACGGCCGGGGAGAGGCCCTCGATGAAGTCCACGTCGGGCTTGTCCATCTGCCCGAGGAACTGGCGGGCGTAGGAGGACAGGGACTCCACGTAGCGGCGCTGGCCCTCGGCGAAGATCGTGTCGAAGGCGAGCGAGGACTTGCCGGAACCGGAGAGGCCCGTGAAGACGATGAGGGAGTCGCGGGGCAGGTCGAGCGAGACGTTCTTGAGGTTGTGCTCGCGAGCACCGCGGACGATGAGGCGGTCGGCCACTGCTTCTGGCGCCTTTCTCCGGACGAGAGGGCTTGCGGTGTGAGAGGTGTGCTTCTTCCAGGATGCGGCAGCCAGCCTATAGCTCAGACGTTCGAATATCGACTTTGTCCAGCGGAGTCCACCCGAACGAGTGAGAGCGTCCGCCGCGCCGTCCGCACACGGACCGAAAACACCCCTGCTCAGGGCGCGCGTTCGGCGGTAGCGTCGGCTGGTCAACGAGCGAGGCCCCCCGTGGGCAACGCGCCGTCGCCCACGGAAGGCCGATCCGATGACCGACCCGCAGTCCGCCGCCGCCACCGCCGCCCGGCACCTGGCCCTGGTCGAGGAGAGCACCGAGCACCTGCTGGACACCGCCGCCGCCCTGGCGCCCGGGGCCCTCGCCGAGCCCTCGGCACTGCCCGGCTGGAGCCGCGGCCACGTGCTGGCCCACCTCGCCCGCAACGCCGACTCCCTGGTCAACCTGCTGACCGGCGCCCGCACCCGCACCGACATCCCGCAGTACTCCAGCGAGCAGGCCCGCGACCAGGGCATCGAGGAGGGCGCCGGCCGCCCGCTGGACGTCCAGCTCGCCGACCTGCGGGACTCCCACCTGCGCTTCGCCGAGGCCGCCGGGCAGATGACCGCCGAGGACTGGGCGACCGAGGTGCGCCACCGCTCCGGCGCCGTCTTCCCGGCCTGCGACCTCGTCTGGAAGCGCCTCGCCGAGGTCGAGTACCACCTGGTCGACCTCGACGCCGGCCGCACCCCCGCGCACTGGCCGGAGGAGTTCGCGGCGGTCGAGTTCCGCAGGCTCGCGAGCAGGCTGGCCGGCGCCGACCTGCCCGCCGTCGCCCTGGTCGTCGACGGCACCGGGGAGCGGGCCACGATCGGCACCGGAGGGCCCGCGCCCACCGTCGGGGGCCCCGTCCGGGCCCTGACCGCCTGGCTCTCCGGCCGCTCCGACGGCGACGGCCTGCGGCACGCGCCCGACGCGCCCCTCCCCCCGCTTCCCCCCATGGGCTGACGGCGCGAGGATGACCCTGAACCCTGTAGCTGGCCCCGGACGAGGAGCGGACGGATGACGTACCACGGAGCGGTCAAGGTCGGCGGACCGCCGGACGTGCGCGAGCTGGCCCACCTGATCATCACCAAGGTGGCCGTCGGCCCGTACGACAACAACGCCTACCTGCTGCGCTGCCGGGCCACCGACGAGCAGCTGCTGATCGACGCGGCCGCCGACGCCCCGGTGCTGCTGGAGACCGTCGGGGACCAGTTGGCCACCGTGGTCACCACCCACCGGCACCACGACCACTGGGGCGCGCTCGCCGAGGTGGTCGCCACCACCGGCGCCCGCACCGCGGCCGGGGAACACGACGCCGAGGGCGTCGAGGTGCCCACCGAGCTGCTGCTCGCCGACGGCGACGTGCTGCGCGTCGGCCAGGTCGGGCTGACCGTCCGGCACCTGGTCGGGCACACCCCGGGCGCGATCGTGCTGGTCTACGACGACCCGCAGGGCCACCCGCACGTGTTCACCGGCGACTGCCTCTTCCCCGGCGGCGTGGGCAACACCTGGGGCGACCCGGAGGCCTTCCGGACCCTCTTCCGCGACGTCAACGAGAAGATCTTCGACGCCCTCCCCGACGAGGCCTGGGTGTACCCCGGCCACGGCAACGACACCACCCTCGGCGCCGAGCGCCCCCACCTCGCGGAGTGGCGCGAGCGCGGCTGGTGAGCCGCGGACGGCCGGAGCCCCCGCGACCGGTGCGGTCACGGGGGCTCCGGGCGTGCGGGGCTCGGTCAGGCGTCGAGCTTCTCGGCCTCCGCCCGCTCGGCGCGCTCGGCCTTCTTCGAGGCGCGCAGGCTGGTCACCGTGGTGACGGCCAGGACGACCACGATGAAGCCGAGCGAGACCGGGATGCCGATCTCCGGGGCCCAGGTCGCGCCGGCCTCGTGGGCGGCGTGCAGCACCAGCTTCACGCCGATGAAGCCGAGGATCACCGACAGGCCGTAGCTCAGGTGGACCAGCTTCTTCAGCAGGCCGCCGATCAGGAAGTACAGCTGGCGCAGACCCATCAGGGCGAAGGCATTCGCGGTGAAGACGATGTACGGGTCCTGGGTCAGGCCGAAGATCGCCGGGATGGAGTCCAGGGCGAACAGCACGTCCGTCGTCCCGATCGCCAGCATGACGATCAGCATCGGGGTCATCAGCCGTCGGCCGTTCTCCCGGATGAAGAGCTTGGTGCCGTGGTACGTGTCGGTGGACGGGAAGCGCCGCTCGATCGACTTGAGCAGGCGGTTCTCCTCGAACTCCTCGTCCTCCTCGTCGGCCCGGGCCTCCTTGATCAGCTTCCACGCCGTCCAGATCAGGAAGGCGCCGAAGATGAAGAACACCCAGGAGAACTGGGTCACCAGCGCCGCGCCGCCGGCGATGAACACCGCCCGCAGCACCAGCGCGATGATCACGCCGAACATCAGCACGCGCTGCTGGTAGATCCGCGGCACGGCGAACTTGCCCATGATCAGGATGAAGACGAAGAGGTTGTCGACACTGAGCGACTTCTCGGTGATGTACCCGGCGAAGAACTCACCGGCCGGCTGGCCGCCGGAGTGCCACCAGAGGAAACCACCGAAGATCAGCGCCAGCACGACCCAGACGACCGTCCAGGTGCCGGCCTCCTTGAGGGAGACCTCGTGCGGCTTGCGACCCCCGATGAAGAAGTCCGCCACGATCAGTGCGATCAGCACACCGATCGTGGTGGCCCACATGGTCATGGAAACGTCCACTACTGCTCCTCCGGCAGGTAGGCGAGACAGTCATCGTCACTGCCGGAGGTCTCTTCCGCCCGTCGGGCCGCCGCCCCGGGGTGCCACGACGGGCACCCGTGATGACGGGGTCGGCTGTCGAGGAATACTCCCCTCCGCTGCCATCGAGAGTAACAGGGAAGGCAAAGAAAGGTAAAGAAGGTAAAGAACCGTCAGGGACGGAGCCCGCCCGGGCCGCAATCGTCCGCAGTCGTCCGGGCCGGAGCCGTCAGAGGTACGGCTCGATCGCCGGCAGCAGGTCCTGGAAGGTCCGGCCCTTCGCCGGCGCCCCGATCGCCTGCATCTCCCAGCCGCCCGCGCCGTCCCGGAACACCTTCGCCATCACCTGGCCGGTGTGCGGCCCCCCGCCGGCCAGTTCGTACCGGGCCAGTTCCTCGCCCGTGGTCTCGTCCACCAGCCGGCAGTGCGCCTGGCGCACCTCCGCGAAGGTCTGCCCGGTGTAGGAGCTCACCGTGAACACCACCTGGGTGATGTGCGGCGGCACGTGCATCAGGTCCACCAGGATCGCCTCGTCGTCCTCCGCGCCCGAGCCGCCCTCCAGGTTGTCCCCGGTGTGCCGGACCGAGCCGTCCGTGCTCTCCAGGTGCTGGAAGAACACCACGTCGGACGGGGTGTGCTCGGCGTACAGCAGCGCCGAGGCGTCCAGGTCGATGGTCCTCGTCCGGCTGCCGAACAGGCCCCGCTTGGGCGCCGCCTGCCAGCCGAGCCCCATCCGGACCACGGTCAGCGTGCCGCCCTGGCCCTTCTGCAGACTGACCCGCTGGCCCTTGGCAAGGTTCACGGACACGGCGTCGTCCTCTCTGCCCGGCCGCGCGGTCGGTCCCCGCGCGGCACCACGGTGGAACACCCCGTGCCGTCCCCCGGCTGAGGCCCCCTCTTGTTGCCGCGCCCCCGTCCCGAGGGCGATGCCGCAGGCCAGCCTAGGGCCTGCGGCACCCCCGCCTCCCCCGCGTCCCCCGCTTTGTGGCGAGTCTGAGACACCGCGGGGCGACTGACCGCCGCGGGAACGGGGAAAGGCGCGCCCCGGTGGTGCGGCTACGCCACGCCCGCCTCCCGCATCTGGCGCAGCTCCTTCTTCAGCTCCTTGACCTCGTCCCTGAGCCGGGCCGCCACCTCGAACTGGAGGTCGGCCGCGGCCGCGTGCATGCGGTCCGTCATCGACTGGATCAGCTCCGCCAGCTCGGCCGCCGGCAGGCTCTCGCCCTTCCTGCGCTCCGCGCCCAGGGCCGGCACCGGCGCCTTGCCCTTGCCCGCCGCACCGCGGTAGCCGGTCGAGAGCAGCTCGTCGGTGTCCACGTCCTCGCGGGCGAGGGTGTCCAGGATGTCGCCGATCTTCTTCCGCAGCGGCTGCGGGTCGATCCCGTGCTCCTTGTTGTAGGCCTGCTGCACCGCCCGGCGGCGGTTCGTCTCGTCGATCGCCTTCTCCATCGACGGGGTGATCCGGTCCGCGTACATGTGCACCTGGCCGGAGACGTTGCGGGCCGCGCGCCCGATCGTCTGGATCAGCGAGGTGCCGGAGCGCAGGAAGCCCTCCTTGTCCGCGTCCAGGATCGCCACCAGCGACACCTCGGGCAGGTCCAGGCCCTCGCGCAGCAGGTTGATGCCGACCAGCACGTCGTACCGGCCCGCCCGCAGCTCGCGCAGCAGCTCCACCCGGCGCAGGGTGTCCACGTCGCTGTGCAGGTACCGGACCCTGATGTCCAGGCCGAGCATGTAGTCCGTGAGGTCCTCGGCCATCTTCTTGGTCAGCGTGGTGACCAGGACGCGCTCGTCGCGCTCCACCCGCTTGCGGACCTCGTGCACCAGGTCGTCGATCTGGCCCTCGGTCGGCTTGACGATCACCTCGGGATCGATCAGGCCGGTCGGGCGGATGATCTGCTCGACCTGGCCGTCGCCGCGGGACAGCTCGTACGGGCCCGGCGTCGCCGACAGGTACACCGTCTGGCCGATCCGCCCCAGGAACTCCTCCCACTTCAGCGGGCGGTTGTCCATCGCGGACGGCAGCCGGAAGCCGTGCTCCACCAGCGTGCGCTTGCGCGAGGCGTCGCCCTCGTACATCGCGCCGATCTGCGGCACGGTGACGTGCGACTCGTCGATGACCAGGAGGAAGTCCTCCGGGAAGTAGTCGAGCAGGGTGTTCGGCGGGGAGCCCGGCTCGCGGCCGTCGAAGTGCATCGAGTAGTTCTCGACGCCCGAGCAGGTGCCGATCTGGCGCAGCATCTCGATGTCGTAGGTGGTGCGCATCCGCAGCCGCTGGGCCTCCAGCAGCTTGCCCTGCTTCTCCAGCCTGGCGAGCGTCCCCTCCAGCTCCTGCTCGATGCCGGTGATCGCCCGCTCCATGCGCTCCGGGCCGGCCACGTAGTGCGAGGCGGGGAAGACGTAGACCGACTCGTCCTGGCTGATGATCTCGCCGGTGAGCGGGTGCAGGGTGTACAGCGCCTCGATCTCGTCGCCGAACATCTCGATCCGGACGGCCAGCTCCTCGTAGACCGGGAAGATCTCGATGGTGTCGCCGCGGACCCGGAAGGTGCCGCGGGAGAAGGCCACGTCGTTGCGGGCGTACTGGATGTCGACGAAGCGGCGCAGCAGGACGTCCCGGTCGATCTCCTGGCCGACCTTCAGCGGGACCATCCGGTCCACGTACTCCTGCGGGGTGCCGAGGCCGTAGATGCAGGACACCGACGCGACCACCACCACGTCCCGCCTGGTCAGCAGCGAGTTGGTGGCCGAGTGCCGCAGCCGCTCGACCTCCTCGTTGATCGAGGAGTCCTTCTCGATGTAGGTGTCCGTCTGGGGGACGTACGCCTCGGGCTGGTAGTAGTCGTAGTACGAGACGAAGTACTCGACGGCGTTGTTCGGCAGCAGCTCGCGGAACTCGTTCGCCAGCTGCGCGGCCAGCGTCTTGTTCGGCGCCATCACCAGGGTGGGCCGCTGCAGCCGCTCGATCATCCAGGCCGTGGTGGCCGACTTCCCGGTACCGGTGGCGCCGAGCAGGACGACGTCCTTCTCCCCGCCCTTGATCCGCCGCTCCAGCTCGGCGATCGCCGCCGGCTGGTCCCCGTTGGGCTGGAAGGGACTGACGACCTCGAAGGGCGCCACTGACCGCTCAATACTCGTGATGGGTCGCACGGGTCCACCGTACGACCCACCACCGACAGTCGGGGGCCTACTTGGCGCTGTCGCGGGCGAGGGCGACGAGGCGGGAGACGGCGCGGAGGTACTTCTTGCGGTAGCCGCCGCGGAGCATGTCCTCGGGGAAGACCCGGTCGAAGGGGAGGCCGGAGGCGGTGATGGGGAGTTCGCGGTCGTACATGCGGTCGGCGAGGACGACCAGGCGCAGGGCGGTGGACTGGTCGTCGACCTGGCGGACGCCGCGCAGGCAGACGGCGGTGACGTCGTCCAGGAGCGCGCCGTAGCGGCTGGGGTGGACGGCGGAGAGGTGGCCGAGGAGGGTGTCGAAGTCGTCCAGGGAGGCGCCCGGGGTGCGGGCGGCGACGGCGTCGACGGTCTCGTCCGGGTAGGGCGGCGGGGCGTCCGGGAGGCCGCGGTGGCGGTAGTCCTGGCCGTCGATGCGCATCGGGCGGAAGTGCGCGGACAGGCCCTGGATCTCGCGCAGGAAGTCGGCGGCGGCGAAGCGGCCCTCGCCGAGCTTCTCCGGCAGGGTGTTCGAGGTGGCGCAGAGCTTGACGCCGTTGTCGACCAGGCGGCCGAGCAGGGTGGAGACCAGGACGGTGTCGCCCGGGTCGTCGAGCTCGAACTCGTCGATGCACAGCAGGGTGTGCCCGGAGAGGGTCTGGACGGCCTGCTGGAAGCCGAGCGCGCCGACCAGGTTGGTCAGCTCGACGAAGGTGCCGAAGGCCTTGGGGCCGGGGGCGCCGTGCCAGAGCGAGGCGAGCAGGTGGGTCTTGCCGACGCCGTAGCCGCCGTCGAGGTAGACGCCGGCCGGGCCGGTGGGCGCGGGGGCGGAGCGGCGGAACCAGCTGCGCTTGGGTGCGGAACCGTTTCCCCGGCCGAGGGTGGCGGCGAACTGCTCCAGGACCTGGACGGCCTCGTACTGGCTGGGCTGGGTCCGGTCCGGAATGTACGTCCCGAAGCTCACGTCGGAGAACCGGGGCGGAGGCACCATCTCGGCGACGAGCCGCTCGGCGGGCACGACGGGGCGGCGGTCGGCGAGCGCGATCGGGGAGCCTGCCGCACTCGCGGGGGCTATGGACTCGGTCGCGGTGGCGGGGCGGGGAGCTGCGGGCACGTTAGTAGAGGGTACGCCTGGTCCCGACCGCCTCCGAACGGCCCACGGTGGAACACTGGGGGCATGCATCAGTTGATCACCCCGCTGGACGGACCGGCCGTCGATCCGGCCTCGACCGAGGCGCTCTCCGCCGTCTACGCGTACCCCGACCAGGTGAATCACGGGCGCCCGTGGCTGCGCGCCAACATGGTGGCCGGCCTGGACGGCGGGGCGAAGCTGGCGGGCCTCTCCGAGGGCCTGTCCGGGGACGCCGACAAGCGGATCTTCGGGGTGCTGCGGGCGCTGGCGGACGTGGTGCTGGTGGGCGCCGAGACCGTCCGGGCGGAGGGCTACGGGCCGGCCAGGGTCGGGGCCGGCTTCGCGGCCGCGCGGGCGGCGGCCGGGCAGGCGCCGGTTCCGGCGATCGCGGTGGTGAGCCGTTCGCTGGCCCTGGACCTCACCTCCCCGCTGTTCACCGGGCCGCTGGTCAGGACGGTGGTGGTCACCACCGCGGACTCCCCCGCCGAGCGCCGCCGGGCGGTCGCGGAGGTGGCCGACCTGGTGGTCGCCGGGGAGGGCTCGGTGGACCCGCGGGCGGCCGTGGCGGCGCTGGCGCAGCGGGGCTGGACGCGGCTGCTGACCGAGGGCGGCCCGCGGCTGCTGGGGCAGCTGGCGGCGGCCGACCTGCTGGACGAGCTGTGCCTGTCGGTGGCCCCGCTGCTCACCGGCGGGGACGCGCCGCGCATCATCCACGATGCGGAAATGCCTGACGTGCGGCGGATGCGGCTGGTCTCATTGATCGAGCAGAAAGGATTCCTCTTCACCCGCTACCTGCGTCGCCCGGGTCCGGACGATCCCGTGACCCACCGGTCGTGATGCCGTTATGCGATGCCGGGGCCCCGGGCCGGCCACTGGAAGGGACTCACGTGTTCAAGACGGTACTGATGATCGAAAAGGCTCTCTCCGACGCCGACGTGGAGCTGGTCACCACGCTCCACAGCGAGGAGAAGGTCTCCTTCGTCGTCCTGATGCAGCCGCGCGGCAAGCAGGACGAACTGCTGCGGGCGCTGGACGACGTCGCCCTCGGCCACCTCGACAAGGTGGTGCACGAACACGACGAGTCCGAGACCGGCCCGACCGTCGCCACCGAATCGCTCGAACACAGCCTGCGCCACCTACGCGCGGCCGGGGCCGAGGCGATCGGCGAACTGGTCGAGGAGAAACCCCTGGACCGGCTGCGCGCGGCGGTCGAGGAGCACCGCGCGGACGAGGTGGTGGTGCTCACCTCCCCGCACTTCGTGGAGGAGTTCTTCCACCGCGACTGGGCCTCCCAGGCCCGGCACAAGGTGGGGGTCCCGGTGCTGCGGCTGTTCGCCAGCGACTCCTAGCTCCGGCGGCCGGTGGTGCAGAATCGTCCTTGCGGTCCGCCCGCGAGGACGACTCCCATGCGTCCGCCCGCCCTGTCCCGCCCTCCTCGCCCGCCGCCGGGCAGGAGGGGCCCATCGTCCTACGGAGCCCCGCCTTGAACGACGCCGCGCACGACCTGCACGCCCCGCACTTCATCGGCATCGGCGGCGCCGGGATGTCCGGCCTGGCGAAGATCCTCGCGGTGCGCGGCGCCAGCGTCTCCGGCAGCGACTCCAAGGAGTCCGAGACCGTCCTCGCGCTGCGCGCCCTCGGCGCGACGGTGCACGTCGGCCACGCCGCGGAGCACGTGCCGGACGGCACCAGCAGTGTGGTGGTCTCCAGCGCGATCCGCGCCGACAACCCGGAGCTGGCCGCGGCCCGCGAGCGCGGCATCCCGGTGGTGCACCGCTCCGACGCGCTGGCCGCGCTGATGGGCGGGCGCCGGGCGCTGGCCGTGGCCGGCACCCACGGCAAGACCACCACCACCAGCATGCTCGCCGTCGCCCTCGGCGAGCTGGGCCTGGACCCGTCCTACGCGATCGGCGGGGACCTCGACGCGCCCGGCTCCAACGCCCACCACGGCACCGGCGAGATCTTCGTCGCCGAGGCCGACGAGAGCGACCGCAGCTTCCACAAGTACGCGCCCGAGGTGGCGATCGTGCTGAACGTGGAGCTGGACCACCACGCCAACTACGCCTCGATCGACGAGATCCACGAGTCCTTCGAGACCTTCGTCGGCCGGATCACCCCCGGCGGCACCCTGGTCGTCTCGGCCGACCACGACGGCGCCCGCGAGCTGACCGCCCGGCTGGCCGGCCGCGAGGGCCTGAACGTGGTGACCGTCGGCTCCGCCGAGGACGCCGACGTGCGGGTGCGCTCGGTGGTCGCCCACGGCATGACCAGCGAGGTCACCGTGGAGCTGGACGGCGCCGAGCTGGTCTTCACCGTCTCGGTGCCCGGTCGGCACTACGCGCACAACGCGGTCGCCGCGCTGGCCGCCGGCGTCGCGCTGGGCGTCCCGGCCGCCGACCTGGCCAAGGCGCTCGGCGCCTACACCGGCGTGCGCCGCCGCCTCCAGCTCAAGGGCGAGGCCGCCGGCGTCCAGGTGATCGACTCCTACGCCCACCACCCGACCGAGATGACCGCCGACCTGGAGGCGATCCGGGAGGGCCTGGACGGCGCGGGCCGGGTGCTGGTGGTCTTCCAGCCGCACCTGTTCAGCCGCACCCAGCAGCTCGCCGAGGAGATGGGCCGGGCGCTGACGCTGGCCGACGCCTCCGTGGTGCTGGACATCTACCCGGCCCGCGAGGACCCGATCCCGGGCGTGACCAGCGAGCTGATCGTCGACGCGGCCCGCCGGGCCGGCGCCGACGTCACCCCCGAGCACTCCTTCGCCGCGGCCCCCGCCCTGCTGGCCGGCCTGGCCCGCCCGGGCGACCTGCTGCTCACCATGGGTGCCGGCGACGTCACCAACCTGGGGCCCGAAATTCTGGAGCAGCTCGCGAACGTTGCCACCAACGTCTGACGTACCCCGACCGGGAGCCGTGATGAGCTACGAGATCGAGAAGACCGAGGCCGAGTGGCGGGAGGAGCTCAGCCCGCAGGAGTACCACGTGCTCCGCGAGGCGGGCACCGAGCGCCCGTTCACCGGTGAGTACACCGACACCAAGACGGTCGGCGTCTACGGCTGCCGGGCCTGCGGCGCGGAGCTGTTCAGCTCCACGACCAAGTTCGACAGCCACTGCGGCTGGCCGTCCTACTACGCGCCGCTGGCCGAGGACCGGGTCGAGTACATCGAGGACACCACGCTCGGCATGCGCCGGGTCGAGGTGCGCTGCGCCCACTGCGGCGGGCACCTGGGCCACGTCTTCGAGGGCGAGGGCTACGGCACCCCGACCGACCAGCGGTACTGCATCAACAGCATCTCGCTGACCCTGAAGCCCGCCGAGGACTGACGGGCGGCGCACCGGACCCGGCCGAGGGCCCGGGCACCCGTACCGACGGGGTGCCCGGGCCCTCGCGCGTCCGGCGTGGACCGGCGGCGCCCGGCCGCGCCCGGCCGCGCCCGGCTCAGCCCACCACCGGGGCGAAGCGGACCGGGAGGTGGACCAGCGCCCGGTGGAAGGGCCCGGGCCGCCACACCAGCCCGTCGGCCGGCGCGGTCAGTTCGAGGTCGCTGAGCCGGCTGGTGAGCTGCTCGATCGCGGTGATCGCGATCAGCAGCGCCGGGTCGCGGGCCGGGCAGGCGTGCGGGCCGGCCGCCCACGCCAGGTGGGCGCTCTCGCCGCTGCGCAGCTCGGTGCCGTCGGTGGGCGGCGCGGCCTGCGAGTTGGCGGCCGCGTAGGAGACCAGCATCAGCGAGCCGGCCGGGACCTCCCGCCCGTGGAAGGTGATGTCGTAGCGCGGGTAGTGGGCGGAGAGGTTGGCGAGCGGCGGCTCGTGCCAGAGCACCTCGTCGATCGCCTGGTAGGCGGTCATCGCGCCGCCGATGAGCGAGCCGGCGTAGCGGGCGTCGGTGAGCAGGCGCAGCAGGGCGTTGCCGATCAGGTTGGTGGTCGGCTCGTGCCCGGCGATCATGGTGAGGGTGATCTGCCGGATCACCTCGTCGTCCTCCAGCCCGGCCGGGTGGGTGACGAACCAGGAGGTGAGGTCGTGCCGGGGCCGTTCGCGGCGCTCGGCGACCATCGCGGTGACCACCGCGACGAGGTCCCCGTACGCGGCGACGGCCTTCTCGGTGGACTCGATCATCCCGGCGATCCCGGCCACCAGGCGGGTGCGGTGCTCGTCGGGCACGCCGAACCAGGTGGTGAGGACGAAGGCCGGCAGCTGGCGGGCGTACTCGGCGATGAGGTCGGCGGTGCCCGCCCCCTCGAAGCGGTCGATCAGCTGGTGGGCCACCTCGGCGACGCGGCGCTGCAGCCGGTGGGGTTCGAGCAGCGCCAGGCCGTCGGTGATCACCGCCCGGTAGCGCTCGTGGACCTCGCCGTCGCTGAACAGGGCGGTCGGGCGGTAGCCGAGCACGGGCAGCAGCGGGTTGTCCGGCGCGACGGTGCGCTGCCACTCCCGGGAGTCCTTGGAGAAGGTGTCGGTGTCGCGCAGCAGGTCCAGGGCGGCCTGGTAGTCGGTGACCAGCAGGGCCTCGACGCCGGGTGCCAGCTCGACCGGGGCCACCGCACCGTGGCGCCGCAGCCGGTCGTAGACCAGCTGCGGGTCGGCGGCGAAGACCGGGCCGTAGATCGGGGTCGGGCGGGGGTCGGTGCTCACGGGCGCTCCTCGGCGGCGGAGACGGCGGACGCGGCGGAGAGGTCGGCCGTGGCGGAGGGGTCGGCCGTGGCGGGGTCGGCGGACGGGCCGGCGGGGTCGGCCGTGGCGGGCAGCCCGTCGAGGACGTGCTCGGCCAGGGCGATCAGCGCGTCGAGGCTGGCGCCGCGCTCGCGGGCGTCGCAGAGCAGCAGCGGGGTGGTCGGGTGCAGGTCCAGGTGGGTGCGCAGCACCTCCACCGGGTGGACCGGCGCGTCCGGGAAGCAGTTGACGGCGACGGCGTACGGCAGTCCCTGCTCCTCGACCATGTCCATGATCTCGAAGGAGTCGGCCAGCCGGCGGGTGTCGGCGAGCACCAGGGCGCCGAGGGCGCCGCGGGCGATGTCGTGCCAGAGCGGGAAGAACCGGCGCTGGCCCGGGGTGCCGAACATGTAGAGCACGACGTTGCCGGGCAGGGTCAGCCGGCCGAAGTCGACGGCGACCGTGGTGGTGGCCTTCTCCGGCAGGCCGGCCAGGTCGTCCACCGGCCGCCCGGTCTCGGTCATCGCCTCCTCGGTGTGCAGGGTGGCGATCTCGGAGAGGGTGCGGATGAGCGTCGTCTTGCCGACCCCGAACGGGCCGGCCACCACCAGTTTCATCAGCGTCTGGTCCCGGTCGGGCAGGTAGCCCACCCGGCTCGGCCGGTCGGCCGGGCTACCGGAGCGCACGGAGTCCAACGAGGAGCCTCTCGACGATGGAGCGGTCGGTCTGCTGGGCGGGCGGGATCGGTGCGCGGGCGCGCAGGCTGCCCGCCTCGACCAGGTCGGCCGCGAGGAAGACGGTGGCGCTGACCGGCAGGCGCAGGTGCGCGGCGGCCTCCACCACGGTCAGCGCGCCGGGGCGCAGCAGTTCCCAGAGCCGCCGGTGTTCGGGTTCCAGGTCGCCCGGCGGTTCGGCGCGGTCCGCGAAGAGCACGGTGAGCCGCTCGAAGCCGGCGGTGCCGGGGCGGCTGCGGCCGCCGGTGGCCAGGTAGGCGGGCACCATCCGCCTGCGGGGTACGGCGGTCATGACCGGTCGGTGGCGTCCTGCTGCCGGGTCGGGCTCGCGAGCGCGCGGCCCAGCGCTGCGACCTGCACCTGCATCTGGTAGGCCACGTTGCCGAGTTGGGCCTCCGGGGAGGTGAAGACGGCGAGCGAGGTGTTCTCCCCGGCCGGGACGACGATGGCGTAGCCGAGGTCGGACTCCACGACGGTCTGGTCCAGCCGGGGGCGCTCGGCGCCGGTGAACGCACCGGTGAACGCGCGGGCGGCGGCGTGCACGGTGGCGGTCATCGCGGCGACCCGCTCGGCGGAGGCCCGGTCGAGCCCGTCCGAGGCGCCCTCGACGAGGCCGTCGCCGGTGGCGATGACCGCGTGCAGCACTCCCGGCAGTTCCAGCAGCGGGGTCAGCACCCACGAGATCTCGTCGGTGGCGGTCTGGCTGGGCGAGCTGCTCACTGCTCGGCTCCTTCAGGGGTCGGGGCGGGCGGACGGGCGGTGGTGTGGACACCGCTGTCGCCGGCCGTGCTGGACGGGTCGGTGGTGCGGGGCGAGCCGGTCGGACCGGTCGGGTCGGTGGGGTCGGCCGGGTCGGTCGCGCCGGTCCGGCCGGCGGCCCGCGCCACGGCGGCGCGGCCGGAGTCGGTGCCCTGCTGCAGCGCCTCCCAGTGGGCGGCGGCCCGCTCGGGCGTGCGGACGGGCGCCGGGGCCGCCCCGGACCGCACGGTGGCGGCCACCGCGGCCCTGGCCTGCGGGGCGGCCGCGGGGGCTCCCGGGCCGTCGGCGGCGAGCGGGCTGCGGCGGCGCCGGCTGGGCAGGCCGGTGCCGTCGTCGACCGGGTCGGCCGCCGTCCGCGGCACCACGTGGATGGCCGGCGCGGCGTGCGGGCCCGGCTGGTGGTGCCGGTCGGCGAGCACCGGCGCCCCGCCCTCGTCGGCGTCCCGCATCGGCGGGACGGCGTGGACGGCGGGTGCCGGAGCCGGACCGGCACCGGCCCGCAGCGGCAGCGGGGTGAGCACCGACAGCGGCTGCTCGTCGTCGACGACCGTCACCAGCGCGGCCGGGATGCGCAGGATGGTCCGCATGCCGCCGTACGGCGAGGGCTCGATGTGACAGGAGAAACCGTACTGGCGGGCCAGCTTGCCGATCACCGCGAAGCCGGTCTTGGGCGGGTTGCCGAGTTCGGTGAGCAGGACGTCGGGCGGGCCGGCCAGCAGCCGCCGGGCGCGGCGCAGCTGGTCCTCGTCCATGCCGATGCCGCTGTCGTCGATGATCACCAGGGCGCCGCGGCCGCCCTGCTGGACGGTGACCGGGATGTCGGTCTCCGGGTGCGAGTAGGCCGAGGCGTTGGCGAGGAGTTCGGCGACCGTGATGGCCAGCGGCTCGGCGGCCCGGGCGACCACGGCGAGGCGCTGTTCGCGGAGGTGGTTGGCGACCTTGATCCGGGCGTAGCCGGGCACCCTGGAGAGCGCGCCGACGACCACCTCGGCGAGCGGCGAGTCGGTGCGGGCCAGCCCCGGCCAGGCCTCGCAGAGCACCGCGACGGTCTGGATCCGGCGCAGCGCGACCTCGTTGCGGAAGTCGACCTCGAGCAGCCGCGGGTCGTCGTTGTCGTGCTGGAGCTGCTGGACCAGGCTCTGGATCTGGTAGAGCAGGGTCTGGATCCGGGAGGTGGCGCCGCGCATCGCGGCGCGGGCGGCGGCGTCGACCCGCTCGCGCTCGTCGGTGAGGGCGGCGGTGGCGGCGTCCAGCACGGACTGCAGCGCCCGGACCGCCTCCGGGCCGACGGCCTGCGGGTCCAGCGGGCCGACCAGCGGGGCGTTGGCGTGGCTGAGCCGCACGGCCGTGGCCGCCACCCGCTCCTGGGCGAGGTGGCCGATCTCGGCGAGCAGCGCCGCGGTGCGCCGCTCGGCCTCGGCCAGCCCGCGTTCGGCCGCCTCGGCCCCGGCCGCGGCGGCGGCGGTGCGCTCCTCGGCGGCCCGGGCGTCGTCCTGCGCGGCACGGGCCGCGTCCCGGGCCGCGCGGACGGTGTCCTCGGCCTCGCGCACCAGGCCGTCGGCCACCCGGGCGCGCTCCTCGGCGGTCCGGCCGCGGGTATCGGCCTCGCGGGCCTCGCCCCTGGCCTCCCGGGCGCCCTCCTGGGCCTCCCGCACCCGCCGTTCGGCCTCGACCAGGCGGGCGTCGGCGGCGCGCACGCGCTCCTCGGCGTGCGCGCGGGCGGCCTCGGCGGCCGCCGCCCGGGTGACCGCTCCGGCCCGGGCGCGGGCGAGGACGGCCGCCGCCAGGGCGGCGAGCAGTGCCAGGGCTGTCAGCACGATCTGCGTCATCGAAGTCCTCGGGAGTCCTCGGTGGGGCGGGTGCGGGCCGGGCGGGCGCCGGGCCGGGGCGCGGGGCGGGGCGGCGGCATCGCCGACGGCCGCCCCGGCGGGCCGTCAGTCCCGGCCGGTCCGCGGGCGCGGGATGCGAGCGGCGTCCTCGGCGAGCTCCCGGGCCACCTGGGCGACCTGGCCCATGGCCTCCAGGACGTCGGGCACCTCGGTGCCGTCCAGGTGTCGGTACTCGGCGGCGACGGTGAGCACCAGCCGCTCGGGCAGGCCGAGTTCCGGGTGGCGCCGCTCGGCTATCACCCGCCGGGCGGCGTCCAGCGCGGGTACCCCGGCGGCGTGCAGGGCGTGCGCCCGCTCCCGGACGTGGGCGAGGTAGCCGATGTGCTCGCGGACGCCGTCGCGGTCGAGCACCGGGCCGTGGCCGGGCACGAAGATCTCGGCACCGGTGGCCAGCGCCTGCTCGCAGGCGCCGATGACGTTGTCCAGCGGCCCGGCCCAGTGCGAGGGGTGGTCGCCGGGCTGTTCCGGGGTCGAGCTGAAGATCACGTCGCCGGTGAACACGGCGCGCTGGTGCGGGAGGTGGACCATCAGGTCGCCGCCGGTGTGGGCGGCGGGGAGGCTGGAGATCTGCACCGGGTAGTCCCCCACCCGCAGCTCCAGCTCACCGGTGAAGACGGTGTCCGGGCGGACGGGATCGGTGTCGGACCAGTCGAACCGCCCGAAGTGCTCCTTCAGGTAGCCGCCGAGCGCGGAGTCCGGGTCGCTGCCGGTGACCAGCGCGTGCTGCTGCCGGGGGGTGGGCTCCCAGTGGATGTGCTCCAGCGCCTCGCGGGTGGCGATCACCTCGGCGTCCGGCACGACTCCGGCGCCCCACAGGTGGTCGCCGTTGGCGTGGGTGACGACCACCCGGTCGATCCCGACCCCGGCCGGCAGCAGACGGCGGCTGGCCGCGAGGAACTCGCCGGCCAGGGCGGGGTCGTAGGGTGTGTCGATCCAGAGCGCGGTCTTCTCCGAGGCCAGCAGCCCGCAGTTGGCCAGGCCCCAGCCCCGCTTCGGGGGGAGCCACACGTACAGGTCCTCGGCAATCGCGCTCACGTTCGCACGGTTGATCGTCATGTGCGCGATTATGCCCATGCCGACTCGACAACGCGGCAAAACCTGCACGCACTGCAGGAGTTGATGCCCCAGACTCTCCCGAGCTGTCCGGATTCGACCCTCGTGGTCGAGACCAATCGTCTCACTGTCCGGACGATTCGTGGACACTCGGGGCGGATCCCGGCTCAGAGCGGGGGCAGGATGCGACACACCTCGACCGTGACGTCCACGGTGTCCAGACCGATGACCCGCCCCTCCACCGCGACGAATCCTTTCTCCCCCGAGCGGAACAGCGCGGCCAGCGCGGACTTGCGGCCCGCCCCCGCCAGCGCCTCCACCGCCATCGCGGAACCGAAGGCGAACACCCCGCAGAGCACGATGCACGGCGCCTGCCGGGACGTCCGGGTGACGAAGATGAACCCGTGGTCCCGGATCAGTTCCCCGGCCGCGTTGTAGAGCGCCTCGAAGGTCATCCCGCCCCACCGGGCGCGGGCCGCGTCCGGGTACTCGACGCGGAAGTCCGGGAACACCGATTCCAGCACGCCGCCGGAGTAGGAGTTGACGCCCGGTCCGCCGATCGAGAAGGTCGGCATCCGCGGGTCCTGCGCACCGGCCACGACCAGTTCGATCGTCGCCTTCCGGTTGACCTTCCGCAGCAGGTCGATCAGCTGCGCTATCGCCCGGGCCTCCGCCATCGGCATGAACAGCACGTTCTTGGGCTCCCGGCTGGTCAGCCGGCAGCCGTCCGAGGCGTAGGCGAACTCCGCCACCTCCAGGCTGGGCGTGACGATCTGCACCCGGCCGTACGGGGCGAGCAGCGCCCGCAGGAATCCGTACCGCAGGAACAGCCTCGTCCGGGCGAGGGAGCGGGCCGCGAGGAACCCGATCACGGCCGGGACCGATGCGATCAGAACCTGGAGCAGGATCTCCATATGATCCCCCGGGGGAAGACTCGGCCACGAACTGTGTCCCGTCAGGTAAATCCCCGCCCGCGGCCGGAAATACCCACACCACCGCAATTCGACCCGCCGGAAGATCCGAACTCCTCCCTGCGGGCGCCGGATCCACCGGGCCGGGGGTTCGCGGGCCGTCCGCGGTGCGCCGTCGCGCGCCCCCGCCCACCCCCGGGAACACCCCCCACCTGCGAGGACGTCAGGATCCGGGAGTTACAGTCCTACCGAGTCAGAACCCAAGCTCAAATAATGCTCTGAGAAGACCGGTCGAGGCTTGGCAGCCACCCCGCCCGGGGACATCCTCAGCATCACGGCCGCGCGGTCCTGGCGACGACGCCCGCACCATCCGACGGCCGTTCCCACCCAGCCCTCCGAAGGGGGCGAACCGATGACCTCCCCTGCACTTGACCTGCCCGCACGGGCAGCCGCCGGCACCGCCGCCCCGAGCCGCCCGGGCACCCGCCCGGACGTCACCCTCGGCGTGGGCCTCGGCTGGCGCAGCGAGATCGACACCGTCGTCGAACGCCAACCGGGCCTGGACTGGGTCGAGGTGGTCGCCGAGAACATCTGCGCCGACCACCTCCCCGAGTCCCTCACCGCACTGCGCGCCCGCGGCGTCACCGTCGTCCCGCACGGCGTCGCCCTCGGCCTCGGCGGCGCCGACCGACCCGACCCGGACCGGCTCGCCCGGCTCGCCGGGGCGGCCCTCGCGCTCGGCTCCCCACTGGTCACCGAACACCTGGCCTTCGTCCGGGCCGGCGGCCTGGAGGCCGGCCACCTGCTGCCCGTCCCGCGCACCCGGGAGTCCCTGCGGGTGATCGCCGAGAACGTCCGGATCGCCCAGGATCAGCTCCCGGTGCCGCTCGCCCTCGAGAACATCGCCGCCCAGCTGGCCTGGCCCGGGGACGAACTGACCGAGGGGCAGTTCCTCGCCGAACTCGTCGAACGCACCGGCGTCCGGCTGCTGATCGACGTCGCCAACCTGCACACCAACCGGGTCAACCTCGGCATCGACCCGGCCGCCGAACTCGACCGGCTCCCGCTGGAGGCGATCGCCTACGTGCACGTCGCCGGCGGCCGGATGGTCGACGGCGTCTGGCACGACACCCACGCCCACCCGGTCACCCAGCCGGTCCTGGACGTCCTGGCCGAACTCTGCGCCCGGATCACGCCCCCCGGCGTCCTGCTCGAACGGGACGCCGGCTTCCCGCCGCCCAGTGAGCTGGCCGGCGAACTGGACGCCATCCGCGGGGTGCTGGAGGGGAGCACCCCGCGGACGGCCCACCCGGCCGCCACCCGGACCGGGGCACCGCGGCGGAGCGGGCGCACGGACACCCGCACCGAGACGCCGCTTCCGGGCGAGCGCGCGAACCTCCGCCGCCGGCAGGAGGAGCTGCTGGCCGCCCTGGTGGCCGGCGGGCCCGTCCCGGCCGGCTTCGACCCGGCGCAGGTCCGCGCCCAGTCCACCGGACTGGCCACCAAGCGGCGCGACACCGCCGCCAAGGTGGCGCCCGAGCTGCCCCGCCTGCTCGGCGACCGGTACGGGCCGCTGTTCCTCGCGTACGCCCGCACCCACCCGCAGACCGGCGGCTACCGGGCCGACGCCCGGGCCTTCGCCGAGTGGGTGCTCACCGACGGCGGCCCGCCGGCCGCCGACCACCGCCGGGCGCTGGAGCAGTGGCTCCGCCCGGCCGACGAGCGGCCGTCCGGCCCGCTCGCCCGCCTGCGCCGGGCCCTGCGGCGCTGACAGTCCTTCTCCACAGCACGACACCGCACACTCCGGGGGAACGCCCATGTGGCACGACACCTACTTCCTGATCCCCGCCGCCCTGCTGGCGGCGGCCGTCCTGTACGCCTCGCAGACCCGCCAGCGGGTCGGTCACGTGCCGCGGGCCATGGGCCTGCCCGGGCGCGGCCTGCCGCTGCTGGACGCCGCGTTCCTGGCCGGCGGTCCGGGCCGGGTCTTCGACACCGCACTGGTCCGGATGCACATGGCCGAGCGGGTGGTGATCAGCCGCGCCGGCCTGGTCACCCTGGTCGACCGCCGGCCGTACGACGCGGTCGACCAGGCCGTGATGGACGCCGTCGGCCCGACCGGCAGCCGGGAGATCGCCGCGCTGCGCCGGGAGGTGATGCGCTCGGCCGCCGTGCAGGAGATCGGCGACCGGCTCTCCGACCGCGGGCTGATGCGCCGCCCGGACCGGCTGCGGCGGGCCCGGACCGCGCACCTGCTGCTCCGGCTCGCGGTGCTGGACGTACTGGCCTTCACGGTCCTCGCCGTGGTCCTCGACGACGGCGAGCCCGGCTACGACCGCGTCTCGTTCTGGGTCCCCGGGTTCCTGCTGCTGGTGGGCCTGGTGGCGCTGGCCGTCACCCGGCCGCACCGGGGCCGGATCACCCCGGCCGGTCAGCGCCAGCTGGCGCTGATGCACGGCAGCACCCCGTGGCGGCCCAGCGCGGGGCTGTCCCCCGCGCTGGCGGGCGGCGCGCTGCTGGGCGCGCTCGCGCTCGGCGGGCTGGCCGCGGCCGGGCTGGACGACCAGGAGCTGGAGGCGGCGATGCTGGAGGCCTCGGCCGAGGAGGAGGCGATGCGGCAGGCGTCCGCGGGCGCCTTCGCGTCCTCGTCCTCCTCCTCGTCGGGTTCCTCCTGCGCCTCCACCACCACCTGGTGCGGCTCCTCCTCCGACTCCGGTTCGTCCGGTTCGTCCGGCTGCGGCGGGAGCAGCAGCTGCGGGTCCTCGTCGTCGAGCTGCGGGTCCTCGTCCTCCAGCTGCGGGTCGTCCTCGTCGAGCTGCGGCTCCTCGTCCAGCAGCTGCGGGTCGTCCTCGTCGAGCTGCGGCTCCTCGTCCAGCAGCTGCGGCGGTGGCGGCGGCTGCGGGTCCTGACGTCACAGTTCGGTATCGCGCACCGGGAAGCCGTTCCCCGGGCCGTCGGAGCAGGCATACAACAAGCCCATGTGGTTGCTGTTCCTGATACCGGCGTGCGTCGCGGCGGTGCTGTCCTGCCTCCGGCTGGTGCGGACGACCGCGACCGCCGACGCCCTGGCCGAGCAGGACGGGCTGCGCCCGCCCGAGGCCGTCGGGATCGGGCTGTACGAGACGGCCTACCTGGCCGGCGGACCGGACCGGGTGGTCGAGCTCGCCCTCGTCCTGATGGCCGGCCGGGGGCGGCTGCACCTGGCGCACACGGGGTGGACGACGGTGGTCGACCCCCGGGGCCGCAGCCGCCTGGAGCGCGCGATCGTCGCCACCGTCGGCCCCGAGGGCCAGTGCCGCACCGACGAGCTGCGCCAGGCGATGGCCGGACACCCGACGGTGCTGGAGATGGGCGCCCGGCTCTCGCTGGCCGGCCTGGCGACTCCGGCCCTGGTCCAGCGCAGCACCGTCCTGGTGGTCCGGCAGGTGCGGCACGCACTGCTGCTGACGCTGGTCCTGCTGGCGGCCGCGCTGGCGCTCAGCGGCTTCACCGGTGGTGACGCGCTCGCCCCGCTCGCCTGGTTCTCGCTGCCGCTGGTGCTCACCGCGGGCACGCTGCTGATGGCCCGGGTGGACGTCTACCCCTACACCCGCTGGGCCTCCCCGATCGGTCAGGAGGTACTGCGCGAGGTGCGCCCGGCCCGTCAGCGCGGCCTCGCCGACGACGAGGAGCGCGAACTGCTCACCGCCGTCGCCATGAACGGCCCCGCCGCCCTCGCCGACCCGCGGCTGCGCGCCGCGCTGCGCCCGCACCGCACCTGAACCCGCGGGCCCGTCGGCCGGGCGGCGCACGGGCCCACCGGACGGCCCCCGGACAGACCGGAGGCCGGCTCCCCGAGCGGGAACCGGCCTCCGGACACGACGAGCCGCAGGTCAGGCCAGGCCGCCCAGCAGCTCGCTGACCGGCTTGCGGCGGCCGGTGAAGAACGGCACCTCCTCGCGGACGTGCAGCCGGGCCCGGGAGGGGCGCAGGTCGCGCATCAGGTCGACGATCCGGTGCAGCTCGTCCGCCTCGAAGGCGAGCAGCCACTCGTAGTCGCCGAGCGCGAACGAGGCCACCGTGTTGGCCCGCACGTCCGGGTAGCCGCGCGCCATCTGGCCGTGCTCCGCGAGCATCGCGCGCCGCTCGGCGTCCGGCAGCAGGTACCACTCGTAGGAGCGGACGAACGGGTACACGCAGACGTAGTCGCGCGCGCGCTCGTCGGCGAGGAACGCCGGGATGTGCGACTTGTTGAACTCGGCCGGGCGGTGCAGCGCCATGTTCGACCAGACCGGCTCCAGCCGGCGGCCCAGGGCGGTGCGGCGGAAGCGGTTGTACGCCTCCTGCAGGTCGTCCGAGTCGGCGGCGTGCCACCAGACCATGATGTCGGCGTCGGCGCGCAGACCGGAGACGTCGTAGGTGCCGCGCACGGTGACGTCCTTCGCGGCCAGCTGGGCGAAGAGCTCGTCCACCTCGGCGGCGAGGGCGGTGCGGTCCTCGGGCAGCGCGCCCTCGAGCTTGAACACCGACCACATCGTGTAGCGGATGACCTGGTTCAGGTCGCGTGCCTTCTTCTTCTCGGGCTGCTGCTCCGGCTGCTGCTCAACGGTCTCAGTCATGCGCCCATTGTCCTCTCCGTGGGTCCTTCCCCGGTGGCCGGGGTCAACAGTCCGTCGAGGGCCGCCACCGCGGCGGCCGCCGATCCGATGCACGCCGGGATGCCCACCCCGTCGTAGGCGGCGCCGCACAGCGCCAACGCACCGACCCGCTCCGCGGCCGAGCGCACCCGGGCCACCCGGTCCAGGTGTCCGACCGGGTACTGCGGCAGGCCGGCCCGGAAGCGTGAGACGGCGGTGGCGTACGGCCGTGCGGTCAGCCCGATCGCCTCGCCGAGGTCGGCCAGCGAGCGGGCCACCAGCTCCTCGTCGGGCAGCTCCAGCGCCTCCTCCTCGCGGTGGCGGCCGAGCGAGGTGCGCAGCAGGAACGCGTCCGGTGCCGAGCGCTCCAGCCAGCCCCACTTGTTGGAGGAGAAGGTCGAGGCCTTGATCCGCCGCCCGTCGACCGGCGGCACCAGGAAGCCGCTGCCGGCCGGCGCCCCGGCCAGGTCGGAGCGGCGGAACGCCATCGTCACCAGGGCCATCCCGGCGTACTCGACGCCGTCCAGCCCGGCGGCGGCCACGGGGGCGTCGGTGCGCAGCAGTCGGGCCGCGGCCGGTGCCGGGGCGGCCAGCACCACGGCGTCCGCGTGCAGCGCGGTGCCGTCGCCGGTCAGCACCCGCCAGCCGTCGGGGGTGCGGCGCAGCTCCGTCACCGGGGTGTCGGTGCGCAGGTCGGCGCCGGCCTTCGCGCACGCCGCGGCGACCGCCTCCGGCAGGGTGCCGATGCCGCCGCGCAGGCCCTGGAAGACCGGGGTGCCGACCACCGCGGGCCGCGAGGCGAGCCGGTGCACCCCCTCGACCAGCGAGCCGCCGCCGCGGGCGATCGGCAGCAGTTGCGGTACGGCGGCGCGCAGCGAGATCTCCTCGGCCCGCCCGGCGTAGACGCCGCCGAGCAGGGGTTCGACCAGCCGGTCGACGACCTCCTGGCCGAGCCGGTCGGCGACGTAACGGCCGATCGCCACGTCCTCGCCGACCTCGGTGGTGCGCTCGTGCCGGGCCCGGTCCAGCCCCTCGGC
This sequence comes from Kitasatospora sp. NPDC101176, assembly GCF_044768035.1. Classification (NCBI taxonomy): domain Bacteria; kingdom Bacillati; phylum Actinomycetota; class Actinomycetes; order Kitasatosporales; family Streptomycetaceae; genus Kitasatospora; species Kitasatospora sp. NPDC101176. The sequence continues at coordinate 35,941 of NZ_JBIWPA010000021.1, forward strand.
GGTGAGCACCCCGGAGGCGGCCAGCGCGTCGAGGTCGCCGGGGACGCCCATCACCTGGCCGCCCGGCAGCGGGCGCAGCGCGCCCCGCGTCCAGATCGCGGCCTTCGCGGTGGTCGGCGGCTCCAGCGCGTCGGCGAGGCCGACCGCCCGGGCCAGCTCCACCGCCTCCGGGCGCCGGGCCAGCACCGACTCGGCTCCGAGGTCCACCCGGACCCCGCCGACCTCGCCGCCCCACAGCTTGCCGCCGAGCCGTTCCGACGCCTCCAGCAGCGTGACCCGGGCCCGGGCCGGCCCTCCGGCCGCCCCGCTCAGGAAGGCGGCCGCGGCCAGGCCGGCGATCCCACCACCGATGACGACGACGTGTGCATCCGACATGCTCCGCAGTCTCGCAGGTCTTTACCCGGAGTCCTCAATCCGCTGCACGCCCGGCCACCGGCGCGGGCCGGAGCACCCCGCAGGAACAGCCCGCGCAGGCCCGTGCGGCGCCCCGGGGAACGGCGCGGGGCCGGGGCCGGACGCACCCCGCAGGGTGGTCCCGCCCCGGCCCCGCCGGTGGTGGTGTGCGGATCAGACGGTGTCGGCGTACCAGATCCGGCTCGGCGGCTCGCCGGCCTCGGTGGCCGCGCTGAACCGCTTGGGCACGCCGGGCCGCAGCGCGGGCTTCAGCACCCGCCAGGTCCGCTCGACGGCCTCACCGGTGAAGCCGTCGAACTCCGGCGTCACCCGGATCAGCACCGCCCCGCCGGGGAGTTCGGCCACCTCGTGGAAGCCCCCCGCGGCGAGGGCCGCGGTGCCGCCGAGCTCGCGGGCGATCTCGCGCGGGACGACCGTCAGCCACTCGTACCCGCGCAGCAGCCGCCGCGACTGCGGCAGCGTCATCCCGGGCAGCGGAGGCCCGACCCGCTCCTCGTGCTCGGTGCGCCCGAGCGTCCGCGCGTAGCCGATCTGCGCGTAGGACGGGTCGACCTCCTGGGCGAAGTCCCGCAGCAGCTCCGTCCAGCCGGCCTGTTCGGCCGGCCCGAAGCGGCCCTCGGGCGCCTGTGCGGAGAGCCTGACCCAGTCCTCGCAGTCCTCGTCCCGGGCGACGCCCATCCGCAGCAGCGGTTCGCCGGGCAGGCCCTCGCCGTCCAGCCGGTAGAGCGCGAGCTCCGCCAGCTGGACGTCCCCGGCCAGCCAGGTCTGCAGCTTGGGCAGGTTCTTCCGGGTCAGGACCTTGGCGCGGTGGGTGATCCGGCCGGTCCTGCGGTTGACGGTGTCGGCCGACACGAAGCCCCAGAGGGCTCCGGCCGGGCCGCAGGGCACCGCCTTGGTCAGCGAGTCCTCGGCCAGGTCGGTGCTGTCGAGGACCGCCTGGAGGGTGGGACCCTCCAGGCGCTCCGCACCCTCGACGAGCCAGCGCCGGGCGAGGTCGGCCAGCGCCTCGGCGCCGGCGTACTCGGTGTCGATCTCGCAGCGGATCGTGTGCATGGGCTCTTCGTTCCTTCTCGACCGGTCCGGTCTACGGTTCGGCGGTGCCGGCCGTGGCGCAGTAGGCGATGAAGCCTATGACAAAGACCACGGCCGCTCCGAAGTTGGTCTCCTGCTGCCTGGTCATGATCGGACCGTGCACCTCGAACCCGCCGCCGCCGTCACCGCTGCCCGCGGTGGGGGCGTGCGGCATCTCGCCCGGTGTGGCCGGGGCGGTGTTCGCCGTCGCCCCGGTGATCGGCCGGGTGGTGGTCCAGCCGGGCCTGCGCCCGCGTTCGCTGAGCGGGACGGGCGAGGGCTGCGGCACCGGGACGGGGTGCGGGACGGGGTCGGGTTCGCCGCCCCGGTTGTCCTCCTTCGACCACTTGTAGGTGATGATGCCGTCGGACTTGCCGTCCTTGGCGGTGATGAACTCGGCCGGGTTGGCCATGTTGGGCACCGGACCGAGTTCGGTGCCGAGCCTGCCGCCGGCCTTCACCGTCCGGGTGTCGCCGCTCGCGATCAGCATGACCTGGAGCTGGCGGACGTAGCGGGCGAGCTGCGCCGGCCCGGCGGCCTCCGCGCCACCGCCCTCGTGCTTGACCTCCCAGACCAGGACCTCGTCCTTGCCCCACTCGACGATGTCGGCGTAGCCGGGCTTCTTGTTGCCCTTGGACGAGCCCTCACGGACGAAGACGTCGTTGTCGAAGTCGTCGTACGGGCGCTGCGCCTTGAGGTAGGCGGTGGCCATCAGGACGGCCGTGTCGTGCCGCGGCGTCCAGACCTTCCACCACTTGTACTCCTCCTCCGTCGCCGGCTCGTCGTCCCCGAGGTCCCCGGGTTCGACGTCGTCGCTGGCGGTCTCCGGGGTGCTGGCCTCGGCCTGCCGCTTGGCCCGCTCCTGCTGCATCTGCCATTCGCGCAGGTCGGGGTCGTAGAGGCCGGACGGGTCGCTGCGGTTGACCGGGTCGCTGTGGGAGTAGCCGTAGCTGTTCCACTGCTGCGGGTCGTCGGGGACGAGGACCGGGTCCGGGCTGACGAAGCGCCCGGTGCTCGGCTGGTACTGCCGGGCGCCGAGGTTGGTCAGTCCGGTGACGTCGTCCTTGAGGCCGCCGACGAAGCCCTTGTCGCCGGCCCAGACGCCGGCCGCGGGCTGGGAGCCGCGCGGGTTGCCGAAGGGGTCCATGGCCCGCCGGGTGACGGCGAGGCTGGTGGCGTCGACGGTGAGCAGGCCGCTGTTGTGGTGGTCGGCGAGCTGGACGGTCATCCCGCCGGCACCGACGCGGACCATGGTGAGCCCGCCCGGGACGGGGTAGTACCGGGTGCCGGTGAGGGTCTTGGCGACGGAGTCGTAGACGAGCTCGTCGCCGGCCAGGTTGACGGTGGTCTTCCCGGGGTTGCGGCGGACCAGCTGGTTGCCGTCCGCGTCGTAGACGTAGCTGGTGGTCTGGCTCGGGGCGCTCCACTTCTGGCCGGCCGGGACGGTCGACCCGCAGTCGTTGACCACGAGGGCGGTGCTGTTGGTGCTGACGTCGCCGGGGACGGCCAGGCAGCGGGCCGCGCCCGCGTTGAGGACCGTGCCGTCGGCGCGCGGCGTCCACTTCTGGGCGGCGCCGCCGTCGCAGGGCTGGAGCTGCACGGCGGAGCCGGCCGCGGTGCCCGTGGCGGTGAGGCACTTGTCGAACACCTTGAGCAGGCTGCCCGCGGTGGAGAACCGCTGGCCGCCGCCGGTGCCGCAGGTGTAGATCTGCACGACCGTGCCGTTGGCGGAGCTGCCGCCGCGCATGTCCAGGCACTTGCCGCCGACGCCGGTGACCGGCCCGGCCTGGGCGTAGGCGTCGAGCTTGCCCTCGGTGTTCCAGGTGAGGTCGGCGGTGCCGGTCCTGGAGGTGTAGATCGAGGTGGTGTTGCCGCCGGCGTCGTAGGTGTCGCGGCCGGAGACGGTGGTGGCGGCGCCGACCGTGGTGCCGGTGCCGGTGAGCGCGTGCGGGCCGCCGTTGCCGGCGGAGGTGTTGACCGTCCCGGGGGCCGGGAAGGTCTGGGTGGTGACGGTGTCCTTGGTGGAGTCGCCGCCGGTGTCGTGCTGGACGAACCGGGTGCGGTTGCCCGTCACGTCGTAGCCGTACTCCTGCCAGTACGGGTTGCCGCCGCCGACGGTGGTCAGCGCCGGCGCGACGGCGCCGCTGGTCGGGCTGGTGTTGGTGCAGCGGCCCTGGTCCAGGGTCTGGTGCTGCTGCGGGTCGGGGACGGTGACGGTGCCGGTGTCGGTCCAGGCGGTGGTCAGCCGGCCGAGGCTGTCGTAGCCGAAGCACTGCAGGTCGCGTGCGGCCGGGTTGTTGTCGGGGACGGTGTTGATGGAGGTGACGCGACCGGAGTCGTCGTAGGTGTAGCCGGTCTGCTGGACGGCGCCGGTGGTGGAGGTCTGCTTGTCCAGGAACTGGTTGCGCAGCCGTCCGGTGGCCTGGTCGTAGTCGTTGGTGACGACGACCTGGGTGGCCCAGGGGTTGACGGTGGAGCGGACGACCCGGCCGTAGGCGTCGTACTCGGTCTGGGTGTCGTACGTGGTGGCGCCCGCGTACTTGAACATCTGGCCGTAGTCGTTGTACGAGAACGCGACGTCGTCGACCGGCAGGCCGCCGAGGGCGGGGAGGATGCTCTCCTTCAGGTTGCCGGTGATCTTGTCGTAGGTCGCCGTGCTGGTGTACGTGAACGTGCCGGTCTGGCCGATCTCGCTGCCCGGGATGCTGACCGTCGCCCCGGTCTTCCGGTAGGCGTCGTCGTAGCCGGTCACCGCCGTGGTGTAGGCCTGGCCGGTCGCGCCGCCGACGTAGCGGGTGGACGAGGTCGGCTTGCCCTTGACGACGGTGTCGTAGACCCAGCCCGCCAGCTGGTTGGCCGGGGCCACCGTGCCGTCGTACTCACCGGTCTTGCGGCCGGTAAGGTCGTAGGTGAAGGCGAGCCGGCGGCTGCGGCCGTCGGTGGTGGTGGCCACCCGCGAGGCCTCGTCGTAGGTCTGCACGACGCTGCCGGTGTCCGGGTCGGTCGCGGAGACCTGGCGGTGCCGCAGGTCGTAGCCGAAGGACCAGCGGTTGCCCGCGGCGTCGGTGCGCGACTCGGGCCGGCCGTCGACGGTGTAGGTGTACGTGGAGACCACCGCGTCGGCGCGGTTGCCGGTGGCGGTCGGGGTGTTGTACTGCCAGCGCTCGACGGTGTGGTTGCGGGCGTCGGAGACGGCGCTGGTGGGCCAGGTCCCGGCGGGCGGGAGCAGGTCGACCCGGTCCACGCCGGCGTACGTCGTGGTGGTGCGGTTCTGCTCGACGCCGAGGGACCACGACGCGACCACCACGGCGCGGCTCTGCCCGTCGTAGGTGGTCCGGGTCTGCAGCGGGACGGTCGAGTCGTCGGCCGTCACCAGGGTCGAGGTGGGGCCGGAGTCCTTGTTGTACCAGGCCGGGTCGGCGGTCTTGGCCCGCCCCTGCGAGTCGTAGCGGGTCCCGGAGAGCATCCGGCCGGTGTAGGCCGGGTTGGCGGGCGAGGTCTGGGTCTGCCGGGTGCGGCCGAAGCCGTCCAGGATGTCGATCTTGCGGGTCTGGACCGGAGTGCTCAGGTCGCGCTTGAGCACCAGGGTCGTCACCGAGGACGGGACACCGGTCTGGTTGGACAGGTTGTAGGCGTAGCTGACGTTGGGGTTCGGGTTGGCCCCGGGGGTGCGGCCGGCCAGCCAGACCCCGGTGAGGCGCCCGAGGGAGTCCCAGGCCTGGGTGCTGACCTTGTTGTTCGGGTCCTTGACGGTCAGCGTGTTGCCGCGGCGCGGGTCGATGGTGGTGACGGTGTCCCAGGTGGCGTTGGCCACGCCGGGCACCGGCGCCGAGGAGGTCAGCGTGGACGGGATCTCGCCGGCCGCGGCGGCCGCGTACGAGGTCCTGGTGGTCGCGCCGCCCGGGTGCTGCGCGTCCTTGACGGTCAGCGCGGTGACGGAGTCGGTGCGGCCGTACTTGTCGAAGGTGACGTTGGTGGTGGTGGTGAAGGTGGCGCTGCCGTCCGCCTCGTAGCGCTCCAGCTCCTGGGAGCCGCTCGGGTTGGCGGTGGCCGCGGCCTGGCCGTACGGCAGGTTGTCGTACAGCACGCGGTTGCGGGAGACGGTGTTCCCGGCGTTGGCGGTGGCCGTGCAGGCGTTGGCGCCGGAGACCGTGAGGGTCTCGGCGGCCAGGTCGGTGCGGACCGGGTCGGGCCCCTGCGCGTACGCGGTGAGGGTGCAGACGTCGGGCAGCCCGTCGGCCTGGTCGAGCACGCTGCGGGCGCGGTTGGCGTGGTCGCTGTCGGACACCGTGGTCTTGGTGGTGGTCCGCCAGGTCTGGTCGGCCTTCAGGCCCTGGGTGGTCGTCGAGCGGGTGGTCGCGGTGTAGCGCGCCACGAGGTCCGGCAGCCCGTTGCCGCGCGGGTGGGTCGCGGTGGCGACCTCACCGGAGGCCGCGTTGACGGTGCGCGAGGTGACCTTGCCGTCGGCCTGGTCGAACACCTCGGTCTGCAGGACCTGGCCGCCCAGCCAGTCGACGTCCACGACGTCCCGGCCGAGCGCGTCGGTCAGGTGGACGCTGCGGGTGCTGCCGTCCTTGCGGACGTCGCCGTCCATGCCCTGCCGGTAGGTCGCGCGGCTCTGCGACCTGGGGCCGTCGTTGCCGCTGCCGATGGTGGTGGTGACCACCCCGAAGCCGCGGAAGTCGCCCCAGGTGCGGGCGTTCGCCTCGGTGAGCTCGGCGTCGTCGCGGTGCCAGCCGGGCTTGGCGTAGGCGTACTTGGTGATCTTCTGCGGGGCGTCGGTGGCGGTGTCGTTCTCGGTCAGCGAGGCGACGGTGTAGTGGTTGAACCAGTCGAGGACCGGGTCCGACCCGGCCACCGAGCCCGGCGGCAGCCAGCGCACCGGGTAGCAGCCGAGGCTGTTGTCGTCCTCGGCCGCCGGCATCACCTTGTTGATCCGGGAGCAGGCCGGCAGGTTGTAGTCGACGTTCAGGACGCCGCCGGTCTCGTTGTGGATCTGCTGGATGCGCGGCCGGTTCATCAGCGGCGGCGCGGGCACCAGGTCGGTGCCGTCCACCCGGTTGGGCAGCATCACCGGGGTGAAGCTCACCGCCGGGGTGCTGAGCTGGGTCGCGCCGGCCTTGCCGGTGCGCACCACGGAGTCCAGCCACAGGGCCTTCTGGCTGGTGTTGTCGTTCGGGTTCGGGAACGAGTGGTTGAGCTGGTAGGAGTCGACGTCCTGCCAGGCGTTGTTGACCCGCACCTGGGTGGCGACGCCGGAGAGCCGCTTCGTGGTGAAGTAGCTCGGGCCGTAGTGGGTGCAGGTGCCGTCCTGCTTGCACTCCTGGTCGACCGGCACGTCGGGCCAGTTGGTCTTGTTGGCCTCGGTGCGCTGGGACGGGTCGCAGTTCGCGGTGTCCACGCAGCGCTCGGCGGTGGAGAAGACGACCTTCGCGGCGGGCTGCAGGCCGCCCTTGGCCGCGACCTGCTCGTCGAGGCGCTGGCCGTACGCGATCGTGGCGGGCAGGTTCGCCCGGGTGTAGGAGGTGCGGGTGCCGTTGCCGTTGTTCTGGCCGCCGCCACGGGCGTACCAGTTGGTCTCCGGCGACCACGTGTAGGTGGTCAGGTTGCCGCGGGCGTCCACCACGTAGTCCAGCGAGAGCCGCTGCCACATCTGGCACCAGGAGGCCTTGCCCTGGCCGGAGTCGTAGCACGGGTCGCCGCTGCCGGGCGAGTAGACCGGCACGGTGGAGACCGAGTTGGACGCCGGATCGCTCTTGTCGCCGCCGGGCAGGTGGTTCAGGCCGAAGTAGTACACCGTGCCGGAGGAGTCGGTGACCTTCGCGTAGGCGCCGTCCCGGGCGTCGTTGCCCGCGCCCGAGCCGAACTCGATCCTGGTGCCGTCGTCGTCCTTGAGGTGCCAGACGCCGGTCGCGGCGTCCGTGGTGGCGCCGGAGGAGCCGGCGTTGCGGTCCCGGACCAGCTGGCCGGAGTGCGAGCCGAGCGAGAGGGCCGCGTTGAAGCCGGCCCAGCACTGGTCGCCGGAGCCCTTGATGCCGTCCTTGTCGCAGGGCTTGAAGCTGCGCTCGATGAAGCCGGGGTTGAGCTCCCAGCCGTCACCGGCCCAGGAGGCCTGGGCGTTGGTGGCCGAGGTCTTCCCGTCGACCGTCGAGGAGTTGTACGAGAGCGCGACCGCGGGCGGCTGGCCGCCGAGCGACGGCGGCACCTGGACCGGGTAGCTGTACGTGAGGGCGCCGGAGGAGCTGCCCGCCGCCCAGGCGGAGGAGGGGGTCAGCGTGGAGGCGTTGTAGCTGCCGCCGCCGCCCGAGGAGGTGGTCTCGGCGGCCAGCAGCAGCGGGGCCGCCGCGGGGGCCTGGGCCGAGGCTCCGCTCGCGGACGCGGCGAAGGAGGCCTTCACGGCACCGCCGGCCGGCACGGCCGGGTCGCCCGCGGCGGGCAGCGACACCTCGGCGACGATCCGCTTGGCGGCGGCGTCGTAGCGGGCCGGCACCGGGGTGCGGACCTGGCAGGAGGGGAGCTCGGGGGTGGTCGCGGCGCAGGCGGGCAGCGTGACCAGGCGGCCGCGGGAGGCGAACTCGCCGCCGGTGGCCGCGTCCAGCGCGGCGGAGTCGACGCCGACGGTGACCGGCACGGCCGCCTCGGCGCCGCCCCGCCCGTCGGCGGCCGCACCGGCCGCCCGCTGCGCCGTGAGGCTGAAGACCAGCCCGTCGACGCCGGACACCCGGGCGCTCGCGCCGTCCTTCTGGACCACCGTCACCGCCGCGGCCGACGCCGCGGCCTCCGGCTTCGGGGCGACCCAGACCGGCAGCGCGCCGGCCTTGACGGGGGCGTCCGGCCGCGCGGCGGCGAGGTCCGCGGTGGCGGACCCGTGCACCGCCGGCGCCACCGCGGGCGCCTTGCCGGCCCGCTGCGGCACCGGGTAGTGCGGTGCAACCGCGGCGGCCTTGGCGGCGTCGGTGACCTTGACGGAGGTGGTGCCGGGCAGCGGGGTGCCGGGCGGCTGCCACACCTTGGAGAAGTCGGGCCCGCTCGCGGCCTGCGCGGCCGGTCCGAGCAGCGAACCGGCCACCACCAGGGCGATCGGCCCGGCTATCCATCGCCAGGGAATTCCCCTGCGATCGGGTCTGTCCGGAATTGACACGTTCCCACCCCCGTTTTCTTGAAAGAGATTTGACTGGTCATCGGCACAGTCGGTTGCGGAACCTAGCAGCCGGGCATGTCGCCCCACCAGCGAGAAAGCGTCCGGCAGGCGGGGTGATCCATCTCACTGACCGGCCATTCGGTTCTTTTTGCGCCAAAATCCCGACACGGCCCTTGCGAAGGTTTTGTCGACGAGGCGTGAGAACTGCCAGGGTGCGCTTGACCTCTGCGTATCCGCACTCGCGGAGCGCGTCGCACACCCGGGGGAGCCCGATGCCACGCATACCCAGACCCGCCAGGCCGACCAGACGGTCGACCGCCGCCGCGGTCTCCTTGGTCCTCACGACCGGCCTGTTCACCGCCGCGCCGTTGGCCGCCCACGCCGCCACCGGCACGCCGGCCCCCACCGCGCCGGCCACCGCGCCCTCCGGGCAACCCACCCGCCCGACGCCGGACCGGATCCAGAGCGCCGTCGAACGCGCCAAGCGCGAGGGCAAGGACGTCCCCGTCCCCGAACTCACCGACGAGTACACCACGGTGGTCGCGACGGCCGAGGGCAAGCTGCGCTCGGAGCAGCACGAGCTCGCGCAGCGCGCCAAGCGGACCGACGGCTCCTGGGCCCCCCTCGACGACACCCTGGTCAAGCGTGGCGACGGCACCGTCGCCCCCACCACCGCCAGCGGCGACCTGGTCATCTCCGGCGGCGGCGACGGCCCGCTGGCCACCATGACCACCAAGGACGGCAAGCAGCTCGCCGTCTCCTCGCCGTTCCCCGGCAGGCTCCCCGCCCCGAAGCTGACCGGCAACACGGCGCTGTTCAGCGGCGTCGCGCCGGACACCGACCTCGAGGTCACCGCCACCAAGTGGGGCGGCTACACCACCGTGGTCGTGCTGCGCACGCCCGCCGCCGCGGCCAACCCGGCCGCGCGCAACCTCGTCTTCCCCACCACCACCAAGGGGTTGGAGCTCGGCAAGGACGCCACCGGCGCGCTGACCGCCTCCGCCGGCGGCACCCCGGTGTTCACCGCGCCGACCCCGCAGATGTGGTCCGCCAAGGAGGCGCGCACCCCGGCCGCCCGGGCCGCCGCGAAGTCCGCCGCCGCCGAGCCCGCGTTCGCCGCGGCCCCCCGCGCGGCCGCTCCGGCCGCCCCGGCCGCCGGACAGGACGCCGCCGCCGGCGCCGCCACCCGCACCGCGCCGGACGCCCCGAGCACCACGGCCGGTCCCGGCTCACTCGCCACCGTCGCCGACATCCCGGTGGCCGAGGCCAAGGTGGCCCAGGCCGGCGGGAACGGCAAGGGCGCGATCACCCTGACCCCGAGCCCCGACCTGCTCGACGGCGCCAGCACCTCGTACCCGATCTACGTCGACCCGTCCTGGGGCCAGGACGCCCGCGGCAAGCAGCACCACGCCTGGGTGATGCAGGCCCACAACACGACCGGCAACTTCGACCGCACCGGCTCCAACGACCGCGACCGCCCCGGCTCCGGCTACCAGGGCTGGGAGTCCCCGTACGGGATCGAGCGGGCGCTGTTCGAGTTCGACCTCAACGGCTACGCCGGCGCCACGATCAACTACGCCAACCTGCGGATCAACCAGTACATCTCCTCGGACCACTCCTGCTCGACGACCTACCCGGTCAACCTCTACCGGGCCCGCGAGTTCGACTCCTCGGTGTCCTGGAACAACCACGAGGTCCGCGAGTGGCTCGACGGCAAGAACGTCGCGGGCAACGGCACGCTCTCCGAGTGCTACAACGACCTGCCGATCGACTTCAACATCACCAACGCCCTGCGCGACGGCATCCGCAACACCGGCGTGCCGCTCGCCTTCGCCGTGCTCGGCCAGGAGGGCAGCGGCCAGCGGATGGGCTTCAAGCGGTACTCGTACGACGCGACGCTCAGCAGCCAGTACGACTTCCCGCCGCGGGTTCCCGGCAACCCGCGCACCTACCCGACCCCGCACCGGGTCACCAGCTCCGACACCGACTCCTGCGCGGACGTGCCGGTCTCCTCGTACGGCTACGTGACCGCCACCAACACCACGCTCAAGTCCACGGTCAGCAGCCCCAACCAGGGCCAGCTCACCGAGTACATCGGCATCTGGGACAACACCACCGGCGGCAACACCGTCAACAACGGCTGGTCGGGCTTCGTCGGCACGGGCAGCGAGGCCTCGTACGATCTGCCGGTCGGCACCCTCCAGGACGGCCACTCCTACGGCTGGCAGACCCAGGGCGACGACGGCCTGCTGCGCGGACCGGCCTCGACGGTCTGCCACTTCGCCGTCGACATGACCCCGCCGGTGTTCACGTTCGGCGCCTTCACCGACCCGGCCACCCAGTTCCCGCCGGCCGGCAACGGTCAGACCACCAAGCTCCGGCTCGGCGACACCGGCCACATCCCGGTGGTCGCCTCCGACCCGAGCCCGGGCGCCGGCCTGGTCTCCTCGGGCCTGGCGTGCGTCCAGTGGGGCTACGACCCGCAGCTCTCCGGCGCGCAGCAGACCTGCGGCAACGGCGGCACGCTGTCGATCGGCGACATCACCACCAAGCCGACCCACTGGGGCACCAACACCCTGTACGCGCGGGCGATCGACGAGGCCGGGAACTCCTCCCAGACCGTCTCCTACTCGTTCTACGTGCCGTGGGCGCCGGGCCCGGTCGCCTTCGGCGACACCACCGGCGACGCCCGGCCGGACATCCTGCTCGCCGACACCGCCGGCAACCTGATCGCCCACGGCCGGGCCACCGACCCGGGCAACACCAGCGTGCCGCCCACCGGCACCGCCGCACCGGCCGCCCAGGCCCCGGGCGCCGACGCCGCCACCAACCCCCGGACGTGGAAGGACTACCGCGTCGCGCACCGCGGATCGGTGGACCCGACGACCAACCTGGACGACCTGTTCGTCCACAAGGACCCGAGCGGCCCGGGCGCGGGCGACGGTGACGACGCCCTCTACTACTACTCCAACACCCTGTCCGACCCGGGCCGCTTCACCCGCGGCACGATGACCCCGCTGGACCGCCCGGACTGCGACACCGCGTACGCCACGTCCTGCGCCGGCCACCACGACGGCGGCAGCTGGTCCCAGGCCCGCCAGATCACCCCGATCGGCTCGGCCAAGGACACCCGCACCCCGAGCCGCCAGGTGACCGACGCCACCGGCGTCTTCGCGATCGACTCGGGCAACCTCTGGTTCTACCCGGTCAAGACCAACCACACCCTGGCGGCGCCGTCGCTGGTCTCCACCGGCAACTGGGACGACAAGGACCTGATGGTCCCCGGCAACACCCTCGCCATCGGTGCCGCCACGGCCACCACCCCGGCCCTGTGGGTGCGCAACCGGACCAACGGCGACATCTTCCAGTACGCGCTGACCACCGCCGCCCGGCCGGACGGCTCGACCACGGTGACGGCCGTCACGGCCAGCCCCGCCACCAGGATCGGCTGGGGCGTCAACGGCACGGGCTTCCCGACCATGGGCGCCGACGGCGACCTGACCGGTGACGACGTGCCCGACCTCTGGGGCGTCGACCAGTCCGGGACGATCCACGTCTGGCCGTCGGCCGTCACCAACGGCCAGGTCACCGGCTACGCCGGCGACCACTTCCGCGGCACCACCCAGGCGCCGTTCGTGCAGTTCCCGCTGACCGGCGACGCCAAGGCCAACCCGGCCGCCCAGAACGGCACCGCCGCCAACGTGTCCTTCGCCGACGACACCGTCGACGGCCGCACCACCAAGGTCGCGGTGTTCGACGGCACCGGGGCCAACAAGTCCACCGTCACCGGCGCCCGGAACGCGGTGGACGCCCGCCAGAGCTTCACCATCAGCACCTGGGCCTACCTGGCCAAGGACGACTCCGGCGTGGTGGTCAGCCAGGACACCCAGCACGGCAGCTCGTTCATGATCTACGCCGACCACGGCGCCTGGCGCTTCGCGATCGCCAACGGCGACAACGACCAGTGGCCCTACGACTACGACAACGCCACCGGCCCCGCCGGCGCGTACCGGCTCAACACCTGGACGCAGCTGACCGCGAGCTACAACGCCGCCACCGGACAGATGAACCTGTACGTCAACGGCAGCCTGGCCGGCACCGGCCAGCACAACGCCTCGACCAGCCCGGCCCCGAACGGCAACCTGGTGCTCGGCCGCTACCGCGCCGCCAGCGCGCCGTCCAACTTCCTCACCGGGCGGATCAGCGACCTGGCGGTCTACAACTCGGCGGTCGCGGCGACCACCGTCAACAGCCCGGTCCGGTTCTCCGCGCACATGGGCCGCTGCCTGGACGCGCCGAACAACAACACCGGCAACGGCATGCACCCCCAGCTGTGGGACTGCAACGGCACCGACGCCCAGCGCTACAGCCTGAACGCCAACGGCACGCTCACCATCAACAACCAGTGCGTGGCCGCGAGCGCCAACGGCACCGCGGTGGGCACCCAGATCATCCTCTGGAACTGCCTCGGCGAGGGCGGCCAGCAGTGGCGCTACCGGGCCGACGGCAGCATCTACAACCCGCAGTCGGGCCTGTGCCTGGACGTCCCCTGGGCGAACAGCAACGCCGGCACCACCCTCCAGCTCTTCACCTGCAACGGCACCACCGCGCAGCGCTGGAGCATCCCGACCGTCAGCACCCCGGTCCTTCCCGTGAACCCGTAGCGGTCCACCGGAACGACGGAAGGGCCCGTCCCCCCGAGGGGGGCGGGCCCTTCGCCCGTTCCGGGGTCAGCGCGCGCTGGCCTCGTGCACGAAGGCGACCAGACGGCTCAGTGCGTCCGGGTCCATCGAGGGCATGACGCCGTGGCCGAGGTTGAAGACGTGGCCGCTGGTACCGAGCGCCTCCGCGGCCCGCAGGACCTCGCGGGCCTTGCTCTCGACGACCTCGGTGGGCGCGAACAGGACGGCCGGGTCGAGGTTGCCCTGCAGTGCCTTGCCGGGGCCGACCCGCTCGGCCGCCACGTCCAGCGGCACCCGCCAGTCGACGCCGACGACGTCCGCGCCGGCCTCGCCCATCAGGCCCAGCAGCTCGCCGGTGCCGACGCCGAAGTGGATCCGCGGCACGCCGTAGGAGGCGACGGAGTCGAAGACCTTGGTGCTGGACGGCATGACCGAGCGGCGGTAGTCCGCCGGGGCGAGCGAGCCGACCCAGGAGTCGAAGAGCTGGACCGCCGAGGCGCCGGCCTCGATCTGCACCTTCAGGAAGGCGGAGGTGATGTCGGCCAGCCGGTCGACCAGGGCCGCCCACAGCTCGGGCTGCCCGTACATCATGGCCTTGGTGTTCTCGTGGTTCTTCGACGGCCCGCCCTCGACCAGGTAGCTGGCCAGGGTGTACGGCGCGCCGGCGAAGCCGATCAGCGGCGTCCCGCCGAGCTCGTCCACCAGCAGGCCGACGGCCTCGGTGATGTAGGGGACGTCGTCCGGCTCCAGCGGGCGCAGCCGCTCGAGGTCCGCGAAGGTGCGGATCGGGTCGGCGATGACCGGCCCGATGCCGGGCTTGATGTCGACGTCGATGCCTACCGCCTTGAGCGGCACCACGATGTCGCTGAAGAAGATCGCCGCGTCCACGCCGTGCCGGCGCACCGGCTGGAGGGTGATCTCCTTGACCAGCTCGGGCCGCATGCAGGACTCCAGCATGGGGATGCCCTCGCGGACCTTCAGGTACTCGGGCAGCGAGCGTCCGGCCTGGCGCATGAACCACACCGGGGTGTGCGGCACCGGCTCGTGCCGGCAGGCGCGCAGGAACGCGGAGTCGTGCGCGGCGCCGCGGCGCGCGGGGGTGGTTCGGCCGTCGAGGGCGGCCGCCGTGGTGTCTGCCGTAGTCTCGCTCACGGGTCAAATCTTCGCACGCGCCCCGGGGCGCTCTCTCCGGGCCGGCTCGTCGGTTCCTCCAAGATGTGGCCCGGTTTGCCGTTCCGGCACGCCGCTCGGACGGAAGTTGCGGCGTTAACCGGGGTTCTCGACCTAGTCTTCGGGTCATGGCAGCGGTCGGCGGGCACCCCGCACAGGGTGGCGGAGCAGGTGGCGGAACTGGTCGGGAGGGGGCGCCGAGCGAGTTCCGGGCCGCCGTGGAGGCCCTCGACGGGGCCCGACTGCGGCCCGAGGTCCAGCTCTCCCCCGCCCCGGCGCCGCGCCGGCTGGCCCCGTACGCGTTCGCGGTGACCGCCTCGGTGGAGGTGGACGGCGAGGAGCTCGCGGACGGGCGGCTGGTGCTGCTGCACGACCCGGCCGGGCAGGAGGCCTGGAACGGCGAGTTCCGGGTGGTGACGATGACCCGCGCGGAGCTGGAGCCGGAGATGGCCGGCGACCCGATGCTCTCCGAGGTCGGCTGGGCCTGGCTGCTGGACGCCCTGCAGACGCACGGCGCCGGGTACGCGGAGCCGTCCGGCACGGTGACCCGCTGCGCCTCGCAGTACTTCGGCGGCCTCGCGGACCGCCCCTCCTCGACCGAGATCGAGATCCGGGCGTCCTGGACGCCGGCCGACGGCCGGTTCGAGCGGCACCTGGCGGCCTGGGGGGACCTGCTGTGCACCAGCGCAGGCCTGCCGCCGGTCACCCCGGCCCCGCAGGCGCCAGCGGACGTGCCGTCACTCGGCGGAGTGGTCCCGATGCCCGCACGGCGACGCCCGCGCTCGCACTGACGAGTGGCGTCCGGCCCGGACGGCACCGGCCGGTCCGACGCCACCCCCAGGGCTGACAACGTGTGACTTCCGTCGCACTCTGCGTCAATTACCCGCCCGAAACCGACCGATTCATGACGAATCTGATCGATTTTGTGCGAATACCGGGCATGTCGCATCAGTCATATGCGCGATTTGTCCGTATTGTTACTCACTAGATCGTGATCTTTCGCTAAAGCCGGGCACGGTAGCTGCCGAAGCAGACTGTGACCCTTTCCGAACGCGGAACACTCCGACCGCCCCCATCGGGGTTCCGTCCGCCACTCCCCGCAGGAGGCCTGGTGTCGGTCCTTCTTGAGCACCCCGCAAACGTGGTCGCCTACCGGCCGACCAAGCCCACCGCCATGGTGGTCATCGCCGATCCCCGCGTCCGAAACACCGTCACCCGCCACCTGTGGGCGCTCGGCGTCCGGGACGTGATCGAGGTGTCCTCGATCGCCGAGGCCCGCCCCCGGGTCTCCACCCCGCGCGACATCTGCGTCGCCGACGTGCACCTGCCGGACGGCTCCGGGCTGACCATCCTGGCCGAGACCCGCGCCGCGGGCTGGCCCAACGGGCTGGCACTGTCCGCCGCCGACGACATCGGCGCGGTCCGCAGCGCGCTGGCCGGCGGGGTGAAGGGCTACGTCGTCACCGGCACCCGCACCAACGTCGCGATGCCCGGCCGCCCGGGCCTGCCGCTCGGCGCCGCCGGACTGGCCGGGCGGATGCGCCGTCCGGGCATGCCGGGCGTGCCGGGCGCCACCGGTGCGCCGGGCGCCCACGGGGCCCCCGGCGCCCCGGGCACCCAGCAGTCCGCCTACCGCGAACTGTCCGGCCGTGAGGTGGAGGTGCTGCGGCTGGTCGCCGAAGGTCAGTCCAACAAGGCCATCGGCGTGGCGATGGGCCTCTCCGCCCTCACCGTGAAGAGCCACCTCGCCCGGATCGCCCGCAAGCTGGGCACCGGCGACCGGGCCGGCATGGTCGCGGTCGCCCTGCGCACCGGCATCATCCACTGAGCCGATCGGACCGGACCGCCGCGGGGGGGGGGGGGGGGCCGCCCCGCGGGGCCCCCCCCCGGGGCCCCCCCGGGGGGGCCCGCGGCCGCCCCCCCCCCCGGGCTGCACAACCCCCACAAAACCCCCCCCCCCCGCC
>NZ_JBIWPA010000021.1:52392-64820 GCF_044768035.1 Kitasatospora sp. NPDC101176
CCGCGGGGGGGGGGTGGGGGGGGGCCCCCCGGCCCCGGCGAACCCCCCCGCGCGCCGCGGCGCCCCCCCGGGGGGGGCCCCTCGGTCGCCCCCCCCCCCCCCCCCCCCCGCGGCAGCCTTTCCGGGGCCCGCGACGCCTCCACCCACCCGGTCTGACCAGTCCGACAACACTCCCGGCCGCGAGGACCGTCGTACCCTTGGTGGGTGACCGACGCCGTAGCAGCCATCCCAGAAGAAGCAGCCCCGGTCCCGCTCCTCGAGCCGAAGGAGGGGATCCCGCCCGTCGTGGCGGACGAGCAGGCGCTGGCCGCCACCGTCGCCGCCTTCGCGGCGGGCACCGGGCCGGTCGCCGTCGACGCCGAGCGGGCCTCCGGCTACCGCTACGGGCAGCGCGCGTACCTCATCCAGCTGCGCCGCGCCGGCGCCGGCACCGCGCTGATCGACCCGATCGCCTGCCCCGACCTCAGCGCCCTGGGCGACGCCCTCGCCGACACCGAATGGGTGGTGCACGCCGCCACCCAGGACCTGCCGTGCCTGGCCGAGGTCGGCATGAGACCGCGACTGCTGTTCGACACCGAGCTGGCCGGCCGGATCGCGGGCTTCGCCCGGGTCGGCCTCGGGCCGATGACCGAGAGCGTGCTCGGGCTGAGCCTGGCCAAGGAGCACTCGGCGGTCGACTGGTCGACCCGACCGCTGCCCGAGCCGTGGCTGCGCTACGCCGCCCTGGACGTCGAGGTGCTGGTCGAGCTGCGCGACGCGCTCGAACAGGAGCTGGACGCCCAGGGCAAGCTCGGCTGGGCGACGGAGGAGTTCGCGGCGATCGCCGCCGCGCCCCGCCCGGCCCCGCGCACCGACCCCTGGCGGCGCACCTCGCAGCTGCACAAGGTCCGCCGGCGCCGTCAGCTGGTCGTGGTGCGCGAGCTGTGGCTGGCCCGGGACCGGATCGCGCAGGAGCGCGACGTCTCACCCGGCCGGGTGCTGTCGGACGCCGCGATCGTCAACGCCGCGCTGGCCATGCCGCTGAACATCGCCGCCCTGCAGGCCGTCCAGGGCTTCGGGCCGCGGGTGCACCGGCGCCAGCTGGAGCAGTGGCTGGCCGCCGTGCAGCGGGGCCGGGAGGTCCCGGAGAACCAGCTGCCGCCGGCCGCCGCGCCGCACGACGGGCCGCCGCCGCCGCGGGCCTGGGCGGAGAAGGACCCGGTGGCCGCCGCCCGGCTGTCCGGGGCTCGCGCCGCCGTGACCGAACTGGCCGAGCGGCACCACCTGCCGGCCGAGAACCTGATCACCCCCGACCTGGTCCGCCGGGTCTCCTGGGAGCCTCCGGCCGATCCGGGCGCGGACGGCGTGGCCGCCGCGCTGCGCCGGCTCGGCGCCCGGCAGTGGCAGGTCGACCTGGTGGCGCCGGTGCTGGCCGCCGCGTTCGCCGAGGCCGCCGACGCGCAGGCCTGACCGCAACCGCCCGGAGGGGGCGCCGTCCATCGGGACGGCGCCCCCTCCGGCGCGTCCGGGCAGGCCCCGCCGGTGGGACGTGTCGCGGGACACACGGGCCGAACCGTCCGAGGGGCCTGGGCAGGTTGGTTACCGACCGGTAGCATGGCGGTGAAGCGGCTCCGCACGGGTCTTCGCCGGCGGCAGCCTGCCCACCTCGAAATGTTGGTCCCTGGGAGGAGAGCCCCCGTGCCTCGTACCGCGAGGGACGTCGTCTTCGTCGATGGCGTCCGCACCCCGTTCGGCAAGGCAGGCCCGAAGGGCATCTACCACGAGACCCGCGCCGACGACCTCGTCGTCAAGTGCATCCGGGAGCTCGTGCGCCGCAACCCGAACCTGCCCGTCGAGCGCATCGACGAGGTCGCGATCGCGGCCACCACGCAGATCGGCGACCAGGGTCTGACCATCGGGCGCACCGCCGCCCTGCTGTCCGGCCTGCCCAAGTCCGTCCCGGGCTACGCGATCGACCGCATGTGCGCCGGCGCGCTGACCGCCGTGACCACCACCGCCGGCGGCATCGCCTTCGGCGCGTACGACGTGGTCGTGGCCGGCGGCGTCGAGCACATGGGCCGCCACCCGATGGGCGAGGGCGTCGACCCGAACCCGCGCTTCGTCTCCGAGAAGCTCGTCGACGAGTCCGCCCTGTTCATGGGCATGACCGCGGAGAACCTGCACGACCGGTTCCCGCACATCACCAAGGAGCGCTGCGACGCCTACGCGGTGCGCTCCCAGGAGAAGGCCGCCAAGGCGTACGCGAACGGCGACATCCAGCCCGACCTGGTGCCGATCTCGATCCGCAACACCAACCCCGAGGTCGGCGAGACCGGCTGGGGCCTGGCCACCGTGGACGAGCCGATGCGCCCGGGCACCACGATGGAGTCGCTCGCCGGCCTGAAGACCCCGTTCCGCCCGCACGGCAACATCACCGCGGGCAACTCGGCCGGTCTGAACGACGGCGCCACCGCCTCGCTGCTGGCCGCCGAGGACGTCGCCGAGGAGCTCGGCCTCCCGGTCAAGATGCGCCTGGTCTCCTACGCCTTCGCGGGCGTCGAGCCCGAGGTCATGGGCATCGGCCCGGTGCCGGCCACCGAGAAGGCGCTGGCCAAGGCCGGTCTGACCATCGACGACATCCAGGCCTTCGAGGTCAACGAGGCCTTCGCCGTCCAGGTGCTGTCCTTCCTGGACCACTACGGCATCGCGGACGACGACGAGCGGGTCAACCCGTTCGGCGGCGCGATCGCCTTCGGCCACCCGCTGGCCTC
Source organism: Kitasatospora sp. NPDC101176 (assembly GCF_044768035.1). Classification (NCBI taxonomy): domain Bacteria; kingdom Bacillati; phylum Actinomycetota; class Actinomycetes; order Kitasatosporales; family Streptomycetaceae; genus Kitasatospora; species Kitasatospora sp. NPDC101176. The sequence goes on from NZ_JBIWPA010000021.1 coordinate 55,143, forward strand.
CTCCGGCGTGCGCCTGATGAACCAGCTGGCCCGCCGCTTCGAGCAGCGCCCGGACGTCCGCTACGGCCTCACCACGATGTGCATCGGCTTCGGCATGGGCGGCACCATCATCTGGGAGAACCCGCACTTCGAGGGTGGTAAGTGACCATGAGCACCACGACTGAGCTGCTCCAGCACGGCGCCGAGCTCTTCCCGGGCGAGGTCGTCACGACCGCGCACGTGCGCCACCTCGACCTGCCGCTGCAGGCCGGCAAGCTGGCCCTGATCACCCTGGACAACGGCTTCGACCACACCAAGCCGACCACCTTCGGCCCGGGCTCGCTGCTCAAGCTGTCCGTCGCGCTGGACCAGGTCGAGGCCGAGGCCGCCGAGGGCAAGATCGTCGGTGTCGCGATCACCGGCAAGCCGTTCATCTTCGCGGTCGGCGCCGACCTCAAGGGCGTCGAGCTGCTCAAGGAGCACGCGGACGCGCTGGCCATCGGCAAGGGCGGCCACGAGGTCTTCAAGCGGATCGCCGCACTGCCCGTCCCGTCCTTCGCCTTCTACAACGGCGCGGCGATGGGCGGCGGCGTCGAGGTCGGCCTGCACGCCACCTACCGCACCGTCAGCGCGGGCGTCCCGGCGTTCTCGCTGCCCGAGGTCTTCCTGGGCCTCGTCCCCGGCTGGGGCGGCTGCAGCATCCTGCCGAACCTGATCGGCCCCTCGAAGGCGATCAAGGTCATCATCGAGAACTCGATGAACCAGAACAAGCAGCTCCGCGGCAAGGACGTGTTCGAGCTGGGGATCGCCGACGCGATCTTCGAGCCGGCCGACTTCCTGGAGCAGTCGCTGCTGTGGGCCGCCAAGGTCCTCAAGGGCGAGGTCGTCGTCGAGCGCGAGGAGATCGACCGCGGCAAGGCCTGGGACGACGCCGTCGCCTGGGGCCGCCTGGTCGCCGACGCGAAGGTGCACGGCGCCGCGCCGGCCGCCTACAAGGCGCTGGACATCATCGCCCAGGTCAAGGACGCCGACCTGCAGGCCGGCTTCGACGCCGAGGACGCGGCCCTGGCCGACCTCATCATGAGCGGCGAGCTGCGCAGCGGCATCTACGCCTTCAACCTGGTGCAGCGCCGGGCCAAGCGCCCGGTCGGCGCGCCGGACAAGTCGCTGGCCCGCCCGGTCACCAAGGTCGGCGTCGTCGGCGCCGGTCTGATGGCCTCGCAGCTGGCCCTGCTGTTCGCCCGCCGCCTCGAGGTGCCGGTGGTCCTCACCGACATCGACCAGGAGCGCGTCGACAAGGGCGTCGGCTACGTCCACGCCGAGATCGACAAGCTGCTCGGCAAGGGCCGCATCGGCCAGGACAAGGCCAACCGCCTCAAGGGCCTGGTCTCGGGCTCGCTCGACAAGGCCGTGGCCTTCGGCGACGCGGACTTCGTGATCGAGGCCGTGTTCGAGGAGATGGGCGTCAAGCAGGCCGTCTTCGCGGACCTGGAGAACGTGGTCTCGCCGACCTGCGTGCTGGCCACCAACACCTCCTCGCTGTCGGTCACCGAGATGGCCTCGAAGCTGAAGCACCCCGAGCGGGTCGTCGGCTTCCACTTCTTCAACCCCGTCGCGATCCTGCCGCTGCTGGAGATCGTCCGCGGCGAGCAGACCGACGACGCCTCGCTGGCCACCGCCTTCGCCGTGTCGAAGAAGCTGAAGAAGACCTCCGTCCTGTGCAAGGACGCCCCGGCGTTCGTGGTGAACCGGATCCTGACCCGCTTCATGGGCGAGATCCAGAGCATCATCGACGAGGGCACCCCGATCGCCAGCGTCGAGAAGGCCGTCGAGCCGCTCGGCCTGCCGATGTCCCCGATCGTGCTGCTGGAGCTGGTCGGCCCGGCCATCGCCCTGCACGTCTCGGAGACCCTGCGCGGCGCCTTCCCGGAGCGGTTCTCCGTCTCCGAGAACCTCGGCAAGGTGGTCAAGGCCGGCAAGCGCGGCTTCTACACCTGGGTCGACGGCAAGCAGGTCCTCGACCCCGAGGTGCTGGAGCTGCTGTCCTTCGGCGACACGGTGCTCACCGAGGAGCAGGTCCTGAGCCGCGCCCTGGAGGCCGTGGCGCAGGAGATCGGCCTGATGCTGGAGGAGGGTGTCGTCGCCGAGGCGCAGGACATCGACCTCTGCATGATCACCGGCGCCGGCTGGCCCTTCCACCTGGGCGGGATCACCCCGTACCTGGACCGTGAGGGCGTCTCGGAGCGGGTGAACGGCAAGCGCTTCCTCGCCCCCGGCGTGGCCTCGGTGCCCGCGTAGGGCGTAGCGGTACGCACGACGGAGCCCCGGTGACCCGGAAGGGTCACCGGGGCTCCGTCGTGCTCCGGGGTGCCGTGCCGCCGTCGTGCCGCACCGCTGTCCTGCCGGGCCGCCGGGGGCCGCGGCCGGGGTCAGCGCTTGAGGCGGTAGACCACGGTGTCGGCGAAGACGCCGACCATCTCGTAGTGGGTGTCCAGCAGGTTCTCGATCCGCGGGACCATCACCGGCTGGTACGGGGCGATGCCCGAGTCGTCCACGACGACCTCGGGGAGGCCGTTGGCGAGCTCCTTGTCGAAGGTCTGCCAGGCGTTGTTGACGCTGAACTGCTCGCCCACGTTGGGGCTGCCGTCCTTGCCGCCGCTGTAGTTGGTCAGGAAGCCGGCCGTCAGGTAGCGGGTGGCGGGCTTGCGGTCGGCCAGCCAGTACAGCTCCGGGTGCATGCCCCAGACCAGCACGGTGTCCTTGGGGGTGGTCTGGGCGGCGACCGCGGTGGCGACCTCGGTGGTGCGGTTGAGCCGCTCCCCCGGCCAGGCCAGCGCCAGGCCCCAGAACACCGTCGAGGCGACCGTGGTGTACACCAGGACGGGCTTCCAGCGCACCGCCGAGGTGGCCACCGCGCCGGTCCCCAGCAGCACCAGCGGCGGGATCAGCTGCAGGTAGTAGTGGCCGAAGAAGTGGAACCCCACGCTGACCGCGACGACCGAGGAGGCCAGCCAGACCCAGAGGTCGGCGGTGGAGCCGTGCTCCTCGCCGGCGACCGGCAGCGGGCGGTGCCGGTACTTGAGCCAGAGCCGGCGCCCGACCGGGAGCAGGAAGCCCAGGCCGGCCGCGACCAGGATGGCCGAGTTGCCGAGTGCCCGGCCGACCATCTGCAGCCAGGCGCCGCCGAAGGAGGCGTAGTCGCCGCTGCCGGTGACCACCCAGAACAGGAAGCCCTTGGGCTTGGTCAGGATGACCGCGACCAGCGCTATCGGCAGCGTGAACCCGAAGGCGATCTTGAACAGGGCGGGCGGCCAGCGCACCCCGCGCCGGCGGGTGTCCTGGAACAGCATCCAGAGCACCGGTAGCAGCACCGCGCCGCCGGTCTGCTTGGTCAGCGAGCAGAGCGCCACCGCGATGCCGGCGGCCAGCCAGCGGCGGCGCTCGGCGTACCGGAAGGCCGCCACCATCGCGGGCAGCATGAAGACCTCGAAGGTCGCCGCCTGGGTGTCCTCCGGGGAGAGCCCGATGGAGACCAGCAGGTAGAGCAGTCCGGCGCCGGCCCCGGCCCGGTTGCCCCACCGGCCACGGGCGATGGAGGCCAGCAGGATCGCGGTGACCAGGTGGGCGGCCACCGCCAGCGTGCGCAGCGGCCACAGCGAGGCGGAGCCGAACACGGCGAAGCAGGCCTGGTAGAGCCAGGGCAGCAGCGGCGGCTTGCGGTCCACCACGGTGTCGTACAGCACTCCGCCGTCGGCCAGCATCCGGGCCTGTGTGGCCAGGAAGCCCTCGTCGGGGCTCCAGACCGGCCGGGCGAAGGACGGGACGTGGGTGACCAGCGCGACCAGCGCGAGCACCGGCACCAGCCTGGTCCAGTACCCGGCGCGGACTCGGGTCAGGACGCGCTCGGGCAGGCGCTCGGCCACGGCGGCCAGGCGGAGGCGGGTGGGGGTGGACACGGATGACAACCTACCGGGCGGGATCGGCGCGCACGGCGCCGGTCCCGCCATTCGGTGCGATTGTCAGCTTGTCTCGCGACGAACTGTTACAGGCCTACGACAAACGGTCGTCGTCGGAACGGGTGCCGCCCGCCCTCAGGCCTGGACCGGGGCGGCGTCCAGGCTGGCGACCAGGGCCGCCACCTTCGCGGCGATGTCCGGGGCGTTCAGACCGATCTCGGCCAGGATCTCGCCCCGGCTGGCGTGGTCCAGGAACTCCTGCGGGATCCCGAAGTCGCGCACCGGCAGGTCCACGTCCGCGTCGCGCAGCGCCTGGGCGACCGCGGCGCCGACACCGCCCACCCGGCCGTTGTCCTCGATCGTGACGACCACCCGGTGCTCGGCGGCCAGGCCCGGCAGGGCCGGGTCCACCGGCTTGACCCAGCGCGGGTCCACCACGGTGGCGGTGACGCCCTGGGCGGCCAGCAGGTCCGCGACCTCCAGGCTGGTCGGGGCCATCGCACCGACCGAGACCACCAGCACGTCCGCGCGGTGCGTGCCGCCCGGCTCCTCGGCGGCGCGCAGCACGTCCATGCCGCCGATCCGGCCCACCGCCGCGACGGCCGGGCCGACCGTGCCCTTGGAGTAGCGGACCACGGTGGGCGCGTCCTCGACCTCGACGGCCTCGCGCAGCTGGGCGCGGACCTGGTCGGCGTCGCGCGGGGCGGCGAGCCGCAGACCCGGGATGACCTGCAGGATCGACATGTCCCACATGCCGTTGTGCGAGGCGCCGTCCGTCCCGGTGACCCCGGCCCGGTCCAGGACGAAGGTCACGCCCAGCTTGTGCAGCGCCACGTCCATCAGGACCTGGTCGAAGGCCCGGTTGAGGAAGGTCGCGTAGACCGCGAACACCGGGTGCAGCCCGTTGGTGGCCAGGCCGGCGGCGCTGGTGACGGCGTGCTGCTCGGCGATGCCCACGTCGAAGATGCGGTCCGGGAACGCCTTGGCGAACGGAGCCAGGCCGACCGGGTGGAGCATCGCGGCGGTGATCGCGACGATGTCCTCGCGCTCGTGGCCGAGCGCGACCATCTCCTCGCCGAAGACCGAGGTCCAGTCCTTGCCCGAGCTCTTGACCGGCAGGCCGGTGTCCGGGTGGATCACGCCGACCGCGTGGAAGCGGTCCTCGTCGTTGTTCTCGGCGGCGTGGTAGCCGCGGCCCTTCTCGGTCAGGCAGTGCACGATCACCGGGCCGCCGAAGCCGCGCGCCTTGGTGAGCGCGGACTCCAGGGCGGTCAGGTCGTGGCCGTCGATCGGGCCGATGTACTTGAGGCCGAGGTCCTCGAACATGCCCTGTGGGGCGATGAAGTCCTTGAGGCCCTTCTTGGCGCCGTGCAGCGTCTCGAACAGCTGCTGGCCGACCACCGGGGTGCGCTGCAGCGCGTCCTTGCCCCAGGACAGGAAGCGCTCGTAGCCCTGGGTGGTGCGCAGCGTGGCGAGGTGGTTGGCCAGGCCGCCGATGGTCGGGGAGTAGGAGCGCTCGTTGTCGTTGACGACGATGACGACCGGCAGGTCCTTGGCGTCGGCGATGTTGTTCAGCGCCTCCCAGGCCATGCCGCCGGTGAGCGCGCCGTCACCGATGACGGCGACGACCGGGTCGGCCTTGCCCTTGATCCGGTTGGCCTTGGCCAGGCCGTCGGCGTACGAGAGGACGGTGGAGGCGTGCGAGTTCTCGATCACGTCGTGCTCGGACTCGGCGCGCGAGGGGTAGCCGGAGAGGCCGCCGCTCATCTTCAGCCGGGAGAAGTCCTGGCGGCCGGTGAGCAGCTTGTGGACGTAGCTCTGGTGGCCGGTGTCGAAGAGGATGCGGTCGCGCGGCGAGTCGAAGACCCGGTGCAGCGCGATGGTCAGCTCCACCACGCCGAGGTTGGGGCCGAGGTGGCCGCCCGTCTTGGCGACCTCGGTCACCAGGAAGGTCCGGATCTCCTCGGCCAGGGCGGCCAGCTGTCCGGGCGTGAGCCGGTCGAGATCGCGCGGTCCCCGAATGCGGGTCAGCAGGGCCACCCGTTCCTCCTCGTTCAGTGTTCGCGGACCGCGGGCGGTCCGAGGGGCTTCGCTGCCCGGTCTGGCGGCAGCCCGACGGTCGCGGCCGGTGCCGACCGGTCGAGTCTAATGTCCGCTTGCCGGACACCGAGCGGCGCGGCCCGTACCACCGATCGGATACCGCCATTCCCCGAGGTCGGCCCGGGGGCGCTCGTCACCGTGGATTGACGGACGGACGTGCGGCCGTGGTTCAGGCACGACCGAGTGCGCCGGACTCGCCCATCTCGCTCATCACCAGCGCCAGCGCGCCGAGCACCTCCGCCCGCCCGCCCAGGGTGCCGGGGACCACCGAGAGCTGGCGGGCCGCGCTCGGGATCGCGTAGCGGGCCACCGAGTCGCGGATCGGGGCGAGCACCAGCTCACCGGCCTCGGCGAGGTCGCCGCCGAGGATCACCCGGCGCGGGTTGAGCAGGTTGCACAGGGTGGCCACGCCGGTGCCGATCTGCCGGCCCGCGTCGGCGATCACCCGGCGGCACCCCAGGTCCCCCTGGTGCGCCAGCTCGACCACCCGCGGCAGGGTGAGGTCCGGGCCGAGCGTGGAGGTGAGCAGGGAGAGCAGGTACCGCGAGCCGACGAAGGTCTCCAGGCAGCCGCGGTTGCCGCAGCGGCAGACCGGCCCGGCCTCGTCCAGGGTGATGTGCCCTATCTCACCGGCGGTGCCGCCCGGGCCCCGGTAGATCTGGCCGTTGACCACCAGGCCGGCGCCGACACCGCTGGCCACCTTGATGTACGCGAGGTCGCTCAGCCCGCGCCCGGCCCCCCAGACCAGCTCGCCCAGGGCACCCAGGTTGGCGTCGTTGTCCACGTGCACCGGCATGCCGAGCCGCTCCGCCAGCTCCCGGCCGGGGGCGATGCCCGTCCAACCGGGCAGGATCGCGGTGGAGCCCAGCGCGCCCGTCTCCACGTCGATCGGGCCGGGCACGCCGAGGCCGACGCCGATCACCTTGTCCGGGCGGAAGCCGGCCTGCTGGAGCAGCCGCTCCACCATCGCCTCGGCCCGGTCGAAGCCCTGCGCGGCGGAGACGTCCACGTCGATCGGCGCGCTCTCCTCCGCGAGCACCCGGTGCGCCAGGTTCCCGACCGCGACGCGCAGGTGGGTGTGGCCGAAGTCGATCCCCACCACGATGCCGGCGTCCCCGCTGAGCGAGACGCTGCGCGCGCGCCGGCCGCCGGAGGAGGTGTCGGCGACCACGACGGTGCCGCTCTCCTTCAGTTCCCGCACGATGTTGGACACGGTGGCCGCCGAGAGGCCGGTGCCGCGGGCGATCTCGGCCTGGGTCAGCGAGCCGGCCATCCGCACCGCGCGCAGCACCCGCTCCAGGTTCGCCCGGTGCAGGGACGACTGCGAGCCCGGTGTGTCCGTCGACATGATCCACCCTCCCAGGGGGCGGGGGCCCCTCCGTCGGGACGTCCCCTTCAACTCCTGAAGGGTAGGGCCTGTCCCCCGGATCGGCTCGGGGCCGGGCCGATCCGGGGGACGGGGCCGGCCCCGCGGGCACCGCGGTGGCGGCGGAGTGAGCGGCGCGTGGAGGTGTTGCACAGCCTGGACCTGCAGGGACGGGCCACGGCCGTCCTGGCGGCGGCCGAAACCCACTCACCACTACCATGGTGCCCAATCTCACGCGCCCCACCGGACCGCGGACGGTACCGGGCAGGGGAACGCTTCCAGACATGACGGGGAATCAGATGGCAGGGGATCACCCTACGCCGGGGGCCGGCGAAGCACCGGGCAGCGGCCCGCAGGACAATCGGGGCGTCTCGTTCGGCCGCCCTCCCGGCGGCGTGGACCCGGCCGCCGTAGCGGACCAGATGACGCAGCTCGACGGCGCACCGATCCCGGGCCCGGCCGCACCCGCCGGACCGCCCCCGGCCCAGCCGCCGGCACCGCCCGCGCAGCCGCCGGCCGGCGGCGTCGACTACGCGGCGTACGCGCCCACCGCGGCCGGCTTCCCCAGCCAGGCCCCGCCGCCGGCCGGGGCGCCGGTCGGCCCGTACGACCCCGTCGCCGGGGGCGGCTACCCCGCGCCCGACGCCGGCCAGTCCTACGGCGCCGGCTACGGCTACCCGCAGCAGCAGCCGGGCTACACCTACCCGGGTGCGCCGGCGGTGCCGCCCGCGCCCAAGCAGCGCAACCCCGTGATGCTCTGGGGCGGGATCATCGGCGGCGTCCTGGCGATCGCCATCGTCGCCGCGCTGGTCGTGCTCCTCAAGGGCTCCGACCCGGACCCGGCGCCCAACGCCAACGGGGGCACCACCACCTCCGGCGGCACCACCGGCGGCGTCACCGACGCACCGACCGTCGACGGCACCACCGGCGGCAGCAGCACCGGCGGCGGCGGTGGCGGCAAGGCCAGCTACACCATCGCCTGGAACGCCGCCAAGGCCACCACCGGGGACGGCAGCTCGCAGATGCTCGGCATCTGGGGCACCGACAAGCTCGCGGTGCGCGCCGACAGCACCGGCATCAAGGCCTACAACACCTCGGACGGCAAGGAGGCCTGGACCATCGCCGTCCCGGGCGGCAGCAAGGAGCTGTGCACCGCCTCCTACGCCTCCAACTCCAAGAACATCGCCGCCGTCTCCTTCAACACCGGTGACAGCGACTGCTCCACCATCGGCGCCGTCGACCTCGCCCAGGGCAAGCTGCTCTGGACCGTCAAGGTCTCCAACGACCGGATGTCCTCGCCGACGCTCAGCGTCACCGACAAGGTGGTCGCCATCGGCGGCAACGTCGTCGGCGGCCTGAACATCGACAACGGTGCCGCGGTCTGGCAGTTCCAGCCCCGCGACAAGGACTGCAGCCTGTACGGCCGCGCCGCCGGCAGCCAGATCGCCGTCAGCGACCGCTGCTACGGCGGATCCGGCCCCAAGTCGCAGCTGGTCGTCGTGGACTCCGACACCGGCAAGACCACCAGCTCGCCGATCACCCTCACCGGCACCATCGAGCGGATCGACAAGGTCGTCCAGGACCAGCCGCTGGTGCTGCTGATGAGCAGCGGCCCCAACGGCGACTACATCCTGCCGTTCGACAAGAGCAACAAGCCCGGCAACCAGATGTCCGTCAAGGAGCCCGGCGCGGACAGCCTGCGCCTCTCCGGCCAGGCCGACGCCTACACCCAGAACGTGGTCAGCGGCACGACCCTGTACGCGCAGATCAGCGGCAGCAAGTCGGGCATCAACGCGTACGACCTGACCACCGGCAAGCGCATCTGGTCCACCGCGAGCAGCAGCTCCAGCAACGACATGCGGCTCGTCTCCGGCACCGACAAGGACGGCAAGGTCCGCGCCATCGTCAGCCAGGGCTACAACAAGCCCGCCCGGCTGGTGACGCTCTCGCCGACCGACGGTTCGATGACCGACCTCGGCACCATGGCGATGCCCGACGGCCTCGACATCGGGATGAGCCTGTCCGAGTACATCCTCTCCAACGACGGCAACGCGGTGTACGCCTTCCGTCGCGGCAGCTCCGACGCGCCGCTGACGAAGTGGAAGAAGTGACGCCGCCGACGCGGGACGCGTGACGCCGCGGAAGCGGAACCGGTGACACCGGGCGGGGGGGGGGCGGGGGGCCCCCCCCCGGCCCCCCCCCCCCCCCCGGGGTGGTGGGGGGCCCCCCCCCGCGCGGGGGGGGGGGGTCCCAACCCAACACCCCAACGGTTGGGGC